>CAYSIX010000134.1:0-11241 GCA_964431205.1 uncultured Phycisphaeraceae bacterium
AGGACGAGCTGTTCCGATTCGTCCGCGACAACGGCTACTACGGCCGATTCGAGATGCTCGCCGCCGTCCGCGACGACCTGCCCCCCCGCGTCTACGCCCCCGGCCTGCACCCCGAGCCGCACCTGGTCTGGTCCCGCGACGAGACCGGCCAGCTCGTCCAGGACATCGAGTACCGATGATGTGCGTGCCCCGGTGTCACGCCAAGGCGCGTCGATCCCGAAGCGTCTCGCTGCGGATCGTAGGTCGCTGGGACCCACACCGTAGAGTTACATCGCCAAAGCGTCCAGCGCCGTCAGGCCCAGCGGCTCCTTCGTGAAGAACGGCTCGGCGTACGCCGTGCCGATCCGGCTGCCCATGTAGCCGTTCATCTGCCGCAGCCACTCGACCACGCGGCGGTTCTTCTCCGGGGTGACGAACTGCGACTCGTACGCCCGGATCGCCTCGATCTTCGTCTCCATCTGTTCGCTGACGTCCACGCAGAACGTCGGGTTCGCCACCCAACGCAGGTGCGTGCAGTAGTAGTAGATCATCCACTTGGGATAGGTGGGCTCGCCGGGCAGGTCGATCTTGCTGAGCTTGGCGTCGAAGCGGGCGTCCTCGACGATGCGGGTCGTCGCGCGATGGTCCGGATGCGCATCCTCCTCGAACGGCAGAAACACGATCTGAGCCTGATGCTCGCGCATGACGCCCGCGACCAGGTGACGCGAAGAGAGCGCGTGCTCGATCTCGCGGTTCTTCAGGCCCAGCAGGCGTCGCGAGACCCTGCCCGTTCCCGCGTCGAGCAGCTCGGTCGCCGCCGTCCACTCCTTCTCGCGCTGGGCGGGGCTGCCGTGCGGCGTCGGCTCGCCGTTGGTCATGTCCAGCAGCAGCACGTCGTGACCCTGTTGCGCCAGGCGCGCGATCGTCCCGCCCATGCCCAGTTCCTGATCGTCCGGGTGTGGCCCGACCACCAGTATGTTCGCCATCCTCACACCTTTCCGCCGGCGTGGTCGCTTCGCCCGCCGGCGTGGTCGCTTCAGCGACCACGTTCACGACCACGTCCACGTTCGCGACCACGTCCACAACTCGCGTTCTCACCGATCACACGCCTGTACACGTCCTCGATCTGCTCCGTCATCTTCTTCACATCAAAACGTTCACGCACCAGCGCCCGACCTCGCCCGACCATCGCCTCCCGCTCCGCCGGGTGCTCGAGCATCCACGCGATTGCCTCGCCCAACGCCCGCTTGTCGCCCACCGGCACGAGCCGACCGGTCTGGCCATCGATGCACACCGACCCGATCCCGCCCGCATCGTACGCCACGATCCCGCAGCCGCAGCACAACGCCTCGATCAGCGTCCGACTCTGCCCCTCCTGGTAGGACGGCAACACCTTCACGTCCACCGCCGTCAGCACCCGCGCCACCCGCTCGTGCGGCACCAGTCCTGTTAGCGTCACGTGATCGGCCAGACCCAGCGTGGCGATCCGCGCCGCGATCCGCTCGCGGTCCCAGCCGTCGCCGATGAACAGCAGCCGGACGTCGCCGCAGCGCTCGCGAAGGCGCGGCAGCACCTCCAGCAGGTCGTCGTGACCCTTCAGCGGATCGAGCCGCGCAAGCAATCCAACCACCGGCACCCCCGCCGGTATTCCCAACTCCTCGCGCGCCGCGGGGCCGACCGTCGCTCGATCCACCTCGAACCGCGACAGGTCGACACCGCTGGGGATCACATCGAACCGCGACGCCGGCGCGATCTCCGCACGTTCGAACGCCTCGACCATCTGCGGCGTGATCGCGATCAGGTGATGACACCGCCCCGCCGCCCACTTCTCAAGCGCCACGTACAGCCCGTGGACCCAACGCGGCTGACGGTCGTGGAACGGCAGGCCGTGCACCGTGTGGATCACCGCGGGCACGCGCTCCGCCCACGCCGCCGAACGCCCCACGATCCCCGCCTTGCTCGAGTGCGTGTGCACCACGTCCGGCTTCACCCGTCGGATCAGCTTCCGCAGCGCTCGCTCGCACAGCACGTCATGAACGGGCAACACCGCACGACGCATCCATTTCACCTCGTGCAGCGTCGCACCGCTGGCCCGCGCCTCGTCCAGCAGCGAGCCCTCCGGCCCGTAGATCGGACCGTATGCCAGATGCACCTCGTGCCCCGCACGAACCTGGGCCGCGCAGCTCATCACCGTGTTCTGCTGCGCCCCTCCCTGAATCAGCCGCGTGATGATGTGCAGCACGGTCAGGCCACTGGGCGATCGCGCGATCGGGCGATTGGGTGGTGCGGATGCGCTGTCGGTGACCATCGTCATTTCCTGCGTATGAACGACTTCGCCAATCACCCGATCGCCCAATCGCCATATCACTCATTCACCCTGCCCATACCGGATCCATTCCAGAAACAAGCCGCTGGGCGGCAGCGTCGGCCCGGCCAGGCGCCGGTCGGTGGTCGCCAGCACGCGATCGACCTGCTCCGGCTCGAACCGTCCCCGACCGACCTCCACCAGCGTCCCCGCGATGATCCGCACCATGTTGTAGAGGAACCCGCTGCCCTCGACCACGACGTGCACCTCGTCCTCATTCGCCCGCTCGACCACGCAGCGATGGACCGTCCGCACCGTGCACAGCCGCCCGTGCCCCGCGGCGCTGAAGCCCTCGAAGTCGTGCTCGCCCACGAGCCGCGCCGCCGCGTCCCGCATCCGCTCGATGTTCAGCGGTGTCCAGCAGTGATACACCATGTGCCTCAGACCCAGCGGCCGATGCGCCGACGTGTGCAGCCGATACCGATACCGCTTGCTCACCGCGTCCTTGATCGCATCGAACGTCGGCGGCGCGGGCTCGGCGTGCCGCACCTCCACGTCCTCCGGCAGCCGGCTCGTGATCGCGTGCGCCAGCCGCTCGACCGGGACCCGCAACGCCGCGTCGACGTGCGCCACCTGACCGATCGCGTGCACGCCCGCGTCCGTCCGGCTCGCGCCGATCAGGCTCACCGGCTGCCGCAGCAGCTCCCCCATCGTCTGCTCGAGCACGCCCTGCACCGTCCGCAGCGGCGCCTCGCCCGCCGGCTCCTGCTTCTGCCAACCGTGGAAACCCGACCCGTCGTACGCGATCGTCAACTTGTAGCGTTGTCGGGGCTCACTCATGCCATAGGGACGCCTGCAATCTCACCAGATCGTCTCGATCAGGCCGCTCTGCTGGATTTGAGCGTCCTTCGTCACGAGCGGAACGCGCAGCTCGATCGCGGTCGCGACGAGAAAACGATCAGCCGGATCGCGATGCAACTGCTCACCGAACGCCGCCGCTCGAATCGCCATCTCGGCTGTGAGCGGAATCGCCACGACCTTCTCGGGCGCCAACGCCGCGCGCACCCACTCCAGGGCGGACATCTTGAGCCTGAGTCGATCACGTTCGACGAGATTGCCGACTTCCCAGCAGGAAATGGCGCTGACGCACAACTGATCAACCTGCTCAATGGCGCCGCGTGCGCGCGTGGAGAGCTCGGCCTCCATAAATGACCCCCACCAAATCCATACGTGTGTGTCAAGCAGGATCACTCGGCGGTCCCCAGATACCGTCCCCTTCGTCCAGTAACCAGGGATCGCTAATCGGCGTCGTCAGGTCTGATTGCCACAACACGCTGCCGGCCAGCGCCGGGTTGCGCTTCGGGTCGCCGCTCGATTCCTTTGCCGCGTCGACGGGCAGGATCCGGGCCACGGGCCGACCGTCCTCCGTCACGAGCACTTCGCCACCGCGAGCAATGATCGCGCGCACCTGGTCCTGCCACGCGTCTCCCAGCTCACCCGACGAGATTTCCGATGCCGGTCGAATCATTCTGATGCAGATTCTAGCCTAACCATCCACCCCCTCAATCCGCGCGCATCGTCTCCGGATCGATCCCCCGGCTTTCGCACCAATCCCGATACGCCAGCGGGCTGATCTCGCTCGGCTTGATCTCGCTCCGCCCGCCCCAGAACACGTTCGTGTATCGCACCGCGATCCCCGCCTCCTCCAGGTGACGGTCGATCGCCTCCTTGTGCGCCAGCAGCCTCGCCTTGTCCAGCCCGTGCGCCACGCCCATGACGTTCACCCCGTTGAACTCCGGGCCCGCCTCACGCCAGTACGCGTGCGTCATGATCAGGTGCCGGCCGACCTCCAGCCCCGCCTCGATCTCCCGGCCCTGTGGCACCGCCCAGTGGAACAACGCGTTGTACCGCGTCACCGTCGTCCCGTCCCGCAACCGCTTGACGTGCTCCAGAAACGTCGAGAAACGCCCGATCAGCCTCCGCTCGCTCAGCCGCTCCGCCGTTCGGCAGAACTCGTCCAGCGACACCCCCGCCTCGGCCGCGCGACCCGCCCACAGCCCCGGGCCGATCTCCTGCGGCTCCAGCTCACGCTTGAGCGCCGTCAGCACCCGCCACTGTCGCTCGGTCAGCTCCACCACCTCCGTGTCCAGCATCCGCGCCGGCTCGTCCGTCCGCGCGCCCGGCTCCAGCTCCCGCCGACGCACGTGCCCCACCCCCAACGCGAACAGCTTCCTGGCCGGCAGCAGCTTGTACCGCTCCGCCCCCGTCTGCGACGCCAGGTAGTCGCAGTGCTTCTGGATCGAATACCCCGCCGGGACCTTCAGCGTCGTCCACAGCCGATACTCCGACCCCGCCGTCTGCCGGTCCGTCGAGCGGATCACCACGTGCCCCGAGAACGGGTCCTGCCGGAACATGAAATCGAACGCGTCGTTGAGCCGCTCCGCCGGGACCCGCCACGCCACCAGCGCCCCCGGCGCCAGGCTCGTGGTCAGCAGCGTCTGACGCACCCGCCGGATCGTCCCGGCCTCGAGCATCGCCCGCAGCCGCTCGATCACCACCGCCTCGTCCAGCCCCGCCTCACGCGCGATCCACCCGATCGGGTCACGGTGAAACCCCTGCACCCGATCCTCCGACACCGCCAGGATCCGCGCGTTGATCGGATCGTCGATCGAGATGGGAACCGTCTGTGTCATGTGCGCCATGGCTCGAAAAGCGTAGGCGGGCTCAGCGGGCGCGGGCCCGGCCGTCACGCCGCTCACCCCGTCGAGCCGCGTGAGTGCGAGGGCGACGGCTCGTCGTTCACCCGGATCTGCGGCCGACCGTCGCCGCAACCCGCCGCCTTCACCCGACCCACGAACAGGTCGTGGTCCCCCTCCACGTCCATGTGGCACACCAGCTCGCATTCCAGATACATCAGCGAATGCGCCAGCACCGGCACGCGGTGCCCCTCGACCTTGCTCAGCTCGAAGCCCAGAAACGGGTCCTCCACCGACTCGCTCATCGACGCGAACCGCCTCGTCGTCAGCCGATCCTCCTCGGCCAACTGGCACAGACCGAACGCGCGCGACTCGCTCAGCAGCGGCATGATCGACTCGCCCTTGGCCACCGCCACGCACACCATCGGCGGCTCCCGGCACACCCGCTGCACCCAGTGGATCACCATCCCCCCGCGACGGTCCTCGTGTTCCGCCGTCAGCACGAACACCCCCGTCGGGATCCGCCCCAACGCCTCCTCGATCTGCTCGCGTGACGTCTGCTTCATCCCGTGCCCACCAGCCTTGCGGTCCCGCCGACCGGTCGGAGCATAAACCCACCCGACACCCGACGCAAAAGTCCAACGCCCGGCGTGCAGCGCCGCCAAGCCCCGCGCTTCTCTTCGCCCACACCCGACCGCTGCCCACCTTCCACCCCGAGTGCCTACACTGCCCGCCATGACCCGCCTCGCCGTGATGTTCGACCTCGACGGCACCCTCGCCGACACGCTCGACGACATCGCCAACGCCGCCAACTTCGCGCTGGCCCGGCTCGGCCGCCCCGCCATCCCCACGCCGCGATACCGCTACCTCGCCGGCCAAGGCCTCGAGTCCCTCGCCGCCGACGCCCTCGGCCGCGAACACGCCGCGCTCGTTCCCGAGTTCATCCAGCATTTCCGCTCCTTCTACGCCGAGCACGACCGCGACCACACCCGTCCGTTTCCCGGCATCACCGACCTGCTCGACGCCCTGACCGACCGCGGCCTGACGCTCGCCGTGCTCAGCAACAAGCCGCACGACGCCACCGTCCGCGTGGTCGGCCAACTCCTGCCCGACCACCGCTTCGCCGCCGTCCGCGGTGCCCGGCCGGACGTGCCGCTCAAGCCCGACCCCGCCGCCGCTTTCGCCATCGCCGACGACCTGAACATTTCCCCACGACACTGGATGTACGTCGGCGATACCGACGCCGACATGCGCACGGGCGCGGCCGCGGGCATGTTCACCGTCGGCGTCACCTGGGGCTTCCGCGACGAGCCCGAGCTCCGCCGCGGCGGCGCCCACGCCATCGTCCACCACCCCGCCGACCTGCTCCCGCTTCTCGACACCGCCGCCGAACGGCCCGCCCCGACCCGCGGCTGAGCCGCGTCGCTTCGTCCGCTTGCCACGCCTTGCCGACCACTGGTCTTGACACTGGTCTCGAACTGGTCGGGAAACTGGTCCGCTTTTGCCGGCGCGCTCGTCCAAACCGGACCAGATGCGGAGAAGTGGCCAGCGAGCGAGTGGCCCAGTGGCCAGTAACCGGTGACGGACTGACGAAGCGTAAAGACGAACCATCGCCCAAGCCGTCCCGGCTTCCCATCCTTTCCGTCTTGCCTCTCCCACCTTCTGTCTCCTGCCTTTTTCTTCCTCCTCATCTCCTGCCCTCCTGTCTCCGCAACTGCTTGCCCCCATAGATAGAAGAATCGGCGAGTCTGTGCGCGCGCCGCGGCACCCGGCTCGGATCACACGGTCATATTCACACCCACCGTTACGCGGTTTTTCGATCTATGGCGTGGGAAAGGTTTGTGCCGTCCAGGCGCGGCGATACAATATGAATGAATTTGCTTTTGGATCGTGCGGGAAGCGTGGGGTGGACGGGCGACGACACGCTCGCCCGAGTTTGCGTCGAGTTCAGCACGTCATTTTGTGGAGTGGAGAGCCATTCACCGACATCACACCGCTATCGCTCGTTCATTATCGGGTTCGGTTGGGCTGCTGCTCGTCGGCACGCTCGTGCTCACGCCGGCCGGCGCGGACGAGATCACGTGGGCCGGCGGCACGGACGGCGACTGGCACACCGCCGACAACTGGGACGGCGGTATGACGCCCGGCGATGAGGACACCGCCGTCTTCTACAGCGAGGGGGCCGCAAACCTGGGAGTGACGCTGTCCGCGAGCGCAACGATCGACGGCCTGTCGTTCAACGCGGGCGCGACCGAGCCGGTCACGATCCACGTTACCGGCGTGAACCCACTGACGCTGGACGGCGGGGCGAGTATGGATTTGAGCGTGCTCGCCGGCGCGCACACGATCGAGGGCGCGGGCAACGGCAGCGGCGAACCGCCGGAGCTGATCGCCACCGGCGGCCAGCAGACGTGGCACGTCGCCGACGGCGCGTCGCTGGCGATCGACGCACGGCTGCGCGGCCAGCCGTGCCCCAGCAACACGCGTTACAACAAGACCGGCGCGGGCACGCTCGCCCTGGGCGGCGACAACGGCGGCAGCGGCGGCTGGGGCTTCGGCGGCGCGTTCGGGTGTTCCGCTGGCCGATTCGTCATCGAGCAGGGGACGCTGCGCCTGACACACCCCAACGCCGCCGGCAACTCCTTCAACCCCTTCACCGTCACCGACGGCACCACGCTCGAGCTGACCGACGGCGCCACGCGATACGGCGCCACCAACGGCATCCTGAGCCTCGCTGGCCAGGGCGTCGGCGGCGTGGGCGCGTTGTACGTCGACCGACCGGGCGAGGAAACCAATATCAGCAACGGCAATGGTCAGATCTTCCTCGCGCGGCACGCGGCCATCGGGGTCGGCGCCGACAGCACCCTCCGCGTCAGCCAGAACATCACCGCCACCGGCCTGGGCGCGTCGCTGACCAAGGTCGGTCCGGGCACGCTGATCCTGCGCAGCGACGAGAACACCTACGGCGGTAACGGTAGCGGCACCACCACCACCATCCAGGACGGCACGCTCATCCTCGACGCCGAGGGCGCTCTGCGGATGCGCCTGCTCGACAACGGTGTCGGCCACTCGTTCACCGGAACCGGCGCGTTGCAACTCGACGGCCTGCTGCGGATCGACGCCTCGCGCGTCAACGACGAGTTCGGCGCCTGGAACCTCGTCCGCGTCGACACGCTCGACGTGAGCTGGGGCGAGACGTTCGGCCTCGCGTTCCTGGACGAGCAGGCCCCGCCGTTCGTCGACCGGGGCGGTGGCGTGTTCACCAGCGGAACCTGGATCTTCGAGCAGGCGACCGGGATCCTGCGGTCGGCGATCCCCGGTGACTTCGACGGCGACGGCGACGTCGACGCGTTCGACCTGGGCGTCTGGCAATCGGGCTTTGGCACAACCAGTGGTGCGACCATAGCCGACGGCGACGCCGACAACGACGGCGACGTGGATGCCTTCGACCTGGGCATCTGGCAGGCCAACTTCGGCACGGGCGTGGGCTCGGCGACCGTCCCGGAGCCGGCGACGCTGGCGCTGCTCGTCCCGGCGGTGCTGTGGCGCCGGCGAGCGCGGGGCTGAGGGAGCACCGGGCCTCAGAACGAGATCGACAGGCCCAGAAGCGGGCCGTGCTGCACCACGTCCCAGACGACGCGGTCGGCGCCGCTGCCGCTGCTGTAGTCCTGTCCGATCGCGCGGTAGCCGAGGTAGAGTGACATCGGGTTGTCCCAGAGGGTGAAGTCGTACCCGAGGACGGCGGTGGCGGACCAGGTCAGGTCGGAGCCGGCGCCGAATCCGCCGATGTCCGCGTTGGTGGCGATGTGGAAGCGGCGGGACAGCGGCAGAACCAGTTTCGCGCCGACGATGGGGTCGATCCAGTCAAAGCCCTGGTGGAGGGTGGGTCGTCCCGAGGGGTCGAGGTCCAGGCCGACGTCGGTGTAGCGTCCGCCGGCGTAGAGGTCGAGCGAGGGCCGGTGCGGGTTGTCGACCGCCGCAAGGCCGGGCTGCCAGTCCATGAGGCGATACATCGCGCCGAAGTCGACCAAGGCCATCTCATAGGTGATGTCCACGTCCGGGAAGCCGGGGGCGGTGGGCACGTCGTCGGCGCCGAGCCGGGCGTACATGCCGTCGACGAACAGGCCCCAGCGCTGGTACGCCAGTTCGACTCGGCCGGAGAAGGCCAGCACGGAATCGGAGTCGCGGAGGATGTCGCGGAAGCTGGCGCTGGTCTGAGCCACGCGGCCGGCGACGCCCTGGTCCCCTTCGACGCTGATCATCCAGCTCCACAAGGTCAGGTCGGCCCGCCACGGATCGTGCCCGCGTGCGGCGGGGTCGGGCGGTCCCGGTGGAAGCGAGGCAGGGTCGGCCTGCGGCAACAGGTCCTCGCCGGACAGCAGCATCTCGGACGCGATCGTCGGCAGCGCCGTCGCGAGGCAGATGACCGTGACAACCATGCGTGCGATAACCCCGTGTCGTCCCATGCACCACCCTTTCGCTGCGCTCCCGCACGCCCTGTCGAGCCCGATCGTGCCGGCGCCAGACACAGGCGGCAAATGCCGGCCTGCAAACGCCCTGTCACATGCCGCCGTCTGGAACTGTTCGCGGTCCCCGAAGGCCCCTTGAACCGACCGGACACGCAGGACGACACGGGATTGTACCAATGCCGGAAAGCGAAGCGGCGCGGACAACCGTCCGCACGTGCCGCTAGGCGTCTGAACCGGCCAGCTCGGCGAGCACGCGCTCGTGCAATTCGACATCCGACGGATCAAACAGGACGAAGCGGACGTGCCGGACGGACGAGAGGCCTTCGAGCTCGTCGAGCATCGTGCGGAAGGCGACGCGCGCCGCCGGCTCCATCGGGTAGCCGAAGGCGCCGGTGGAGATGGCGGGGAAGGCGACCGAGCGCAGGGCGTGCCGCTCGGCGAGTCGCAGGGCCTGGCGGTAGCAGGAGGCGAGCAGCTCGTCGGCGGGCTCGTCCCGGCCGTAGACGGGCCCGAGGCAGTGGATCACGTGGCGGTTGGGCAGGTCGTGGGCGCCGGTGATGACGGCCTGGCCGGGGCGGATCGGCGCCAGAGGGCGGCATTCGTCCTCGAGGCCCGGGCCGGCGGCCTCGTGGATCGCGCCGGCCACGCCCCCGCCGATGCGCAGCTCCGAGTTGGCGGCGTTGACGACCGCGTCCATGTCCGGCTGCGCCGCGATGTCGCCGTGCACGCACTCGATCGTGATGCCTTGAATCCGTCGCTTTGACATGGATCGATCCCGTTCAATGAGACGCCCCATCATTTCACAAATCGATCGCACGAGACAAGTGGTGACTGCATGATGCTGCGGCGAGGGCGACGTTGCAAAGCATCGTTGTCCGCGCCGTGTCGGCGAATCGCGCCAAGGGAGCGCAACACCTCGCAGAGGATCGTGTATCGGATCCCGTGACGGCTGCTCCAACCCAGGGATCAACGGGCGACGAATCCCGTCGAAATACAGGTTCATCAAGTCGACCGCCTGAAGGTGAGGACAATGTGCCGGTGGATTCACCACGTGCACCGTGTCTACGCGACCGGCCTTGCTCACCACGATCTGGGCATGGAATCCATCTCGCGTGCTGTGGTTGACACAGTCGCCGATGTGAGGGAATCCCAGCTCGTCGAGTCTCGCAAGGACGGTCTTCGTAACGCCCCTCTGCACGCGAAACACGTAGTCCTCCCGAACCCTAGCGTCGGCGTGGGAACAGCGATAGGAAAGGCGGGAGCGGCATTTCCAATCCGCGTCGACGATCAGCAGGAAGCAACACGTCATGCCGGGCCTGGCGGCCATCGAGAATCCCAGGACGAAGGATTCCGGATCGACGTTGCGGGAAGCGCCTCGCACCTGTTTCAGAAGCCGGCGGATGGGGTACGGTCTCATCCAGAATTCGCGACCGAAGAGCATGCGTGAGACCTCGAGTGGTTGTCGAAGAACACGAACTTGCCGGATTGTCTTGGTCTGACAGGTCGCTGCTGCAAAACGATTGCGGGCACGAGCCTTGGCGAGGACGTCCTCTGCTGATGATTCTACAGCGCGTACGATGGGAAACACGGGCCCTTGCAGGCCACGTGGAACGCATGTCGGGGCAGGTCGCGGTGCACCACGAAACCGGTGCGGACTTGACGAATATCATTCGTGGCCATGGGGCCAGGTCTGCGAGACGACGGATGGAGGTGTTCTCCCGACCAATCAGTCGCCTTCACTCCGATCCGGCCGATCCGGTCGATCCGGCCGATCCGGTGATCCGGTGATCCG
>CAYSIX010000135.1:0-11238 GCA_964431205.1 uncultured Phycisphaeraceae bacterium
CAGGATCTTGCCCTGGAGGGGGAGGATGGCCTGGGTGCGGCTGTCGCGGCCGCCCTTGGCGCTGCCGCCGGCCGAGTCGCCCTCGACCAGGAAGATCTCGGAGGAATCGACGTCCTTGCTGGTGCAGTCGTAGAGCTTGCCGGGCAGCCCACCGGAGTCGAGCGCGCCCTTGCGGCGGGTCAGCTCGCGCGCCTTGCGCGCCGCCTCCCGCGCCTGCGCCGCGAGGATGCCCTTCATGCAGATGCGCTTGGCATCGGTGGGGTGCTCTTCGAGCCAGGCGCCGAGCTGCTGACCGACGGTCGTGTTCACGAACGACTCGACCTCGGCGTTGCCGAGCTTGGTCTTGGTCTGGCCCTCGAACTGCGGGTCGGAGACCTTGACCGAGACGATGGCGGTCAGGCCCTCGCGCAGGTCGTCGCCGGTCGGCGGGGTGTCGTTCTTGAGCAGGTTGTTCTGGCGCGAGTAGCTGTTGAGCGTGCGCGTCAGCGCGGTCTTGAAGCCCGAGAGGTGCGTGCCGCCCTCGTGCGTGCTGATGTTGTTGGCGAACGAGAGCAGCGCCTCGTTGTACGAGTCGTTGTACTGGATCGCGACCTCGGCGATGAGCTTCTGCTGCTCGTCCTCGGTGCGGAAGTAGATCGGCTCGTGCAGGGTTTCCTTGCCCTCGTTCAGCGCCTTGACGAAGGCGCAGATGCCGTCGGGAAAGTGGAACGTGCGGGATTTCTCGGTCCGCTCGTCCTCGATGGTGATGGTCAGGCCGGGGTTGAGGTACGCCAGCTCCTTGAGTCGAGCGGCGAGGGTGTCGAAGCGGAACTCGGTGTCCGGGAAGACCTGCCCGTCGGGCTTGAAGGTGACCTTGGTGCCGGTCGCGGCACGTTCACCGATCACGTGCAGCTCTTCGGAAACCTGACCGCGTTCGAAGCTCATGGCATGGAGCTTGCCGGCGCGGGAGACTTCGACTTCGAGGTACTCGCTCAGCGCGTTGACGACCGAAGCGCCGACGCCGTGGAGCCCGCCGGAGACCTTGTAGGAATCGTGGTCGAACTTGCCACCGGCGTGGAGGACGGTGAAGATGATCTCGACGGTGGGTCGGCCGTGGTGCAACGGGTTCTTGCCGACGAACGGCCCGACGGGGATGCCGCGGCCGTCGTCGATGACGGTGACCGAGCCGTCGGCGTTGATCTGCACGCGGATCTGATTGCAATGGCCGGCCATGTGCTCGTCGATGGCGTTGTCGACGACCTCGTACACGAGGTGGTGCAGGCCTCGGGTGGTCGTGTCGCCGATGTACATGCCCGGCCGCTTGCGCACGGCCTCGAGGCCCTCGAGGACCTTGATGTCCGCCTCGGAGTAGCTGCCGCGCGTCGGCGGCGGATCGTGCGGGGGATCGTGGGGCGCAGCGGACGGTGCCCGGGGCGTGGTCACGCTCGTCTCGATCGTGGATCGGTTTTCCATCGGGTGCATCGTCCTGAGCGACCGCGAGGCGGGGCCGGTCATCCATCACCAACACGCCCCGTATCGCCTTCGCCCCAAAGTGAGGATTTTAGCAGAATCGCGGGGTGTCGGCCAGTCGGCGTCGGCCCGTGAAAGCTTCGGTAAATCCATGGAATATCGGCGTTTGCGGGCTCGTTTCCGCTCGCCCGTTCAGCGCGATTCGCCTTGCATCGGCTCCCCCATCGCCCGCGGCCGCACGCCCCCCGCCTCGTCCCGGACCGGCTCGTCCCCTGCCCGCTCGTTCGCCGCTTCGGTCTCGCCCGGGACCTCGGCCACCGGTGCCGGTCGCTGCTGCCGCACCGCCTCGATCTTCTGCTCCAGCCGGCGCTCCAGCCCCTCCAGCTCCGGGTCCCCCGACGTGTCCACCTCCCGCAGCCGCGACCTGGCCGTGCTCCACGCCCGCACCGCCTCGGCCTGTCGGCCCAGCCGGTACAACGCGTCGCCCAGGTGATCCGCCACCACCGCACGCGTCCCAGCGTTGTCCGCCCCGCGCGACGCCTTCCGCTCTGCCTCGTCCGTCGCACGACGCAGCCACTTCTCCGCGTCCGCGAACTCCCCCAGCTTGTACAGCACCCAACCCATTGAATCCAGGTACGCCTCGTTGTCCGGGTCCGCGTCGACCGCCTTCTGGATCATCCGTTTGGCCTCTTCCAGCCGGCGGTGCTGCACCGTCCACGAGTACCCCAGGTCGTTGTTCGTCGCCGGGTGGTCCGGGAAACGCTCGATCACGCGGACCATGAGGCGCTCGGCCCGATCCTGATCGCCAAGCTGTGACACGATCGCCGCGTGCAGGTAGCGCAGGTCGGCCTCGTGCTCGGGGAAGCGCTCGGTCGCGCGGTCGATGTGCGGCTCGATCTCGTCGCGACGATCGGAACGGACCAGCGCGGTCGCCAGCATCCGCACCACCGGCAGTGGGTTGTCCACGTCGTCGGACCGCAACGCCTCGTCGAGCATCTCGATCGCGCGGTCGGCGCGGTCGGTGTTGATGTACAGCCCCGCCAGGGCCAGCCGCTTCTGGAGGCTGTCCGGCTGCAGCTCGAGCAGGCGCTCCTGAACCTGACGCATCCGCGGGAGATTCTGGGTTTGGCGGTAAAACTCCATGGCGAGCATGAGCAGCGTGCGGTTGTCACCGTCTCGCTCCAGTCGTTGATCGAGCAGCGCGGTGGCCTCGTCACGACGGTTGCCTCGCACGTAGGCCTCGAGCAGCCCCTTGAGGGCGACCATGTCATTCGGGTTTTCGTCGAGCAGGCCGCCCAGCAGCGCGATGGCCTCGTCGTACTGGCGACGGGCCACGTGCACCTCGGCGCGCTTGATCCGCGCCAGCCGGCTGTTGGGGATCTCGCCCAGCATCCGCCGCATCAGGCGCTGGTACTGCGCCTGGGCGTCGCTGACGCGGGCCCGACCGTCCGGCGGGTCGTAGAGCTGGAACAACGCCTCGTACAGCCGCTCGTTCTTCGGGTCGCGGTTCACCGCATCCAGCAGCGTCTGTTCGGCGGCTTCGACGTCGTTGGTCCGCAGATGGAGCTGCGCCTTTTGCAGGTACAGCGGCGTGTCGGCCTCCTCGCTGACGATCAGGCGATCGATCAGCGCCAGCGCCTCGGCCTCCTTGCCGCTCTGGGTCAGCACGATCACCCGCAGCGACGCCACCCGCGGGTCGCCCTCGTTCGCCACCGGCTCCAGCACCCTCGCCGCGCGGTCCAGCCGACGCGTCGCGATCATCAGCTTCGACAGCTCGATCCGCGGCAACGCCAGCTCCGGCGCCTCACGCATCGCCGCTTCGAACAGCCGCTCGGCCTCCTCCGACTCGCCCCGACCGGCCCACACCATCCCCTCAAGCACGCGCATCAGCGCGTCGTCCCGTTCGGCCGGCTCCAGCTCCTCGAAGCCCGCGCTCAACGCCGCCAAGTCGCCCGCCGCACGCATCAGCCGCACCGCGGCCCCCTCGGCCTCTCGCGGCGACGCCTCCATCGCCCGCGCCGTCACCCGGATCGCACGCGTCAACCGCTGGGTCGAAACGCTCGACGCCCCGTTCGGCAGCAGCCAGCGCCGCAGCAGCACCTCGACCACCTCCACGTCCCCGGGCCTGTGGCTCAGGTGCTCGAGCAGCCAGGCCTCGGCCTGCGACGACGGCAGAACCTCCGAGATCGCCAGCGCCATCGACGCCGGCCTCTGCTCCCGCTCGTACACGCCGCGCAACGCCTCGGCCAGCCGATCCGTCGCCACCGCCTGCTCCGCCAGATAACGCACCAGCGCCAGCGTCTCGTCGTCCGCCCGGGCGTCGGTCAGCCGCGCCAGCACGGGCGCCTGGGCCGCCTCGTCGTCGCCGCGGCGCAGGTGCGTGTACACCAGCCGCTTGATCAGGCCCAGCTCATCGGACACGCCCGCCTCACGCGCCGATTCGTACGCGGCCAGCGCCTCGTCCGGCCGGTTCATCTGGTGGTACAGGTCGCCCAGCGCCTGCCACGTCTCGCCACGCTGGCGGTAGATGAACAGGAACTCGCGGGCGAACGGCGTGTCGCGACGGATCGCCTCGGCATCCTCGAGATAGGCGCGCAACTGCTCGATGGCCGCGCCGACGTAACCCGACTGCGACAGCGGCTCCGACAGGTAGAACCGCGCCAGCCGCGCGATGGTCGGGTCGTCAAGCTGCCGACGTTCGGCCAACGTCGCCACGCGATGAAACAGCGCGATCCCCTGGGGCCATTCTTTCTGATCAAGCGCGTAGCGCCCGAGCAGAAAGAGGCTCTCGAGGTTGGACGGCTCAAGCCGGACGGCCTGACGAAGGTACTCGGCACCGCGGACCTTGTTGGCGCTGGTGGTGTAGATCCGCCCGAGCAGGTGCAGGACCGCCGGGGTGTCCGGCGCGAGGCGGAGGGCCTCTTCGAGCTGGCGGACGGCCTCGGCGCGGTCGCCGCGGCGCCAGGCGCGGCGGCCGTGGAAGTACGCGCGCTGGGCGGCGAGGTCGGGTTCGGCTTCGCCTTTGGCGTTCGCCGGAACAGTCTGCGATTCGTCGGCGGGCGGCGGTGCGTCGGCGAGGTAGGCCGGCGGCTCGATCTCGGTCAGCACGCGGTCGAGCGGCGTGCGGGCGCGTGCGAGGGCGTCGCCGGTGAGCGGCCGGAGCCGAGCCGGATCGATCCCCGGCGGGATCGCGACGTCGTCACGCGGGGTGAGGGGCTTGCGGTCGGTGGGTTTGGGCGAGGCGGTCCTGTCCGGCGCGACCTGACACCCCGCCGCGGCGACCAGCGTCGCCAGCACGAGCACTCGCAGGAAGGCGTGGGGTTTGATCATCGGCCGGGCTCAAAGGTTCGGGCGGGGCACGGCGGTCGTTGCCGGCCACGCCGCTGGATCAAGGGATCACCTTGTTCAACGGGTAGCTGAAGATGTCGGTCGCGCCGGCGCGGCGGATCCGCGGGAGCATGTCCCGCTCCACCCGCTCATCGATCACCACCTCCAGGGCGACCCACTGATCGTCCGCCAGGGGGTTGATCGTCGGCGAGCGCTCGGCGGGCAGTATCTCCAGCACCTGTGACAGCCGCTCCCGGGGCACGTTCATCTTCAGGCCCACCTTGGACTTGGCCGCCAGCGCGCCCCGCAGCAGCAGCGCCAAGTCCTCCATTTTATTCCGCTTGACCTCGTCGTTCCACGCCTGACGGTTGGCGATCAGACGGGTCGTCGAGGTCAGCAGCGTGTCGATGACGCGGAGCTTGTTGGCCCGCAGGCTCGAGCCGGTCTCGGTGATGTCCACTATGGCGTCGACCAGTCGTGCCTTGACCTCGGTGGCGCCCCAACTGAACTCGACCTTGCGGACCGCGACGCCGCGGTCGGCGAAGTACCGCCGGGTGGTGTTGACCAGCTCGGTGGCGATGATGCCGCCGGCCAGGTCCTGCGGCTTGTGGTAGGGCGACTCGTCGGGCACCGCCAGCACCCAGCGCGCGGGATTCGCCGTCGCTCGCGAGTAGTTCAGCTCGCACAGCTCGTGCACGTCCGACTCGTTTTCGGCGATCCAGTCGGCGCCGGTGATGCCCAGGTCGATCACGCCGTCCTCGACGTAGCGGCTCATCTCCTGGGCCCGAAACATCACGGCCGAGAGCTGCGGGTCGTCGATCCGCGGCATGTAGGAGCGGCTGGAGACCTCGAGGTGGTAGCCGGCACGGTGGAAAAGGTCCAGCGTGGCGTCCTGGAGGCTGCCCTTGGGGATCCCGATGCGGAGCTGGCTGGCGTCGTCGGCGGTCATGGGTCGTTCACTTCTTCTTGGCGATCCGCTTGGTGGTCGTGCGGCGTTTGGTGGTCTCACGAGCGCCGCTTGGTCGCGGCGTGCCGTCGGACGCACCGGCGGCCGTGCGCAACGCGGGTCGCTTGCGGCTGTCCGCCCAGGCCTGCAACAGCAGGTGCGATTCCAACGCGTCCTCGGCCTTGATGTGCCGGGCGAGGAAGCCTTCGACCTCGGCCGGCTCGGCCTGCGGGTCGATCACGCCCTCGTTGGCCAGCAACGCCGCGAGCTTGGAGTCCACCGGCATCGCGTGCCCGCCGAACGCGATCAGCGTCACCTGAGCGGCGACGAACGGCGTCATCCCCGGCAGGGTGTCCAGGTAGGCCCGCTGCTCCTTCTTGCTCGCCCGCAGGATCGAACGCATCTCGAAGTGGTGCTCGCGGCGGTAGATCTCGTTCATCGCCTCGCGCAGCCGCGCCAGCCGCTCCTCGGCGCGCGGGTAGTTCGGGCCCAGACGGCTGACCAGCTCGCTGGTGAAGCTGACGCGCAGCTCGTTGAGGTCGACCAGCCCGTCCATGAGTCGCGGGTAGGCCTGCTCGGCGTCTTTCTGGGTCGCTTCCCACTGCAGGAAGCTGAGCACGAGCTGGACGGTCGGCTCGGGTGGCGTGGGCGGCTCGGGTGAGAAGCGCTTCTTGAGCCGTCGCAGCAGGGCCGTCAGTTTCTTGGGGTCGTTCAGTTCGGATTTCACGGGATCGACGCTTCCTGTTTGAGGGCTCCGGGTGTGGGCCGCGCCGGCGCCGGTCCGAGGCCGGCTCGACCGACCCGCGCGGGGCGGGATAGCTTAGCGAGCCTACGGCGTGGCGGGGCTTGGCGGATCAGTCGGTGGCGGGTTGCCGTCGGGCGTTGGCGTCTGGCCCGAACGTTCGACGCCGCGGCGGATCGCGTCATACACCTCGGCCTGCCGCTTGAGCGAGTCGTCGGCGATGAAGCGCAGTTCCGGGGTGGCGCGCAGCTCCACGTGCCGGTGCACCAACGCCTGGATCCGCCTCGCCGCGTGACGGAGGCCCCCGAGCGTGCGTGCCTGCTTCTCTGCCGGCAGGACCGAGACCGAGACCTTGGCGTGCTTGAGGTCGGCGCTGACCTCGACGCCCGTCACGCTGATCAGTCCCTCGATGCGCGGGTCGGACAGGTCGCGTTGCAGCACCTGGGCGATGGCACGCTGCAGGGCCGATTCGATCTGTCGCACGCGGGTGCTCGGCATGGTCTGGGGTCTACCAAATCAGCTTGGGGCAGGACCGTCGGCGTCCAAGGGCGATCCCTGCGACGGTGCGTTCAGTGCCCCTGAAGGATTTCGAGTTTGTGGTCGCTGAGATAGAAACCGCGTCCCTGGCGCAGCTCGTTGACCAACGCGTCGAGCGTGCTCTGGCAGTGCGGCACGCTGTTGCTGGCCATGGTGATCCCCAGTTGGGCCATGCGATGGTCGTCGAGGGCATCGACCTCGGCGATCGAGACCTGGTGCGCGTTATGGACGCGCTGCTTGAGGCTCTGGACGACGCGTCGCTTGTCCTTGAGCGTCTGCGAGCCATCGATCACGATCTGAACCTGCAATACCCCAACGATCATGAGCCTGTTTCATTCACGGCGGCCGTCAGGGCCGGCCCGGTCCGCGACGCTCAGCGGGCGCCCGCGGTCGCCAGCGACCGCTTGACCTGCACGACCTTGTAGCACGCGATGCGGTCGCCCGGCTTGACGTCGTCGAAGCCGGCGATCCGGATCCCGCACTCGGTCCCGGCCCGCACCTCGCGGACGTCTTCCTTCACGCGCCGGAGCGTGGCGATCTCCCGATTGTCGGTGACCACGGCGCCGTCGCGCACCACCCGCGCCTTGGCGCCTCGCTGCACCACGCCGTCGGTCACCAGGCACCCCGCGACCGTCCCGATCTTCGTGATCCGGAACACCTGGCGGACCTCGGCCTCGCCCAGCTCCTCCTCCTTGCGCTCCGGCTCGAGCATGCCTTCCAGCGCCTTGCGCACGTCGTCCATCACGTCGTAGATCACGCGGTACAGGCGGATGTCCACGTCACGCGAGTCGGCGATCTCGCGGACCGCCGGCGTCGCCACCACGTGGAACCCGATGATCACCGCGTCCGACGCGTCGGCCAGCAGCACGTCGCTCTCGGTCACCCCGCCCACCGCCGCGTGGATCACGCGGACCGCGACCTCCTGCCCGTCGCCCAGCTCCTCCAGCGTCTTGCGCAGCACGTCCACCGAGCCCTGCACGTCGGCCTTGAGCACCACCCGCAGCTCCTTGGTCTGCCCCGCCTTGAGCTGCTGGGCGAAGTTGTCCAGGGTCACCTTCGTCTTGCTGGCCAACTGCTGGTGCCGCTCGTGCTCGCGGTACTGGCTGGCGACCTGCTCGGCCTTCTGCAGCGTGTCGGTGACGTAGAACTTGTCGCCCGCGTCGGGGATCTCGTCGATGCCCGACAACTCCAGCGGCGTCGCCGGGCCCGCCTCCTGGATCGACCGGCCGCGGTCGTCGGTCATGTCCCGCACGCGACCGTAACCCCGCCCGACCACGATGAAGTCGCCCACCCGGATCTGACCCTGCTGCACCAGCACCCGCGCGACCGGACCGCGGCCCGGCTGCATCTCCGACTCGATCACCGTCCCCCGTGCCGGCCCGCCGTAGTCCGCCGTCAGCTCCAGCAGCTCCGCCTGGTAATCCAGAATCTCCAGCAGGTCCGTGATCCCCTTGCCCTCCGTCGCCGACGTCTTGACCACCTCCGCGTCGCCACCCCACTCCACCGGGTTCAGCCCGTGCTCGGCCAGTTGCCCGTAGATCTTGCGGATGTTTTCCTCGGTGGCCTGCGGCGTGTCGATCTTGTTCAACGCCACGATGATCGGCACGCCCGCCGCCTTGGCGTGGTTGATCGACTCGATCGTCTGCGGCATCACGCCGTCGTCCGCCGCGACCACCAGCACGACCAGGTCGGTCATCCCCGCGCCACGGGACCGCATGCTCGTAAACGCCTCGTGGCCCGGCGTGTCCAGGAACACCACCGTCTTCTCCTGGCCGTCCGTGCCCTGCACGGTCACGCGATAGGCGCCGATGTGCTGGGTGATGCCGCCGGCCTCGTGCGTCGCGACGTCCGCCTTGCGGATCTGATCCAGCAGGCTCGTCTTGCCGTGGTCCACGTGCCCCAGCACGGTGACCACCGGCGGACGCGGGCGGACGTTGACGGCCTCACGCTGCTCGAACTGCTTTTGCAGAACCTCCAGCGCCGATTCCTGGGCCTTGACCACCAGCTCGATGTCGTACTCGAGCGCGACCTCGATCGCCAGGTCCGTGTCGATCGCCGAGTTGATGTTCGCCATCACCCCCTTCTTGAACAGGTACTTGAGCACGTCGGCGGTCTTGATGCCCGTGGCGGCCGAGAGCGCCTTGATCGTGATCGGCTCCTGGATCTCGACGGTCCCGCCGGTGACCAGGGCGCTCTGCGCCGGCCCGCCGCCGGACTCGCGCTTGCGCAGGTCGCGGCGACGCTGCTTGATGAACCCGGTGGCGCCGCGGAGTCGGGCGTCGAGCTCCTCCATGTCGGCCTTGGAGAACTTGGTCGGCCCGGTGGGCAGGGCGTCGGCCGAGCGACCCCGGCGGGTGTTGAGGCTGCGCCGCTTGTTGGGTCGGCCGGACGGTTCGCCGACATCAGAACCCGCGCCGCGGCCACGCGCCGGACCGCGCGCCCGGGTGATCCCCGGCACCGACTCGCCCGCCGGCGGCGGGCCGGACGGCCCGGTGCGGCGGGATCGTGGCTTGGTCTCCGGCTCCGGCCGCTCCACGCGCACCACGCGCGGCCCGCGCAACTGCGCCTGCTTGGGCTGAGTCAACTGCTCGCCCACCGGCTTCACCTGCGTCGGCCGCTGGGGCACGTTCGGGCGGCCCGCGGGCGCCGCTTCCCGTTCCCGCTCTCCCTCCTGTTGAGCCTCGGCCCCCTTCTCCGCCGGCACCGATTCCTCGGCTGACTCATCGCCTTTTTCCGCCGGCGCCGCCTTGGCCGCCGGTCGCAGCGTCTGTTCGGGGGCTTGGGTCGACTCGGCTTCTGTCGGCGACTCGGCCGCGACTCCCCCGCTTTCGACCACCACGCGCCGGGCGGGGCTGTCGCTCGACGGGGCCGGCGCGCTCGGCGCCGACTCTGCCTCATCGCCCTGGCTCGAAGCAGGCGCCTCAAGCTCGCGTTCGGCCGTCGCCACCGACGCGTCCTGCGCCTCCTGCTCGCGCTTGGCCGCCGCTCGCCGACGCCTGGCCTTACGAGCCCGCTTCAGGTCCACCTTCTCGGCGGTCTCGATCGCCGTGGCCCGCTCCTGCTGCTGCTGCTCGCTGAACCATTGGCGGATCGTCTCGGCCAGACCCAGCTTCACGGTGGACATGTGGTTCGTGATGCCCGGCACCCCCTCGGCCTGGCACTTCTCCACCACCGCCTTGCTGGCGACACCCAGCTCCTTGGCGAGCTCGAATACCCGTATCGTCTTGGCCAAAACCGACGCTCCTTTTCGCTTCCGTCGCTCGTTTCCGTCTCGTCATCCGGGCCCGTGCCGCGCCGCTCATGTCGATCCCGACCCGCCACGGCCGTGATCCCCGGCGGATCACGAAGACCCCGTCCGGCCGGAGGCCTCCGCGGCCGCGGTCTCATCGGACTCCTGTTCGACTTCACCCGCGTCCGAGTCGGCCTCGGCGTCTTGCGACGCCTGCGGCTCGCTGGACGCTTCGGTTTCATCGGCCGCCTCGGGCTCGGAGTGCGATTCCTCCGCGCCCTGGCCGGCCTGACGCTGCTCGAGCATCTCGACGATGCCCCCGGCCGAGCCCTGCTCGCCGGTGCCCTGCAACTGGTTGCTGTACCCGGCCGATTCGGCCGGGCCTTCGCCCTCGCCTTGGGCGACGGTCGCCTCCTCGCCCGCCGTGGGCTCGGCCGGGCCCGGCGCCGGCAGCGCCTCGCCGAGAATATCCGCCGCCTGCGCCTCGCCCGGCGTCGCCGCCAGACGCGCCGCCTCTTCCTGCTTGCGGCGTTCGGCCTCTTCCTTCTCTCGCTGCTGCTGCTCGGCGACCTCGCGCGCCCGCACCGACGCGACCTCGATGATCTTCGCCGCCAGCTCCTGCTCGATCCCCAGCGTCTCCATCAGGTACGCCTCGCCGACTTCCTCGACGTCGAACACGCTGATCACGCCCAGCGCCGCCAGACGGTCCACGTGCTCTTCCACCACGCCGTCGATCGCCTTGAGGCAGGTCTCCATCGTGTCCAGGCTCTTGGTGAACTCGGCCGGCGTGAGGATGTCGATGTCCCACTTGGTCAGCCTCGCCGCCAGGCGCACGTTCTGCCCTCGCTTGCCGATCGCCAGCGACAGCTGATCCTCGTTGACCACCACCGTCGCCCGACCCAGCTCGAAGCACAGCGAAATCTCCACCACCTCCGCCGGCTTCAGCGAGTTCTGGATCAGGATCTGGCTCGACTCGTTCCATCGAACGATGTCGATCTTCTCGCCGCC
>CAYSIX010000136.1:0-11085 GCA_964431205.1 uncultured Phycisphaeraceae bacterium
CCTCGAGGTACCGGCGGTAGTCGGCGGCGGCGAGCTGCGGCTTGCCGTGCTCCTCGTACAGCCGGGCCCGCCGCAGCAGCGCCGGGCGGTAGTAGCGGTTGGCCTCGCCCTGGTCGATGATCTGCGTGAGGCGAGAGGCGCCGCGGGTCACGTTGCCCCGCCGCGCGTCCGCCGACGCCAGCAGGTACGCCGCGTCGACCAGCAGCGGCGACTGGGGGTGCTCGCGCAGCAGGCGCATGATCGCGTCGGCCATGCGTTCGTCCTGGCTCAGCTCGAATCGGGACAGCGCCAGCTTGTAGAGCGTCTTGGCGTGCAGAGGGTGGTCGCCGTCGCCGTGGGCGATGCGCTCGAGCAGGGCGGCGGCCCGCTCGTGCTCGCCGCGCTCGACGTGCGCCGAGCCGGCCAGGTACGTCGCGGCGACGCGGTCCTGCACGGGCAGGAGCTCGCCGTACTGCTCGTACGCCTCGAGCACGGCCTGGTGGCGTCCGGCGCTGAAGTGAGACCAGAGGATCCCGACGGCGGCGGGCGCGAATTGGGCCGAGCTCTGCCGCCGGGTGACGACGCGCTCGTAAAACCGCACGGCCTGCTCGTAGTCGCCCTGTTCGTAGCTGAGGTCGCCGGCGAGGCGTGCGGCCTCGGCGTCCACGCCCGGGTCGTCCAGCTCCAGCACGCCGCGCAGCGTTTGCAGCGCCTCGCCCGATCGTTCCCGCAGCACCTGGACGCGGGCGAGGTCGAGCATCGCGCGCGGGCGCATGGGCGTGTCGAGGGCGACGGCGGCTTCGAGCTGCGTCGCCGCCGCCGCGAGGTTTCCGGCGCGGCGGTACGTCTGCCCACGCAGGTAGTGCACCGACGCGGCGATCGCCGGTTCCAGCTCCGAGACGTCGATCGGCTCCAGCGCCGCCAGCGCCTCGTCGTGGCGGCCCAGGTCGGCCAGCACCTGTCCGCGCAGCAGGTCCACGGCATAACCCGGTACGATCGTCGGCGCCGGCGCGTCGGCCAGACGACGCGCCGCCGTCGCGTCGTCGCCCGCCCGACGGTCCAGCAGCGCGCGGTAGTACAAGGCGTCGCCCCGCTTCTCGTCGGTGGGGAACCGGCCGAGGTACTCGTCGAACGCCTCGGCCGCCATCGCGTCCTCGCCCCGCTGCAGCAGCTTGTACGCGAACAGAAACTGCTGGTGCGCCGCCTCCGACTGCGCCAGCGCCGGCGGCGAGGCGAGGGTCACCGCGAGCACCGCCGCGCCCATCACCACGCACCGCCACGCACGGGCCGAGCCCCGCGCACGCACAAAACCGGAATTGAACGGCGTCACGCTCACGGCGAATCCAACTCTTCGGCGGGGCGCACCGCGGCCAGCGAGACGTTGCGCAGCCCCGCCTGCTGCGCCAGGTCCATCACCCGCACCGCCAGGCCGTAACTCGCGTCACGATCGCCCCGGACGATCACCGTCTCCTCGGGGAACTGCTCGGCCAGCGCGGCGAGCCGGCCCTTCAGCTCGCTCAGCGGCGTCTCCCGCTCGCCCAGGAAGACGCGACCGTCCTCCCTGACCGACAGCAGGATGTGCGTCGCGGCGCTGGAGCCCGGCTCGGCCGTCTCGGCCGTCGGCAGCTCCACGTCCAGACGCAGCTCCGCCTCGCGAAACACCGACGCGGTCATGAAGAAGATCAACAGCAGAAACAGCACGTCCACCATCGCCGCCAGCGGCAGCAGCGGTCGCGTCCGATCCCGCGTGTCGGCGGTGAAGCTCATGGCGTCACGCTCCGCGTCGCGTCCCGCTTGATGTGGTCGGCGATCGAGTGGACGGCCTGCTCGGCGTCGGCGAGCACCCGCGTCGCCCTCGCCTTGATCACCGAATAGAACACCAGCGCGACGATCGCCACGATCAGCCCGAACATCGTCGTCGCCATCGCCTGGCCCACCCCGCTGGCCAGCGCCGACGCCTCGGCGCTCGCCGTCTGCCCCTCAAGCAGGAAGAACGCCTTGATCATGCCCAGCACCGTCCCGAGCAGCCCGAGCATCGGCGCGACGTTGGACACGTCGGCCAGGTAGCTGATGCGGTTCCAGACCACGTCGGCGCGGCGTCGGCCCTCGGCGTCGATCATGTCCAGGATCGCCGAGTGCTCCTGGCTGGCGTTCTCGGCACACCGCTGCAGGATCGAGGCGATGAACACGCGGCGGTTCGAGCGGCACAAGTCCACCGCGGCCTCGTACTTGCGCTGGATCACCAGCTTGGTCACCTCGTCGATCAGGTCCGCCGGCGCCATGGCGCGGGCGTTGATCGTCAGCAGCAGCCAGAGGAAGAGCATCAGCGCGATGACGGACAGCGCGGCGATCAGGCCGTTGATCAGCGGCGAGTACATGAACAGGGTGGCGAACTCGGGCAGGGCGCCGGTGGTCGGGTCGATGGGGCTGGGCGAGACGGCCTGGGCGGTGGTCTGGGCGGCGGCGGGACCGATCAGGGCGAGGGCGAGGCCGGCGGCGAGCAGCGGCGTCGCCGCGGCGCGGCGTGGGGGGCGTGGGCTGGGGCGGGGTGCGTGAGGCACGGCGGGCTCCATGAGAGATTCGCGGTGTGAGGCGCCTCGGGCTGCGCCGGCGGGCGCGGATGAAGCGTTCGTGGTTCGTGATATCATCGGTCACAGGCCCGCCGGGTCAAGGAGCCACCGGAAAATGGACCCCCGCTTCTATCAGCGTCTGGCCGAGGACGCCCTGGCCGATCGGTCGCCCGAACCGCAGACGCTTCGCCGGCTGATCGACGACGAGGCGGTCGAGCTGCTGCCGCTGCTGCACGCGGCGTACACGGCGCGTCGGCACCACTTCGGCCGGCGGGTGCAGGTGCACATCCTCAACAACGCGCAGAACGGCCACTGCCCGGAGGACTGCGCGTACTGCACGCAGGCGAGGACGAGCGAGGCGCAGATCGAGGCGTACGGGGTCAAGCGGGAGGCGGAGATCCTCTCCGAGGCCGAGCGTGCGTACCGGGCGGGGGCGTACCGGTACTGCATGGTGTTCGCGGGCCGTGGCCCGGGTGAGCGTCGGGTGGCGTGGCTGGCCGACGTGGTGCGGAAGATCAAGGCGCGGTGGCCGCTGGAGGTGTGCGTGTCGGCGGGGCTGCTGGACGAGGCGAAGGCGGCGGTGCTGGCCGAGGCCGGCGTCGATCGGCTCAACCACAACCTCAACACGAGCCGACGGCACTACCCGAGCATCTGCACGACGCACACGTACGACGACCGTCTGGCGACGCTGCGGGCGGCGCGACAGGCGGGGCTGCAGACCTGCAGCGGGCTGATCGCGGGCATGGGCGAGGCGACCGACGACCTGATCGAGGTCGCGCAGACCCTGCGTGAGCTGGGCAGCGAGTCGATCCCGGTGAACTTCCTGCTGCCGTTCGAGGGCACGGCGATCGGTCGGCCGCGGGGCCTGACGCCGCAGCGATGCCTGCGCGTGCTGTGCCTGTTCCGCCTGACGAACCCGCGCGCGGAGGTGCGGTGCGCGGCGGGACGAGAGTTCCACCTGGGGGCGCTGGAGCCGCTGTGCCTGTACCCGGCCAACTCGCTGTTCGTCGACGGGTACCTCAACGCGGCGGGCGCCGAGCGGCGGCGGACGTACCGGATGATCCGTGATGCGGGCTTCGAGGTGGACAGCAACGTGCCGCTGGACGAGCTGCTGGATGAAGCGTCGCAGGCGACGGATGAAACCGGCGACGAGGTTGGCGTGGGCGCGGCCTCGATCACGGTGGGGGGCCAGACGCCGCGGACCAAGACCGTGGCGGAGCTGCGTCCGGCGTGCGGGTGAGGACAAGTCGCCGGGGCCGCCCGGCGGGCCGCACGATGCGCACCGCGAGGCCGGGGGTTCAAGGTCAAAGTGCAGGGTTGGATCGTGGCCGCCCGGCGGGGGCACGAAGCGCGCCGAGGCGCGGCGGTCACGGGTCGGGAACCCGGACCGGGAAGAAAGATTTCAGCGACCGCTTCGGCCGCCGGCGTCGGCGCCCCCGCCCCCGCCGCGGAACAGCCGCGCCACGTCCACCACGCCGGCGACCTGCAACTGCTTGCGCGCCGCGTCGTGCGTGTAGATCACCAGCCGCTCCGTTCTGTCGTCGAGCAGAAAGAGGGCCTCTTCATCTCGCCGGGTGAAGGCGGTCATGAGGGTGAAGTTCTGCTCGGTGATGACCATCTCGGCTTCAGCGCTGGAACCGAGATGGGGCTGAAGCTGGACAAGGAGGATGCCGGCGAGGGTGAACGCCGAGGCCAGCAGGCAGTAGCAGGCGGTTTCGATGCGGGTCATGTCGGTTCTCCATCGAGCGGCCCGGGGGGGCGGATCGGCGAGGTTCAGCGGGGATCGGGCTCAGCGTCTCTGCAGGGGTCCGCTCAGGTCGTCACTGATCCGTCGGCTGCCGACGATCTCGAGGTTGTTGTTCGAGGTGTTGAAGAACAGGGCGACCATGTTGCCGTTGGTCTTGTCGATGATGTAGACGACGGCCTGCTGGGACCGGGTGGCGGACCGGCCGGAGATCATCATGTAGTCCGCCCCGCCGCCGAACTGGGCGTGGGCCGGCGTCGGCGCCAGGGCCGTGAGCACCACCGCCCCGAGCAGGACCACGTTCAAGACTATCAACGCCGCCAGGGATCGCCTGTTCATCGTCATCGCTCCTCGTCGAAACGCCAGCGCGTCGGCCGCGCCCGACACGGTCAGTCCTGGTGCCCCCGCTTGGGGCTCATGAAGCTGCCGATCGCCACCAGCACGACCAGGAACACGCTGAGCACGATGGTGATCCACGGCGTGTGCGCCGGCTCGTTCGCCGATCCGATGTCCTGCGCCATCGCCGACGAGGTCAGCAGCATCAGAACGGCCGGCACAAACCACTTGGCGGGAATGCTTCGCATGAATTCATGGTAGCGGTGTGCCCGGGCGATGTAAACGCGACACGGACGACGGCCACGACCCGGGCGTCGAACGACCGAACCGCGACGGTCAGGGGCCGTGATGAACCGCCGACGCGGCCACGCTGCTAAGCTGGCGTGATGGTCCCAACCCAAACGCTGGCGGACCTGGACTGGCGGGTCGTGCCGATCGGGGCCCTGGCGCTCGTCCTGGCGGCGTGGCGCGGGTGGCTGGGTCGCGGCGCGTTCGCCGAGGCGCCGACGCGGCAGGTCGGGGTCACGCTGTACGACGGGTTCGTCGGCCTGCTGCTGACACTCACGGGCATGATCTTCGCCGGCGCCGCCATGGTCCAGATCGTGGGCGCGCCGGCGGCCGGTGACTCGACGCCGCAGCGCCTCACCCTCGCGGGCGCCGCCGGCGCGCTGGCCCTCCAGGCGATCGGCTTCGGCCCCGCGCTGGCGTTCCTCGCGTGGCGCCTCGCCCAGACCGAGCACGGCTGGCGCCGCTTCGGCCTGACCGCCGCGAGCCGCGCACGCGACCTCGCCCGCGGCGCCGTCACGCTGCTGTTCGCCCTCCCGGTCGTCTACAGCCTCACCATCCTCGGCGCCGCCGTCGCGATCCTGCTCGGCGGAACGGTCGAGCCGATCGGGCACACGACCCTGCGCCAGCTCGCCGGCGACGTCGAGCCCGCCACCGCCGCGCTCGTGCTGGTCTCGGTCGTCGCCGTCGCCCCGCTCGTCGAGGAGCTGATCTTCCGCGGCCTGCTCCAGACGGCGCTGGTCGAGACGCTCGGCTGGACCAGCCGATGGCCCGCGCTGATGATCGCCGCCGCCGTCTTCGCCACCGTCCATCTCAGCGCCGTGCCGTGGTACGGCCTGCCGGCGCTGTTCGCCTTCGGCGTCGTCCTCGGCTGGTCCTACGAACGAACCGGCAGCCTCTGGCCCGCCATCCTCGCCCACGCCGGCTTCAACGCCCTCAACGTCGCCCTCGTCATCGCCTTCTTCCGGCCCGACCCCTGACCCCGCTATCATCCGCACCATGCTCGACACCCGCGACATCCTCGGCGTCCGCAACATCGAGTGGACCGGCGACGCCGACACCGGGCACCTCCGCCTGCTCGACCAGACCCGCCTGCCCACCGAGCAGGCCTACCTCGACTGCCGCTGCGTCCAGGACGTCTGGGACGCGATCAAACGCCTCAGCGTCCGCGGCGCCCCGGCGATCGGCATCGCCGCGGCCTACGGCTGCGTCCTCGGCGCACAACGCGGCCAGTTCCACCACGCCGCCGAACACCTGGCCACCAGCCGCCCCACCGCCGTCAACCTCTTCTGGGCCATCGAACGCATCAAGCGCGTCGCCGACGAGCGCGGCCCCGAGCCCGCCGCACTGCTCGACGAGGCCCGACGCATCCACGACGAGGACGCCGCGATGTGCCGACGCATCGGCGAGCACGCGCTGACCCTGCTCCAACGCCTCCGCCCACAGCACGACGACACCGCCTCACCTCAAGCCTCAGGCCTCACCCCTCAAGCCTCTCTCGGCATCCTCACCCACTGCAACGCCGGGGCGCTGGCCACCGGCGGGATCGGCACCGCCACCGCCCCGATGTACCTCGCCCGCGACGCCGGCCTGCCCCTCACCGTCTACGCCGACGAGACCCGTCCCCTCCTCCAGGGATCACGCCTCACCGCCTTCGAGCTCGCCGCCGCCGGCATCGACGTCACCCTCATCTGCGACGACATGGCCGCCCACGTCATGCGCGAGCAACGCGTCCACCTGGTCATCACCGGCGCCGACCGCATCGCCGCCAACGGCGACACCGCCAACAAGATCGGCACCTACAACCTCGCCGTCCTCGCACGACACCACCGCATCCCCTTCTACGTCGCCGCGCCCTCCTCCACCTTCGACCGCGCCCTGCCCGACGGCAGCCGCATCCCCATCGAACAACGCGCCGCCGAGGAGATCACCGAGGGCTTCGGCACACGCACCGCCCCCGCCAACGTCAAGACCTACAGCCCCGCCTTCGACGTCACCCCCGCCGACCTCATCGCCGCCATCATCACCGAAAAAGGCGTCATCGAACCCGTCACGACCCAGCGAATCGCCCAGGTCCTCGACGGCGAGTGACCGAACCAACACGGACGCGACGAGACGGACGCGACGAGTCGCGTCGCTTCGCCGCCGCGCGCCCGCGTCGCCCCTCAACGAGAAGCCGGGCCCTGAGCGGCAGCGAAGGGCCGGATCACGCGCCGGATCCTGCATCGCGACAGCCGCCGCGCGCCCCCGTCGCGCCACCACGAGAAGCCGAGCCCTGAGCGGCAGCGAAGGGCCGGATCACGCGCCGCGCACCTCACCAATCGCTGGTGCGACCGCCCCGGATCCGTTACTCCGCCGTCGACTTTGCCACGCCGATCACGCCCATCGAGATCCGACCCCCGGCGTTACCCGTCGGCTGCCCGCCGTCGTCCGCCTTCTCGTGGATGATCACCGACCGCCCGATCACCGGGTTCCGACCGCCCGCGATCGTGATGTTGTCCACCGTCAGCTCGTACCGCGCCCGACCATTCGCGTCCGCCTGCAGATTGCCCAGGTCGCCGGCGTGCCGCGGCCCACTCGACGGCAGCCCGTGCTCGTGACCCTCCGGGTTGTAGTGGCTGCCCGCGCTCGTGCCGTCGTCCGCGGTGATGTCCCCGTACTCGTGCACGTGGATCGCGTGCGTGCCGTTCGGCGTCAGCCCCTCGACCTCGGCCACGATTTTGACCCGCGCCCCACGCACCCGCTCGAACGTCACCACGCCTTTCACCGCACTGCCCGACGCCGGGATCATCCGCGCCACCGCCCGATCGATCTTCGCTCCCCACCGCTGGCCCGCCTCACGCTGACCGGGTTCGCGCTGCTGACGCTGCGGCCGCTCCTGCGCCCCGTCCGTCCCCCGACCCGGGCCGTACTGCGCCACCGCCAGCCCCGCCGTGACCAGCCCGATCCCAATCACCATCACCGCCGTCATCCTCATCCGCTTCGCGTGCATGTTCGTTGCCTTTCCCTGACTGGAGTTGCTCGTGCTTCCTGACCGTGAAGGTCCACCAGCATCTTGTGCGCGTGCCTCACCGCGGTCAAGCGATCGGCGCCGCGGCGTCTCCGGCCGGGAAACTTCCGCTGCTCACCGTCGCATCAGCAGATCACAGACCAGCGCACGTCCTCACCCGGCGAGCGGGCGGAGGTCCGGACGATGACCTTCTTGGTGTGCAGGCCGACGCGGTCGCCGAAGCGGAACGCGGCCCGGATCACGCCGCGCTCGCCCGGCTCATAGACGGTCCGGCCCAGGTCCGCCGTCGTGCAGCCGCACGAGGTCGTGACCGACTCGATCGTCGCCGCCGTCCGCCCCGCGTTCACGAAGCCGAACGACGCCACGGCCTCGTCCTGATCCGCCGCCGCTTCGATCGTGCGATGCGTTGGGTCCCACATCAGCGAGGCATTCGCGAATGAACTGACGACGATGGCCCAGATCGCCAAGGCATAGATACTGTACGATTTCATTCACTCACCCGTCATTGCGCAACTTGACGGACACTACCACGCTATTTGGTTTGTCCGGGGATTCATGGTTCTTCGATCAACGATATGGATCTGATGATTTCGTCCTCGACGGCTTCATCCAGCCGCTGTGATCCAAAAAAGATAAGCGTCATATCATCGACTGCTGCATAGGCAATGGCACCACCCTCCGCACCTCTGTAAACGTCCCACTTCAGCTTAGTGCCTTGTATGATCGAATGCCTCGTGGCTTCCGTCTTCACATTATCCGCAAGCTCCAGGTATTGTTGATCGGATGAAATTGAGAACACAGCATGGCCATCCATACAGAAATCAATACTCTGTGCGTGTACTTCTTCGCCACACACTTCGATTTTCTTTGGCACTGAAACGTTTACATATCCTATGTCATTTACGTGAATTGTCACGACCGCATCTAGATTACTACCAGCACAACCTACGAACCACCATATCGCCACGCTAAGCCATATACACACCATATATCGCGATTTCATTGTAGCTAAATGACACCTATGGTCGGGGGCACGCACACTCAGCCTGGCCAAACGCGCCGCCAGAAATGTGGATAAATCCACAAGTCTTCTTTCTATCGACAAGTCGGTCATCTGTTTCTCGCCATGTGGCTCCAGTAAGTCGCGAACAGCATGTTCGTTCATGCTCTTGATATCCTTCCCAATGGCATTCGCATCCATATAGAACCCCAATCCCATATCCAATAAAGAAATTACTACGATCTCGTTGCGTTAAGAAATTAAGGGGTTTGCGCGCTACATGGGTGGGCGAGCATTGTGCCTGATCCAAAGCTTCTTGAATCAAATCCAATACAGCAACGGCACCCTTTGCGCCAGGCAAGGGGACTTTAACCTTGTATTTTACGAACGCCCACTCACTCTCCTTCTTCCACCAGACAGATGCTTGCGGGACCGGAACCCAATTGGTGCACGCCTTTAGCAAAAAGAGTCCGAATGGGTCAAGGTTGCCTGGATGCGAGCGCATATACTGATACACATTCAAGCCATCTACAAATTCAACCGGATCCCTCTGCACAAACCTCCCCAGTCTCGGCTGCAGCATCCGCGCGCGGTTGTAGATCATCCCGTCGCGGCTGCCGGTGGCCTCGTCGTGCATCAGGCCCTGATGGCCGAACTCGCACACGGCGATGCCGGTCACGGCGTGGCGGAACGACATCGCCCGCGGGTGCATGACGAGCTCGTCGTTGAGGGCGAGCGTGCTGCCGCTCTCGGTCTGGCGGATGCTGTCGTCGAAGGCGTCCACGTCGCCGTCCCCATCCGCGTCGCCATCGGCCGCGGTGGCGCCCTCGGTCATGCCGAAGCCGCTCTGCCAGATGCCGTAGTCGAAGGTGTCCACGTCGCCGTCGAAGTCGAAGTCGGCGCGGAGGTAGCCGAGGCTGTACACGTCGCGTCGGCCGTAGGGGGTGTACTCGTAGCGTTCGACGAGCTTGCCGCCGTGGGTGGTGACGCCGAGCACGTTGAAGTTGGCATCCTGGAGAGCGTAGAAGTGGCGGGAGCAGTCGTCGATGAGCGTGGGGCCGAGGTTCTGGCTGGTCTGGACCAGCTCGTCGATGTACCCTCCACTTTCCGGGGGCGTCCAGGTGTATTGCTTGACCGAATAAATGTACTTATCCCCTTTCCCGAATCTGGTGTCGCTCGCATCCGACACTACTCCAGCCCTCCGCGGCATCTCGCACAAAACTCTCGCAAGTGTAGAAATCATCTATATCTTCAGCGCTTAGCGGCCGGTAACCTTGACTGCAAAGATCAATATTAAGTTCTTCAAACGCATATTCATTCAATGATGCCAGAAGAATAGCTCGGAAAGAATCCCCGGGAGAGAAAAACGGCTTTTCCCAGCCTGCACACGATGCGAGCAATGTTAGCAATCTCACTACCTGATCTAATGAAATATCTGGGCAGCTTGCGGCCCACTCACCTTCCGGGATTCGCCCGCGACTCATAATAACTCGTTTGATTCTATGATACCCAGGAGGCGGCCCTGAAACTATTGGAAAGAAGCGCAGGCACGAACGCGCACATCTACCTATCCGCCCAAGCAAGCTCCTGGAGCTTTGATCTTCATCAACTAGATCGGAAGTCGTAATGTTGTACATTGCCTTGTGAGCAAAACGTCAGTAACACTGAAATCCACAATACAAGGATACGCCAGCCTCCGCCAGGGCCACGCCCGCAACAGCAGACATCCCCAGTTGCCCCACCGGCCTCAACTTTACTGCACGGGCACCACCACGAAGTAGGTCTGCCGTCTTTTTCCAGCCCTTGGCTTTAAGGCGAGCAGAAAGCCTACTTTGAAGCGTCGTTCTATCTCCGGCCCCTCCCAAACCTCGCCTGATCTCGTCGGCTGTTTTTCTAACTTCCAAGTGCGTAAAAGTTGACGTAGCAGCTGCACCTCCCACATCGGCTATTGCAGCGATCCCACATTTATGAAGGCTCACTTCACAATCCCACCAACAAAGTATCGACCGCCCCGCACTTGCCAACGCAGCTTCATATATAGTGTGATCTGTGCACCACCGGCTAGTATACAACCACACTAGCGGACCACACACTTGGTATTTGCCACTAAGAATGTGTGTGAGAAGCCTCGCTTGAGCCGATGAGAGAAGTATGGCAAGGA
>CAYSIX010000137.1:0-11074 GCA_964431205.1 uncultured Phycisphaeraceae bacterium
GTGGGTGCCGTTGCCGCCGTTCTCGCTGGGCTTCATGCGGTAGGTGGCGGGGTTGCCCGAGCCGTCGCCGACGGTCATGGGCGAGCCGTTGTCGACCGAGGCGTGGACGGTGGTGAGCAGGCCGGATCGAAGGTCGATCTGGGCCGCTGTCGACTCGGCGAGGAGGCTCCCGCCCAGGTACACCTTGGCCAGATCATCGAACTCGCGATCGATCTCGAGCGTGCTGCGGTCGATGACGACCGTGCCCTGACGGACCTCGACGCCCCAGCCGGTCAGGCTCGCGTCGGTGAGCGAGAGCAGGTTGTTGAGGCTGGTGGCTTCGCGGCCGAGCAGGAAGATCGCGTTGCCGTCGACGACGGCGCCGTTTACGACGATGAGCGAGTTGTTGGAGGAGGCGCGGCCGATGTCGTGCCGCTGGCCGCCCTCGGTCGGAGGGAACTGCTGACCGCCACGGACGTTGAGTCGGGAGCCGGGCCCGGAGACGAGCGTGGTGTTACCCGGAGATCGCGCGGTGGTGCCCATGATCAGCTCGCGTGTGGTGACGAACCCGCCGTCGAGAACCTTGAGCTGATTGTTGGTCTGCTCGGGCTTGTCATCGGCAATGTTGTCACCGAGCGAGATGCTCTGTGCGTTGTGAAACTCGGACCCTTGGCCGGAGACGACGATCGCGTTGTCGGACCCGCCCTGAAGGCCGATGATGGTCTGGGTCTCGCTGACGACCTTGGCACCGTCGGTGATGTTCAGGACGTTGTCGGACCCGCCGTTGCTGCCGACGCGGAGGGCGGCGGTGCCCGCGGTGCCGCCGGTGGCGCGTCCGAGCGTGCTCGGGCCGGTGAACTCCACGCGGTTGCCGTCGGCGCCGGCGGCGTTGCCGATCAGGAACAGCCCGGTCTGAAACTCGCCGCTCTGGGCGACCAGGTGATTGGACTCGCCGGCGGCCGCGCCAACGATGGCGAAGCGCGACATCGTGTACAGGTGGCCGGCGCCGGTTGGGTCGATGTCCAGCGTGATCGTGCCCGACGTGTTGCGCAGGAAGAGGTCGCGGGTCTCGATGGAGCCGGACAGCGTGACGACATCGTCAAGGTTGTTGTTGAAGATGGCCGAGTCGTCGGGGCCGGGCACGCCCTGGGTCCAGTTGGAGTCATCCAGAAAGCCCCCGCCCGTGGAGCTGCTCCAGACGGTGGACTGGGCACGGGCGGCATCGGGGACGAAAAACGCGGCCTGGACGAGGAAGACGCCGGCCAACCAGCGCCTGAGTTCGACTCGCTTACTGAACACTCTGCCTCACCTCCAGACAAACTTCATTCCGGGAGTCAAGATTCTCACTCGTCACGTCCCGAGTGAGTACAACTGCGTCCGAGCGTCGATCTGCTCGACCGCTGAATAATGGTCCGTGCTGAACAGCGAGCGCATCGTTTCGGGCGGCAGGGGCATGCGGCCGTCGGTGAACAGCGTCGACTCAATCCGGGCCAACTGTTCCCTGGTCAGCGGGGGGTTCTCTCGATTCTCTCGGCCGTGCTCATCCGGCGGGGTGAAGCGAGCGTCGACAAGGATCGACGTCGGCCTCTCGATCAGGCAGCGCACCTGCGTCAACGACCGATAGTCGAGGTGCGTCCACTGGAAGTCTTCAAACCGCGGGACTGCGCCCACGCGCAAGCGGTTGGGGTCGAGCAGAAAGACCGGCCCGGTCTCGACGCGGAAACCCTCGCCATTGAGGGTGTAATCCGCCCACTTGACGGGGTAATCGACCGTGAACTGCTGCTTGCCGTCGTCGCTGGTCCACGTTGTCGTCGCGGACAGCTCCCGCCAGTTCTCCAGCGCGCGTTGCACGTCCACGCCGGAACGCAACCGCTCGGCGGGCACACGACGCAGCCGCCAGTTGGCCATGCCGAACTCCGAGTGCTTCAGGACGGTCGGGTTGTTGAAGTGGGCCGAGGCGTGGGAACGTTTGGTGAACACGTGCGAGTTTGAGAAGATGATCCAGTAGTCGTAGCCCGGTGTGCGTTCGCCGGTCCGCGGGTCGGTCGTCAGCCCGGTCTTGGCCGGCACGCCCATGACGTACTCGTCGGCCGCGCCCGTAGCGGTGTCGACCAGCCGCCCGCGACACTCGATCTGTACGCGGACCCAGATCCCCGCGTCGGTTGGCGCGCAATACAGGTACGACTGCGGGAAGTGGATCGCGTCGGTGTCCGGGGCGTCGGGTGTAACGGTTTCCGCCGACGCGAGCGAGCCGGGCAGCGTACCGGCCATTGTGGCGGCGCTTGATACGGCCAGGAAACGTCGGCGTGTCCAGCCGGTGTCAGCGTCGTTCGCGGCTTGCGAGGTATTCGATGCCATGTGGATTGATCGCATGCGGTGCGTAGCCGTCGCGAATCACCGGTCCTGAACGCGAACGATTGCGGAATCGATCCGCCCGCCCTGGGACGTGGGGGACATCTCGATCCGTGCCCAGACGATCACGACGCGGCCGTTGGGCAACTGGGCGGCCGATGGGTAACAGACCGATCGCGACCACTCGGTGTCCTCGGGATCGGGTGGTTCGATCGAGGCCAGCTCAAACGGCTTGGACCAGGTTCGGCCTTCGTCATCCGACGTGCGGATCGCCAGCGACGTCCGCAGCGGCGGGGCGGAGGCGGTGTAGGTCAGCAGCAGCCGGCCGTCGGCCAGCGTGATGACGTTGGGCGACGAGTCTCCGGCCGTGATGTCGGTCGGCTCGGGGGTAGACCATGTCTGGCCGCCGTCGTCGGAGCGGCTGAAGCGGAGCACGGCGTCGCGGCTGCGCACCACCATGATCAGCCGGTCGGAGGGCAGTTGCGCGATGCACGGCTCGGCGGCGCCGCCACTCTCTGGCTTGACGGGCTCGGAACGTGTCCACGTCTGCCCGCCGTCGGTCGACCGCAGCGCGGCCGACTGCCAGTTGAGAAAGTCATGCGTGGGAAGAACGAGCGCGCCGTCGGCCAGTTGGACGCCGTTGCTGCGACAGCCCCAGCCGGTGCTGTCGTGTACGCGTTGTTGTTCGGACCAGGTTCGCCCGGAGTCGTCCGACGTGCGGCACATGATCACAAACGAATCCGCGCCGGTGGCGGCCTTCTGACCCGGCTCAGGACGGATCGACGGGTACTTGTTCCACCGACCGGTCGTGTAGAACATGAACAGACGGTCGCCGGTGCGAATGAACGCCGGATCGAAGTCGGATCGGATCGGGTCGTCCTGCAGGACCTCGGCTTCGGTCCAGGTCCGGCCGCCGTCCGCGGAAAACGTGCCGAGGATGACCTGATGGACCGAGCCCTCGAACGGCCCGGAGAACCACGCGGCGAGCAACCTCCCATCCGGCATCAGCACCACGCTCGGCGCGTGATTGAACCCATACAGGTTCTCGCGGTCGTATGGGTCGGCGGTGTGATACTCAAAGACCGTCGAGCGTGAGACGACATCGATCCCGCCGGGCTGCTCCGCGCGGGCCAGGCCGGTCGTCAGCAGCGCGGCCAGCACGACCCCGGCGTGCAGCGCGTCGAGTCCCGCTGGTCGCGGTCGATCCGTCCGCCGGTCGCGTCGTGTGTTCCAGATGTTCATTTTGCATCACTTCCCGGCCGCCGCTCGACCTTCAGGACATGGGCGGGCGCGTACCCGTGATCGAGGAACGAACGCTCCACAAACGTCGTTCCCTGTGTGCCGTTGATGAGCAGGTCCTCGTCGCCGTCACGGTTCAGGTCGACCACCGTCGTGATCGGACCCTTGACGTGCAGGTCCAACGGCACGGGCTCTTCAAACTTGACCTGATCGGACGTGCCGACGTTCAGGCACACCAGGACGCGATGACTGCTCAGCGACGCCACGACGTCCAGGCGACCATCGCCGTTCCAGTCCGCCTTCTCGACCCAGACCCGTGATTTGAGGTCTGTGACGAGGATCGGCTCGGCGAATCGCGGCGCGGCCGCCGGCCCCGCGTTCTGGAAGTAACGGACCAGGCCGTAAGTGTCGCCCACGACCAGGTCCTCCAGCCCTTCGCCGTTGAAGTCGCCGGCCACGAGCGTGGTCCGCGCGCCCTGCAGGGCCTGGAAGTCGCCCTCGAAGTCGCCGTTCTGGGGGCCGACCTTGATCGGATTGCCGTCAACGGTCAGTAGTTTCTGACCATCGACGTCAAAGGCGTTGGTGTTGCCATCGCTGTGGTTCCGGTGCAACCACACGTGGCCGTGCCAGTCACCGAACAGCACGTCGAGGCGTCCGTCGCCGTCCATGTCACGCAGGTAGGTGTAGAAGTGGCCGTCGCCGAGCTTCACGGGGTGATCGATGTGGACGCCGTCGGGCAGGATGCGCTCGGTCCGGTCCCAGAAGTAGGGCTTGCCGATGCCGGCGTTGAGGTGGATGGTGTAACCGTTGACCAGGTCGGGCCAGCCGTCGTCGTTCCAGTCCAGCACCTGGTGCGTGTCGATCAGCTTGGCGTTGCCCCAGGCGGTCCGGACCGGGGTTTGCTCGATGTCAAACAGCGGTTCGCTGGCCGTGCCGACGTTGGGGTAGAGGATGACGTTTGCCCCGGCCGAGGCGATCAGGTCGATCAGGCCGTCGTGGTTGAAGTCCACGGCGCGAGGCTTGGGCAGGCGGAGTCGGCTGACTTGGCCGCGCACGGGCAGGGGCCGCTCCTGCAACACCGGCTCATTGGCCGTGCCCACGTTGACGTAATATCGAAGAAAGGAGGGGCGCTCATCGCTCTCGGGGTCCCACGTGTAAGAGCCCACGACGAGGTCGAGCAGCCCGTCGCCGTTGAAATCGGCCACCGTCGGCGCGGCGCACCAGTCGCGCACATTGATCGGATCGCCGTCGGCCTCCAGGGGTTCGACCAGCTCCAGCACGGGCAGGCCGTCGTCATCGCGGGCGCCGGTGTTGCGGTAGAAATAGACCCGACCGGTGATGTACCCGCCGGCCAAGAGGTCGACCTGGCCGTCGCCGTCCCAGTCCGCCGCGGCCATCGATGGGTAGTAGTCCTCCTTGAACACGCCCTCAGCCTTGACGGCGACCGGCTTCACGGGCAACGCCAGAAACTCGCCCGTCTTGTCGCGCAGGAAGCCCCGATACGCCAGCTTCCGGTTCTCGTCGGTGCTGATGTTTCGATAGAACGCGACGCGGTTCTGATACGTCCCGATCAGCAGGTCCCTGGCCCCGTCTCCGTCCCAGTCGATGACAAGCGGTGCCGCGTGCACGCCGGCGTCAACGGGCATGCCCTCGGAGTCGAACACCATCCGCTCGGGCCCGAACTCGGGGCGCTCACGCGTGCCCCTGTTCATCTTGACCAGAATTTGTCCGTACTGCTCGCCATAAACGATGTCGGGCAGCCCGTCGCCGTCCCAGTCGTCCACGGCGATCTGCGTGCCGTCCTGGCCCGTGGTGGTCTTGCCCCAGCGGTCGGTTCGCGGCATGCCGTCGCCGATCCAGCCGCGCGGCGCGGATTCGGGCGGTGCCTTGTCGGCTTCCATCAGGTCGAAATACGCCGCGTAGTACGAGGGTTGATCGCCTTGCCGGGTGTGGGACCAGACAAGGCGACCCTCACGCCAGTCACCGACCGCGTTGTACAGGTGGCCGGCGCGTTCGGTGATGAGGCGGCGGCGTTCGCCGTCCGTGTAGCTCGTCGGCGCTAGCACCTCGGGGAACTCGTAGGGGATCGCGCCGTCGTACCATCGGAAAGGTCGATCATAGGGGCCTCGCGGGTAGGCGTAGTCGGTGTAGAACCGCGGGCGACCGTTGTCCGGGTCAATCCTCATGATCTGGAGGGTTCGCATGTCCGGCTTACCCGCAACGCCAAGTTCTTTCAGGGCCGCGATCCAGTCAACGGCCACCTGCGCGGGCCGCTCGTCGCTGTCCCTGCCGTTGAGGCGCACGTCCGCGGGGACTTCGAGCAACACGCGACACTCGCCGCGTCCCGCCCACGCGACGTGCCGGACCGTCCAATCGGACGGCTGCGACACCGACGGAATAACCGAGGCTCGATGCAGCACCGCGGCCGGTCGCAAGCCTGACACGGCGGTCGCTTGAGCCACGGCTGAAGTAGCCAGGACGGCAGACGCGAGGAGTCCGAGTCCGACGGCAGGCAAGCGTGAGACACGAGCGGAACGCGTCGAGGCGGCTTGTCCGTCGATGAATAAACCCATGCTCAGCGCTCCTGCCCGAGTGACGTGCGGGTGCGGTCGCCCGTGATCGACCTCCGGTGGGCCCGGGGCCGGTCGAGCCGGGTCGAGCTTGCCGCCGCGGCGCCAATCGTCGCAACCTAACGTTGTATCCAGGTTGTGTCAACCCAATTGTCGGCTCGCGCGGTCGCCACCGCTCGGATTCCGGGTCGGCCGAACAGAAAATGACGTAAAATCATATTATTCATAATATTATGAGATCTAGCCCTATTGGGCCTCGGCTTTCTGACAGCCGTATATTTCCAACTGTGGAACGATCGAGCGTGTTCATCAAGCTGTATACACACTGCGCGTACGGTGGCGTCGAACCCGCGGCTAGCGCGTGGGCGGCGGCAGGCTACGGATCCATGCGTAGATGGTGTCGCCGATCTGCTCGTAGCCGGGCTCCGACGGGTGGGTGCCGTTGTTCACCCGTATCTGACTCTCGTCGGCACGCGCGTTACGCGGCGAGGTCCACGTCGGGAAATGGTGCGCGCAGTCGAGATTGACGTAGGTTGGCACCAGGTGGACCCGCGGGTGATCGGAGCGATCGAAGTGGCTGACCATGCGCTCCATCAGTCGGTGCAGGTTGCGGCGGAACTGCCACCGCGTCTGCTTGCCGGTACCACGGTAGTTGCGGAATCCGTCCTGCGAGGTTGACGGCGGCGTGACCATGAGCACCCCGATACGCGTGCGGTCGCCGGCGGACGCGATCGCCTTGATCAGTGCGTCGTAATGTTCGAACACGCGGTCGATGACGGCGTCGATGTTCTGATCCGTCGCCGAGAACACATCGTTTGTGCCGACCTGGATCGTGACGACGTCGGGTGGTCGGCCGTCGTTGAACTCCCCGCAGTAGCGAGCGAAGTCGAGGGCCGTGCGGCCCTGGGGGTCGGTGTACACGAACGGGCTGCCGGTGCCGGGGCGGTGATGGTAGCCCGAGCGCGACAGCGGACCGGCCCTGGCGGCGAAGGCCTCGGCGGTCCAGCCGCTGTAGCCCTCGTGCCGCAGCTCTCCGGTCGGCGGCATGTTCCCAGGCCCGCGCGAGCCGATGAACCGCAGCGTGACCTCGTCGTCGGCCTTGCTCAGGTCCAGCACGTGTTGCGGATAGACCGAGTACTCGGTGAAGCTCGCGCCGACCATCAGGACCGTGATCGGCCGGTCCGAGAGCGTCTTCGCCGCCGCGACGCGCACGATCGACGAACCCCGCGCGACCCGTGCGTTCGACTCGTCGCGCACCTCGATCGTGATGGGGTACTCGCCGACGTCCGACTGGCTTGGCGTGTACGCCCACCGCTCGGCCAGGTGCAGGCCCTTTTCGCATCTGACGTCGAACGCGTAGTTGTCCGGGTTCAGCGTCAGCACGACGTTGTCAAAATAGACGTTGGTTTCGATCCCGGGCGTCGCGTACACGACCGGGGGCAGGATCAGGCGCACGCGTCCCGCGACGTGCTCGGCGTCGTGGACCGACTCGGACGCGGCGCACGGCGCCGTGCCGGGGATCAGCGGTGCGAGCAGCAGCGCCGCCAGAACCGTGGGGGTGTTCGCCGATCGGATGCGAAGGGGCAATGGCATGGTGGTCGTCGCTTTCGTCGAATGCGATCAATCGCGGTATTTCGCCGGGTCGAGGCCCTGGCCCCTGAAGAACGCCGTGACCTCGTCCAGGCGCGACTCGGGCCAGGTCTCGAACGGCTTGCGCATGTAACGGGTGGCGACGCCGAAGTGCTCGAGGGTGGCGTGCCAGAACGGGTGGGTGAAGCGTCGGATGAACGGGTAGTCGTAGGTGGTGGTGATCTTCACGGCGGTCTTCAGGTCGTCACGGCGGATCGCCTCCCAGAACCGCATGGGGATGTCGGGCGCGAAGCCGGTGTAGGTCGAGTAGAACGCTCGGGCGCCGTAGGGATAGCCGACCAGGTAGCGGTTTTCGGCTCCGCCGCCGAAGATCTCGAATCGATCGCCGAACTCGTACATCCGGTCGATGTAGTAGGTCAGCCGCCCGTCCTCCTTCATCGCGACGATCGAGTCGATCTCGGCGAGGCGGCGAAGGGACTCGACGGAGTAATTGCCGTGCAGGGCGATCGGCAGGGCGGTGTTGCGGCTGATCTCGAGGAAGTACTGATACAACGGCTCGGGCTGGTCGATCTCCTGCGGGTGCAGGACCTGCACGGCGTCGGCGCCGATCCGCTCGGCGTACTGGGCGTATTCGATGACGCGTGCGATCGGCCAGAACCCGGTCGCCGCGATGGTCAGGCCGCGGCCGTGCGCGGCCTCGACCATGGCGCGCGTCATCATCTTGACCTCGTCGTATGTCAACAGGTTGTATTTGCTGTTGCCCGCGGTCAGCGAGAAGATCGGCACCCCGTAGCGAAGCGCCCGGCCGATCATGTGGTGGACGGCCTGCACGTTGATGGTCAGGTCATGGTGAAAGGTCGTCGGTAGGGAGAGGATGGGCCCCGCGAGGCGTGTTTTGAACGCCTGTGGCGACAGGGGTCGCGTCGAGGACAGGGCGGCGCGGTCGCTCGATTGTGCCAATACCGGGATTGGCGTTGCGGCGGCCAGGGTCACGCCGGCGGCGAGTCGAAGGAAGTCGCGTCGGCTGTGTCGGCTCGCGTGCCTCGGTGGCTTCGACATGTTCACGCTCCATGTTGGGGGTGGTAAGGACGTCGGCGACGGCCGCGGCGTCACAACTCAGCGATGGCGACGCGCCGCCCGTCGCCGGCGCGGCTCTTGATCGCTGCGATCAGCAGCCTCATCAGCTCGGCCGTCTGTTCGAACGGGAACGGTCGACGACCGGTGCGGAGGTACGACACGAAGGCTTCGAGCTGAGCCTTGAACGCCGAGAAGGAGTCGGTGAAGCGCGCTGAGGCGCTGCCGACGGTTCCGTACAGGCTCAGGTGTCCCATCGCACCGTACAGATCGTCGACGACGGCGACGACGACCGAGACGTCGTCGGCATGACGCAGGTGAACGACGTGGTGGCCGTCGGAACCGGTGTCGATCACGTCGATCCAGCCGCCGGGGCGCAGAAATGGATACACGCCCTCGAGCGCGTGAATGCCGTACCGCTCCCAGCTCTTGACCATCGTGATCGTGATCAGCCGCAGGTCACCCAGCTCATGGACGTCTTGTCGAAGCTCGGCGAACTCTCGGCTGTAGCGCAGCGCGCTGCTCGACATGAGCGCCTTGCCCTCGCTCACCCACCGTTCGAACGCGGCGAGGTGGTCTTCGCGGTCGGTCAACGGTTTGTCGATGAACACGGGCACGCCGGCTTCAATGAACGGCCGGCTGCGGTCGAGGTGTTCGCTGCCGATGTCGGTCGGGATCACCACCGCGTCCACGTGGTCGATCACCTGTCGCGGCTGGTCCACCACGTGTGGGATGAACGTCGTCGCGGCGACACGTTCGGCGAGCTCGCGCTGATCGGCCCAGACGTGGGTGACCCGCGCCCCCGGAATACCCAGCGCCGCCCGGTCCTGCGCATCCAGGTAGCGGCTGATGACCGGGTCGGCGTACTCGGCCATGGCGTCGGGGTCGTATCGCCCGTTGATGATCGCGCTCCAACTGTACGGATGATGATTGTCCGGGAGCATGCCGATCATGCCCAGGCGAATGTCCTCGGGACGGTTCACAAGACCAGGCATGGAGTGTTCAGGGGCGCCACGGGTGCATCGTGCGACGGGCCGTGGTCGCGTTGGCGGTGCTTACCAGGCGGTCCAGCCGCCATCCACGACGATCTGTGTTCCGGTCACGAAACTGGCGGCGTCCGAGGCGAGGAACACGACGGCCCCGGTGATCTCATCCGGCCGGCCGACACGACCCATCGGAACCTTGGTCTGAAGACGTTGGATGAACTCGGAGTCTCGCCCGTGCGTCGCCGGGATGGGGAACGGCCCGGGTACCACCGCGTTCACCCGCACACCGCGCGGGGCCAGCAGCACGGACTGATATCGCACGAGCTGAAGGATGCCGGCCTTGGCCACGCCATAGTCCACCGGGTTCATGCGTTGCGTCGGCGGGTACATCCCCGGGTCGGGGCTTACCAGCCCGTACATGCTGCTGAAGTGGATGATGCTCCCGCCGCCTTGCTCCTGCATCACCTGCCCGACCTCGCGGGTCGCGACGAACGCGCCCGTCAGCGACACCTGCAACGCCTCGTTCCACTCCGCCGCGCTCAGTTGCTCCATCGCCGTCTTGGTGTGCTGATAGGTCATGTTGACCATAACGTCGAGGCGGCGGTGCCGCGAGACGATCTGCTTGATCTGATCGGCGACGCTGGATTCGTCGCCGATGTCCACGTGCATGCCCTCGGCTTTGAGGCCGGTGCGTCGCATGTCCCACGCGTTCTTCTCGGCCCGATCGCCTTGAATGTCGCTGACCACGACGTGGGCCCCGTGCTCGGCCAAGGCGCGACAGACGGCGGTTCCCAGAAGCCCCGCACCACCCGGCACCCACGCGACCCGCCCGGTCAGGTTGAACCGCCTGACCGCTTCCGGTCTGGGCTGGCGCACCTCCACGTCAGAAATGGCCTCGTCAACGGTCGCGTCCAATACGACGCCCTTTAACCGTTCGTTCTCTCGTGATCTGGACACGGTAGGCATTCTAATCACTCTTCTAGATGTCGCCGGCTCCAATACGGAGGGTCAGCCAGCCTCGGAATATCCCTTGTCCACGTACGGTTCTACCTTTTGATCTACTGCGATCGGCAAGAAACAGGTCTTGGGCGATAGTGAACGCTGTTCTCCGCAGCGGATTCAACGGTGCAAAGCCCCCGTTCCGCATAGCGCTGAGCACGGCGCGGTGACTTCGTCGACGTCGATGGCTTCAACCCTGCGCCCACGTCGACGTCGGACGCCGATCAGGGCGGCGAGGGCGAGGCTGATCGTGGCGGGCTCGGGCACGGCGGTGCCGACGCCCGT
>CAYSIX010000138.1:0-11050 GCA_964431205.1 uncultured Phycisphaeraceae bacterium
GGAGTTGGCCTGTGCGAGCTGCTCGCCCAGCCGCCGGGCGCCGTCGTGCTGCGCCGCCGCCGCGATCGCCGCGCCCCACGACGCCGTCAACGCCGAGAGCTGGGGCCACCCCAGCCCGATCGCCCCGACGTCGCGCTCGTGCAGCAGCACCGCCGCCGTCCCCCACCCGCAGCTCAGCGGCATCAGCCGCACCCGCCTCAGGTCCTCGCTGTCCACCAGGTAGTCCGCCAGCCACGGCAGCACCCCCATCAGGTCCATCCCGATCGGCTGCGCCGCGTCGAGCTGCGCCAGGTCCGGCGTGTTCGGCGGGGCGTCGATCCACTGCGACTGCACCGGCCGGGCCTCGCGGTCGTACTGGCTGAACAGCCACGCCGGCCGCTCCCCCTCGTCTGCCTCCCCCGGGTACAACATCCCGTAAAAACCCGGACCCAGCAGGTTCCGCGCCGACGCCGCCACCGTGTCCATCACGTCCTGCACGCTGCGGCCCGGCGTCGCGCCGGCGTGGAACGCGCCGATCGCCTCCAGCACCCGCGCCTGCGTCGCCGCCTGCCGACCCCGACGCTCCAGCGCCTGGTTCAGCCGCCCCAGCGTCTCGTTCGCCCGCTGGATCGACCGCATGAACAGCTCACGCGACGGCGTCTCCCGCAAGCCCAGCGCCCGGATGTGCAGCTCGAGCTGATCGTGCAGCCCCCCGACCGCCTCGGCCACCGCCTCGCCGCTCAGCCCCAGCTTCTCGATCAGGGCCTGCGGGTCGACCGCGAACGTGAAGTTGCCCGAGTACCCGACGTGCTGCTGACGCGCCAGCAGGTCGGCCAGGCTGATCAGCCCGATCATGCGACGGTGGTCCAGGCGGGGCAGCGTCTCGTACGTCGAGCCGTGCAGCCAGATGCAATCCTGCACCTGGTGGGGCAGCTGCCACTGCTCGGCGAGGCGTTTGCCGGCGGTGTGGTGGTCGATGCCGATGATGCGGCGTTCGAACTCGGAGAGGTTGCCCTGGTTGAAGTTGGCCAGCTCGACGGCGCGGGCGAAGCTCTTGGGCAACACGTGGTCGAGCGCGAGCTTGCCCAGGTCGTGCAGGAGGCCGCAGACGAAGGCGTGGTCGCGGGGCAGATCGCGGTGGCGATGCCGGGCGGCGATGCGTTCGGCCAGGACAGCGACGGCGAGGCTGTGCTGCCAGAACCCGACGCGGTCGAACGCGGCGGGGTCGGTCCCGCCGTCCGTCTCGTCGGCTCGCTCGGGCAGGGCGTCGAACAGCTCGAAGACCTTGACCGACAGCACGGCGTTGCGGATCGCGTTGAACCCCAGCAGCACGACGGCACGCTCGATCGTGAGCACCTGCTCGCGCACGCCCTTGTCGGCGGCGCGGCAGAGCGAGAGGACCTTGGCGGTGAGGGTGGGGTCGGCCGAGACGAGCTCGATGACCTCGCGGGCGTGGGAGTCGTCGCTGGCGGTCAGCGAGAGCAGGCGGGTGGCGACGGCGGGGAGCGTCGGCAGCGAGTCGATCTGCCGCAGGATCAGCTCGATGCGACGGGGCTTGGGCGGGTCGGCGGTGAGCATGGCGGTTCAACGCGCGGCTATTGATCTTCACAAAGGCGACGGCCCTGATAGCCCCGCCCGGAAGGGCGGGGATCGGGCGGTACGGGCAGCTCACCCCCCGCCTTGCGGCGGGGGCTATAAACAACCATTGCGTTTGCGAAGATCCATCAAAGCTCCAGCAGCGACTCGATCCGCTGAAGCAGCTTCTCCATGTTGAACGGCTTCTTGACGAACTCGTCGGCGCCGGCCTCGAGCAGGTGATCGATCTCGTCCTGCTTCACCACGCCCGAGACGATCACGATCTTCGTCCCGTTCAGCTCGGGGTTCTGCCGCACACGCTGGCAGACCACGTTCCCGTTCACGTCCGGCAGCATGTAATCCAGGATGATCAGGTCCGGCCGGAAGGACTCGGTGAGCATGCCGGCGTCGTATCCCGTCCCGGCCGTCTTGACCTCGAACCGCTCGTCGCGGCTGAGAAAGTCCTCGAACAGCTCGACGATCTGCGGGTCGTCGTCCACGACCAGGACGCGGCGTCGGCCGCCCTCCATCTGGTCGGTCGGGATGTTGTTGGCCTTCATGAAGCGGATCAGCTCGTCGCGGGGGATGCGACGGAAGCGGCTTCCGGGCACGCGGAACCCCTTGAGCCGGCCGCTGTCGAAGCAACGGATGATCGTCTGCTGGGAGACCTTGCAGATCTCGGCGGCTTCACCGGTGGTGAACACCTGTTTTTCCCGAAGGTCTGTGCCGTTGTTGCCGGTCATGGCTGGGGCCCTCGCGCCGGGGCGTCGCGCCGCCGATCGACCGGCCGCGCATCACCGCCTCAAGCCTTCCCTATCTTGTCCACTTTTACATCGGGTCCCGGCTGGGGGGACTTAATCGGTGGGGCAGGTCCGCCATCGCCTCGGCGCGCTGGCCGGCCAGCACCGATAACCATCCGCGCGCGGCGCGGCCACGCCACGGGCGATCGGCACGACGCGACGGGCCCGGCTCACTTCAGCTCGACCGACCAGTAGGCGTTGTCGAGGAACTGCTTCCAACTGGCGTACTTGTCGTGGCCCACCCGCAGGTGGATGACGGGGTTGCGCGTGGGCTTGATCGGCGGGCGGATCAGCTTCATGTGCGCCTGATCGGGCGTGCGGCCGCCCTTGCGCGCGTTGCAGGCCACGCAGCAGCAGACGAGGTTGGCCCACGTGCTGCCACCGCCCTGACTGCGCGGCACGACGTGGTCCAGGCTCAGCTCGGACGTCGGGTGGTGCCGGCCGCAGTACTGGCACCGGTTGCGGTCGCGGGCGAAGATGTTGCGGCGGTTGAGCTTGACGTCCTGGCGGGGCAGCTTGTCGTAGCCCAGCAGGCGGATGACCTTGGGCACCGCGATCTCCAGCCGCACCGTGCGGACCCACTCGTAAGCGGCCCGATCGGCGATGGCGGACTCGTACTGGCTGCGGGCGCTGGAGATATCGGCCCAGGAGCCGAAGTCGTAGCCCGCGTAGGACCCGTCGTCGACCCGGATGACCTCGGCCAGGTCCCGGCAGAGCAGGGAGAACGCGCGGCGGGCGTCCACGACGCGGATCGCCATCCACAGCCGGTTGAGCACGAGGACGTGACTGTTCAGCGCTGTTGCCTGTCCGTTCATGGCCGAGAACACCTCTGGCTTGACGATCAACAAGCCTCCCAATCCTATCGGCCCGGGGCGGGCGCCGCAACGGTCCATGGCGATAAGAAACGTGTGAACCGGATGTTGCGCCGCCGCCCGCGGGGGTTTGATCGCCGGCGAAGCCGTGGCTACGCTTATGCGGACCGGGCGAGTGCCGGAGTGGCCAATCGGGGCGGACTGTAAATCCGCTGGCTTATGCCTTCGTAGGTTCGAATCCTACCTCGCCCATTTGCCCCGGTCCCCCAGGGCGCGCCCCCGCCGGCCGCGCCGACTGCCCCAGCCGCGTATGCCACACCGCACGCCGATCGCCAAACTCGTCATCGGCTGGCGGGAGTGGGTGAGCCTGCCGGACCTGGGCGTCGATCGGATCAAGGCGAAGATCGACACCGGGGCGAGGTCGTCGTCGCTGCACGCCTACGATGTGGAGGTGTACCGTCGGCGAGGGGTGGAGCACGTGCGTTTCAAGCTGCACCCGACTCAGCGGAGCACGCGGGAGACGGTCCGGGCCGAGGCCTTGCTGGTGGATCGGCGGGTGGTGCGGTCGTCGGGGGGGCACGAGACGCTGAGGCCGGTGATCGAGACGATGATGGAACTGGGCGGGCGGCGTTGGCCGATCGAGGTGACGCTGGTCAATCGGGACGCGATGGGTTTCCGGATGCTGCTGGGGCGGCAGGGGTTGCGGGGCCGTACGATGATCGATCCGAGCCGCTCGTTCCTGGCGCGTCAGGGTCACGACGTGGGGGCAGGCACGGGGGCGCGGGGGCGCCGCCGAGCGCAACAATCGAAGGGATCATGACATGAAGGTGGCAATCCTCTCCCGGAGCCCGAAGTGCTACAGCACGCGCCGCCTGCGCGAGGCGGCAGTCCAGCGGGGGCATCGCGTGCGTGTGCTGGACTCGTTGAAGTTCACCATCCGCGTGGAGGAGGACGGCCCGGGCCTGGACTACGGCGGCAAGCCCCTGCCGGGGTTCGACGCGGTCGTCCCGCGCATCGGGGCGTCGATCACGTTCTTCGGCACGGCGGTGGTCCGCCAGTTTGAGCAGATGGGGGTGTTCACGCTCAGCTCCTCGGCGGGGATCTCGGTCTCGCGGGACAAGCTGCGGTCGCTGCAGATCCTCAGCCGGCACGAGATCGGGCTGCCATCGACGCGATTCGTCCGACGGAAACAGGACATCATGCCGGCGATCCAGAGCCTGGGCGGGGCGCCGGTGATCATCAAGCTGCTCGAGGGCACGCAGGGGATCGGGGTGGTGCTGGCGGAGACGAACGGCGCGGCGGCGGCGATCGTGGAGATGCTCCAGAGCACGCGGCAGAACGTGCTGCTGCAGAAGTTCGTGGCCGAGAGCAAGGGCAAGGACGTGCGGGCGTTCGTGGTCGGCGGGCGGGTGGTCGCGGCGATGCGCCGCCGCGCCCAGGGCCAGGAGTTTCGCAGCAACGTGCACCGCGGCGGATCGACCGAGGCGGTCCAGCTCGACCCGGTGTACGAGCAGACGGCGGTGCACGCGGCACAGATCATGGGGCTGCGCGTCGCGGGCGTGGACATGCTCGAGGCGGCGGACGGCCCCCGCGTGATGGAGATCAACTCCTCCCCGGGCTTGGAGGGGATCGAGACGGCCAGCGGCGTCGACGTCGCCACCGCGATCGTCGAGTACCTCGAGGAGCAGGTGCTGCTGCCGGAGATCGACCTGCGCCAGCGGCTGACGCTCAAGGGCGGCTACGGCGTGGCGGAGTTCACCGTCGGGCCCGGGTCCGAGCTGTTGGGCAAGACCATCGCCGAGACCGGCATCCGCGACCGCGACATCCTCGTGCTGAACATCGACCGCAACGGCGTGGTCATCCCCAACCCGCGCGGGCATCGCGAGATCCTCCCCGGCGACAAGCTGCTATGCTTTGGCAAAACCCTGACACTCAAGGAGCTGGTCGCCCAGCAGCAGCCCGAACGGCGAAAACGCCGACGCAAACGCGACGCCGACCTCGCCCGCATCGCTCTGGAAGCCCAGGACGCGAGCCGACCCGAATGAGCCCCCCTCCCCCGCCCCGCACCTTCCGCATCGGTGAACAAACCATCCGACGCGGCGAGACCCGATCCGTCCACCTCAAGATCAGCGAACGCTACACCGGTGACCCCATCACCCTGCCTCTGCGCGTTGTCCGCGCCGCGCAGCCCGGGCCCACCCTCTTCGTCTCCGCCGCCGTCCACGGCGACGAGATCAACGGCACCGGCATCATCCACGACCTGATGTTCGCCGAGTCGTTCAAGCTCCTGCGCGGCACGCTGATGCTCATCCCCGTGGTCAACATCTTCGGCTTCGAGTCCCACGAACGCTACCTGCCCGACCGACGCGACCTGAACCGCAGCTTCCCCGGCAGCCCCAACGGCAGCCTCACCAGCCGCGTCGCCCACACCGTCTTCCATCAGATCGTCGACGCCTGCGACTTCGGCATCGACCTGCACACCGCCGCCCTCCACCGCGTCAACTACCCCAACGTCCGAGGCGACCTCTCGATCCCCGGCGTCCGCAAGCTCGCCCACGCCTTCGGCAGCGAACTGATCGTCAATTCCAAAGGGCCCGTCGGCTCGCTCCGCCGCGAGGCCACCCGCGCCGGCTGCCCCACCGTCATCCTCGAAGCCGGCGAGCCCAACAAGATCGAGCCCTCCGTCCTCCAGGTCGGTGTCCGTGGTGTGGAGAACGTGCTCAAGGCCTTCGGCATGATCGCCGGCGAGCCCGTCAAGCCCGCCTACCAGACCCGCGTCACCCGCTCCACCTGGGTCCGCGCTCAGCTCGGCGGGATCCTGCGCTTCCACGTCGCCCCGGGTGATCCCGTCGATCAGGGCCAGCCCATCGCCACCAACACCAGCCTCTTCGGCCGCGAGCAGAACACCCTGACCAGCCCCGTCGACGGCATCGTGCTCGGCATGACCACGCTGCCCGCGGTCAAGCCCGGCGAGCCGGTCTGTCACATCGCCGTCCCCTCCCGCTCGCTCGCCCACATCCGCCGCGCACTCGACCAGGCCCCCCGACGCAGCCTCCACCGCCGCGTCCGACGCGACCTGGCCACCAACATCTCCGTCTCCGAGCACGAGGGCGACACCGCCCCCACCGCCCTGCCCGAGTTCGAGGCGTGAGCGAAGGACCGCGTCGGGCGCCAAAGCGCCGCCGCCCCTCACCCGCCGGCGACGCCTCGCCACCGTCCCGCGAAGCGTGGACCCCGGTCACGCGGCGCCGACGCCGCCGGCGCCCAGAGGCTCGGCCGGTCCCGCCGCCCCGGTCGCCGCGGATCCGCGGGCGTCGGGCGTCGCATCGCCCCGATCCGGGTTCGGCCAGAGAATCAGCGTCGCCCAGTTGTCCGACGCCTCGTCCTGGATGTAGTTCTGGATCACGCCGCGCACGATGAACCCGTTGCGGAGCTGGAAGCTCAGCGTCGGGTCCCGCAGCTCGCCGGCGACGACGCGATCGACGTACTCCCGGGCCGACATCTCGTGCTTGTGCCTCGCATAGCCGGGGATGAGCCCGCCGGCGACGATGCCCTTGCGGCGCGTGCGGCGGACCAGCGCCTGCCGCGCCCGGTAGAGCCGCCGCCCGATCCCCCGCTTGCGCGCCCTGGGGTGCACGCTGATGTCCGCGCCGTAGTAGTAGTCGCCCTCGGGGTCGTGGGTCGTGAAGTACAGCCCGGCCGAGACCTCGGCGAACGTGTGCCGGGGGTTGTCGAAGTCGAAGTCCGTGAAGAAACCCGAGGCCATCCCGACCGGCTCGTCGCCGGCGATCGCGACGAACTGGCCCTCGGGAAACACGCGGTGCTGGCTCTCGAGGTGTTCGACGCGCATCAGCTCCTGCTCGCCGAGCGTCGGGTAGCACGCGCGCTGCAACGCCGCCAGCCGATCGAAATACTTCGGCTCGAGCTGCACGATGCGGATGTCCATTTCCGTCGCCATGGATTCCTCACCCAGACCGCGATCGACGCGCCGCCGCGTCGCTCAGGCTTTCGCCGATTGCTCCCCGTCCACCGTCGCGATCGCCTGCTCCAGCGCGTTCAGCGCCTCGTCCAGCTCGTCGTCGCTGATCGTCAGCGGCGCCAGCGTCCGCACGCAGCTCGAGAGGATGCCCGCCCGGATCAGGATCAGGCCGCGCTGGTACCCCTCCTCGACCACCCGCGCGGGAATGGTCTTGCTCGGCTTCTTCGTTGCGCGGTCCTCGACGAACTCGATCGCGCACATCGCACCCAGCCCGCGCACGTCCCCGATGATCGCGTAACGCTGCTTCCACCGGTTGCACCGGTTCATCGTCACCTCGCCGATGCGTCGCGCGCGACCGGCCAGGTCGTGCTCGCGCATGAAGTCGATCGCCGCGATCGCCGCCGCGCACGCCACCGGGTTGCCGCCGTACGTCGAGCCCAGCCCGCCGACGTGCGCCGTGTCCATGATCGACGCCTTGCCCGTCACCGCGCCGATCGGCATGCCCGCGCCGATGCCCTTGGCCATCACCACCAGGTCCGGCTCCACGCCGCTGTGCTCGATCGCGAACATCCGCCCCGTTCGGCAGAACCCGCTTTGCACCTCGTCGGCCACGAGCAGCATGCCCGTCTGGTCGCACAGCTCGCGCAGCCGCCGCATCCAGTCGTCCGGGACCGGGATGAACCCGCCCTCGCCCTGCACCGGCTCGATCACGACCGCCGCCACCGCCGACGGGTCCACGTGCGTCACCAACGCCGACTCCAGGTCGTCGAAGCACAGCCCCGCGCACGCCTCGCCCCCGCAGCCCCGCCGCCGACAGCGGTAGGGGTACGGGAACGGCAGCCGGTACACCTCCGGCGCGAACGGACCGAACGACTTCTTGTATAAGTCGTACTTGCTGGTCATCGTCATACCCAGCAGCGATCGGCCGTGGAACGCGCCCTCGAACACCGCCACGCCCGCGCGGCCCGTGTGCGCCCGCGCGATCTTCACCGCGTTCTCCACCGCGTCCACCCCCGTGTTCGTCAGCAGGGTCTTCTTCCGGCCCGCGATCGGCACCACCTCGTGCAGCTTCTCGCACAACGCCACGTACGGCTCGTACGTCCCCACGATCGCGCACAGGTGCAGCAGCCTCTCCGCCTGTTCACGGATCGCCGCCGTGACCGGCTCGGCGCAGTGGCCCACGTTCACCGCGCCGATCCCCGACGTCAGGTCCAGAAACGTGTTGCCGTCCACGTCCGTCACCGCCGCGCCCCGCGCCCGCTCGGCCACCACCGGGCACGAACGGTACAAACCCTTGGCCACCGCCGCGTCCCGCCGCGCCAGCACCGCCCTCGCCCTCGGGCCCGGCAGCTCCGTCCGCAGGTCGATCGTCCGCGTGCCCGCCTTTTTCACCGCTGTGGTCATGTCGCCTCCCGTTTCCAATCAACGCCGCCGCTCAACCCCTGCGTCGCCCCGCTCGGTTGACGGACCCCCTCGCCCGCCGTCCGTTCGAACGAGAACCGCTCGTAGTCATTCCGGCTCGGGCGCCCCCACACCGCCCAGAGCTCGCCCGACGCCGGCGACATCACGCACGCGCCCGACGTCTCGATGGCGTAACCCGGGCGCGCGGCGGCACAGATCCCGTATCCCGCCGCCTCGGCCCCGTCACCGCCCTCGCCCCCTTCGCCGTCTCCCCCGGGCCCGACCGACTCGCCGCGCAGGCGCGTCATCGTCATCAGCGTCTCGGCGTCGATCCGCCCCGCACGTTCTTGGAGATACCGTTGTGCCAGCGCCAGCCGCCGCGACGAGCTGCCGACCGCCGCGGCCGTCCGCGGCCGCTCCAGCGCCGCCGCCCCCGGCGCGAGGCAGTGGTTCGTGTGCGCCAGCCAGTCGGTCAGCTCGGTCACGTCGCGCCGCGTCGGCGTCGCCTCGACGTTGAAACCCCGGCCCCGCCCGTCCAGCAGCAGGTAATTGTGCGCCCCGGCCAGCGGCGCGTCCCTCGGGATCGCCAGCGCGTCCTCGATCGCCGTTTGCCGCAGCATCTTCCGCACGACGAACGGCCAGGTGACGCCCACGCGGCCGTCGGCCGTGCGCAGGTTGTTGATCCCGACGGCGAGGCCCGCGTCGTTCAGCCCGATCATGCCCACGCAGCCGGTGAGCGTGAACGTCAATACGGCGGGCTCGTCGGGCGGACGCACGTCGAGCAGGATGACGAACGGCGTGGCCGAGGCGTGCATGTCCCACGTCTGGGCCAGGTAGGGTCGACCGTCGCGCGTCATCGACTGGTGAATCAAGACGGCGGTGCACCCGCCGGCCTCCGGCGCGGCGGTGTTGACCCCGGCCTCGGCACGACCGGACGCGTACAACAGATCGACAAAGTCGGTGAACCCGTTGGCGATCAGCAGCTCGACCGGATCGACGCCGGCGCCCTCGGCGATGCCGGCCAGCTCCTCGGTCAGCGGCGCGTCGAACGCCTCGTGGGCGGCCCAGCACGCACCGGCAAGCTCGAGCACACGCCGGCGGCCCAGGTCCGCCCCGGCCCACTCGCCGTCGGCGCACAGCCGCACCCGCTCGGCGGTGAGCGCGGCGATGTCGTCGGCCAAGGCCCGGCCGTGGGCCCGGCCCCGCGCCCGCGGCGGGCCGCTGATTCGAATCTCGCGCAACGCCGGCACGACGGAGGCTCCCCGTCACGGGCCACGGACGCTGGGAACGCGTCTGAGATCACACAGCCCGCGTGTCGGTCGGTTGCTTCTATAATACCACGGCCGCCACAAAAGTGGGCGCCGGGCCGATTGGCCTGGCCCGCCCGGCCCGATATACTCGCATGCACAGGGCCGATCGGCGAGGCGGGGCCATCCCCGGTCGCTCCACACGCTGGGCCATTAGCGCAGTTGGCTAGCGCGCATCCTTGACATGGATGAGGTCACAGGTTCGAGCCCTGTTACTCCCACCATTGCGGGGCATAAGACGAATGCGCAAGCTGAGCGATGTGCAGCAGCGAATTGTTAGACTGGGGCTTTTCCTGGAGGGATGAACTCCTTGCTTACCCAATCTCCGACATTTTGCATATCCCAGGCTGCATGAGTCCAAGGGGAAGAGGCTGGTCGTGGAGACCGCGAAAGAAGGACGACCTCACAGTTTGACGTACTGAGGAATCTCGCCAAGTTAAGGCCGAGGAAGCCAGTTCCCCCAGGTACCGGCTATGCCGGATTGGGGTGATAATAACCCTTGCGTTCATCCGATGACTCTTGTGAAATTCTAGTTCTTAAACACAAAAATAACCCGCACCACCATGAAGCATTACCTGAACCTATCCACCCTTTTGGCAGCCGCAATTCTCCTGTTGCCAGCCCTTCCGTCGCAAGCTTGCACCAGTTTGCTTGTGCCAACCAAGGACGGCGGCCACGTTTACGGCCGTACCATGGAGTTCGGTTTTGATCTCGATTCCAAGGCCGGTTTTGTCCCTCGCGGCCTGGAAATAACCGCCGAGGGTGCCAAAAAGGGGATGGGTAAAACCTGGACCACCAAGTATGCGGTTATCGGCCTCAATGCCCTTGAAATGGCGATGGTCGTTGACGGGATGAATGAGAAGGGTCTGACCGGGGGTGTTCTTTACTTTGCGGGATACGCTGAATACACCAAGTCCGAAGATGTCGTCGCGGGGAAAGCCCTCGCTCCCTGGGAATTTCTTTCGTGGGCCCTGACCAATTTCGCCACCGTCGGAGAGGTCAAAGAGGCAATCTCCGAGGTTCAAGTCGTGGGTGCTGTGCTTCCCGCCCTGAAAATGGTTCCCCCCTTCCACTATACGCTTCACGACGCAAACGGAGATTCTATCGTCATCGAGCCGACCAATGGGACGCTCAAGGTTTACGATAATCCCTACGGTGTGATGACGAATGGCCCCACCTTCCCCTGGCACGTCATTA
>CAYSIX010000139.1:0-10787 GCA_964431205.1 uncultured Phycisphaeraceae bacterium
CCCATCCCTGCTTTCCGCCTCCCGACTCCTCCCCTCCTACCTTCCAACTCCTTCCCGCTTGATTCTCCGCCCCTCTTCGATATCGTCATTTGAACCCTTCCGGAGCGCGCCATGTCGCCCCACGCCCGCGCCATCGGCCATCCCTTCGAGGCCGTGGACGAGTCGCAAGGTCTGGCCTGAACTCCACACCGACGTCCGCGGAACCTCGAACGACGCCGCATTTTCCGTCGCCTGTCGCAATTGACATTGAGTCGCAACTTCATTAACATCCACCTCGCAATGCTACAGATGCATTCAGGAGCGGTTTCGTGACCAATTTGGCCCCATACTCAGCGTCCTCGGACGGTACGTGGATCATGCAAGGACAGACTCGGATTGCGCCGGTTCGGGAGTTGCGACCGACCGAGAGAGGCGACGGGATATACCTTCGTACCATCGCGGCGGTTGAGCCGTTGCTCGCCGCCGGCGGCGGGCTGTTGATCGCCAAGCAGGGCTGCTGTGGCGAACGCTACGCCGCCCAGGTCCTCCGCTGCGAGCACCAGCACGACGGACTGCACCTGCTCGCATCCTCGCTCGGCGAAGTGCAGATCGAGCACGTACCGGACGCCGACGACGATTACCTCGTGTTGCACGAGCACGAGCGCGAGCCGGCCCCACTGGCGGGATTGCTGACCAGTGAAATGAACTGTCACCGCGGGCCTCACGTTCGCGTCGACCTTGATCGCGGCGCTTGGGATCGGTGGGGCGTGCGTCTTGTGGAATCGCCAACCGCGGATTGTCTTTGCGGTCATTCCCGCGCCGAAAGCCGTTGGCGATTTACTCCTCTGGTCGAAAAGCAGCGGCTGCGCATCGTGCGGCTGCGGCAGCGCCGGACGATGGAGATGATCCTTGACGTCGCCATGCTCCGAAACGACCGCGCGTTCGGGATCGGACATCTGATCGCCACACAGAGTTGGGCCAAGCCATGACTGCAATGGTTGCACCAACACCGATGCGATGTTTTACGTTCCCAAAAGCCGTGTGGCTTCACCGTTTCAAAGGAGAATGCAGCATGATACAGTAAGAGGTGAAGATCATCCGCGTCGAGGCGCTTCTGACCACCACGGATGGGCAAGCCAAGTACAAACGCGACGAACCGCAAGTCCGGCATCGCAGATGCCTTTCGATGCCGAATCCATACAAAGAAAAGGGCTTCACGCCCGATGCAAAGGAGCAACAGATGGTTATCCACAAAACTCTATTACTCACTGCCCTCGTAGTGACCATGGGGGTCATCGCTCAAAGCGATGCCCGCGCTGCAACTGTACCGCTGAACAGCACTATGGACCCCAATGGCGGAATCACCGAAAGCCAACTGACCGCTGGGCAAGGCCGCATCAATCTCGGCGACGGGAACCCCGGCGACGCGGATGCGGTCTACGACATCAATGATTCGCGCGTCCTGTTCGGCACACCCATCGACCTGTTTCCGAACGAAGCCGAATTCACCGTCGGCTCGATCACGGTGGACGATGCCGGTATCACCGGTTCGGGCGTCGAGGTCGCGGCGGTGACCGGCATCGATCTGAGCGCTCTTTGGGCTCAAGGTTCCACCACCACCGACATCAGCGATACCGGGCTGGACCTGTGGTTCTTCGACGGCCCGGTCGAGTTCTCGTTCGGTACGCTGGACGCGAGCGACATCGCCACCTTCAACGACGGCCTCCTGACCAGCATCAACCTGAGTATCACCGCGGCGTTCTCCGGAAACACCTTCTTAGGAACTGTAACTTGGGGCGGCGGCACGCTGAGTGTGTCCGGCGACGAGTTCTCGTTTCAGATTAATGACACTCAGAGCACGGATTTTGGCGATTCCAACCTCGTCGTGGACCTGACCGGCACGGTCGACTCGGTCGGCTCGTTTGTCATTCCCGAGCCGGCATCGCTGGCGCTGCTCGGCCCGGGCGGGCTGCTGCTCGCCTCGCGTCGTCGCAATCGTATCTGAACCGTTAAGAAACATCGTTATGTGACTACGATTTTGGTTCATCAAACCCATACCCCGTTCACCACGCGGTGAGTAAGAGAAAGGAACAGGCAATGAAACGTTTTACGACCACAACATGCCTCGCGGCGGTGATCGCCACGACCAGCACCGCTCACGCGGACCAGTTCGTCGATCTCGGCGGGCCGGCCACCGGATTCCTTGCGGTCAACAACATCAAAAATTCGACCACCCAAGACGGGATCGAAGGAAAGAATCCCGATGGCAGCTTTAACCCCGGCCACAACGGTCTGCCGGAGTTTCCCAACTTCCGAATTCCCGCCGGCTTCACGAACGGGGGGGTGTACACGGCGATCATCGCTTCGCCGCTGTCCACCGCGTCGGACTTTTCGGTGTTCAGTGACGAGTTTTACGGGGGCACGCCGCTGACAATCAACAACCAGACCATCACTCAGCCGGACTTCTCAACGCTCAGCGCCGGGCGGATCGACTATGACAACGGGCTCGTGACCGGCGTCGGGACGGAAACGGTCGGTGTGGGCGATCTCAGTTTCGACTTCGACACGTTCCTCTGGGACGGCAACGTCACGCCGGCGCAGACCGGCGATCCGCGGTCGAACTTCGACGCCACTTTCGCCGACCCGGGCAATCCGATCGCGATATCGCCGTTTTCGCCGGTTATCTCGGAGTTCAACGACGGCGGCGGAGCCGGCAACGCCCAACTGTTCTACAACATCTCGATCAGCAACGTCACGGGCAGCGGCCTGACGTTCGAGGATGGCGAGTTGGTGTCGATGGACCTGCAGGGCGATATCGACATCGCAGTCAAGATCGCGCCCTTCCCGATGCTTGGTAGCCTCAGCTACACCGGCACGTTCACCGCTTCCGGGTTGGACTACGCGTTTGATGTGACTGGGACCGACAGCGCGTCCTTTTTCTCCGGCGTGAATCTCTTGATGAACCGCGCCGGCACGGCGTCGGTGGTTCCCGAGCCGGCCATGTTGGCGATGAGCTTGGTGGGTATGGGCCTGGTCATGGTCCGCCGCAAGTGCTGAACAGTGGCTCGGGAGTTGGTTAGTTTAAGAGGGGAGAAACCCGTGTCCTGGTTGATCGGGGCACGGGTGTTTTTCGAGATCGGCTGTGACAGGCAAGGCATTCCCGTGAAGCGACGAAACCGAGCATTTACCCTTGTGGAACTCCTTGTCGTGGTGGCTATTGTCGCGCTGCTTGTGGGTATCCTGCTGCCCGCACTTTCCAAAGCTCGCGAAGCGGCTCGTGCCACGGTGTGCCTTTCCAATTTGAAACAGATCGGTCTGGCATCGCAGATGTACGCTCAGGATCATGACGATCACCTGCCGCCGCACGCCTACGCGGACCCGGGACTGATCAGCGCCGGTGGAGCTAAGAACGCGACGCGGTGGTGGTGTGTGGCGGACGTTCCGGGCACGCCCGATGACGTGTTCGCTGCAAGTTTTTTGGGCCCTTATTTGAATGACGTGAGCGAGATTGGCGGGTGTCCGACGTTTGATCCGCCCGACGAATACGTCAATATCGTGCAGAGTGTGCCCGGGTTCCCGAAGCTTCCGCCGATTGACTACGCGTATAACGGGCGGATGCTCGGCGTGCCGGGGCCGAGCGGCCCGATGCGCTGGATCGGCTTCAAGCAGTCTCAGTTGAACAGGCCTTCACAGACGATCCTGATGACCGATCACGGCGTTTTTGATTCAAACTATGCCGGCAACGTCGTGTTCAGTCTGGAGTTTGAGCTTCAGCCGCCGGTCGGTGACACGTATCCGCCGCGGGGCGCCTCGGGGCCAGTCGGTTCGTTGGCCAATGTCGCCACCGTCCATGGCCGGCACCACGGCGAGGGCCATGCGAACGCTGTCTGGGCCGACGGACACGCGAGCACCGAACAGATCCGCCTGGAACAGTCAACCGCGGAAGAGGCGGCGGTGTTTTTGGGCGATCTTTACCAAGGCCCGGACCCGAACAACGACTGGTGGGATGGAAGCATCCCGTGAAAGTTTATCTGGATTGCATGCGTGCGTTCGTCGGCGGAATTGCTTTTTTGTTGGCCTGTTGATGATCGGGGGTCCACCGGCGCCAGTCGACCTCCCGTATTGCCCGAGTCTGCTCATCTCGATGAAAACATCCGGATCACCCGCGTGTGCTCCGTGGCGAGGGCAGTCGACTCGGCGGTGGGGTTGTCTTATCTGCATCCGGGTTAACCCCCATACTGTTGGCGCGTGGAGATGTACTGCGATCGTCACTTAGCCAAGCGGCGGCTGCCCGAGGTTCGGACGACTTTTAGCTCATCCACGTGATCGAGGGGACCATGCCGGCGGTCGCAAGCAGTATCGCCAGGCACGCCAAAGGCAGTGCCAGCGTCAGACCGCTGATCATCGAGATACGGCGTCGGCGATACGGCCAGAGGAGCATCAGACCCGCGGCAGTGGCTGTCGGTCCTGTCAGACTGGCAACCAAGATCATGAGCGATGCCGGTGAGACCCGGCCGATCTGCGCGATGGTTTCGAGGTCGCCCAGTTGAAAGTGAACGAATCCGATCAGCAGCATCAGATAAGCGATGCCGGCAACGGCGAAAAGGGCGAACGGCGGGATCGGCATCGCCGGTCGGTTCGCCGAACGCAGCCGCAGGCGATGACATCCCAGGCGGATGAGCATCACCGCCAACACCGCCACGGCGAGCAGTGACGCCGCCAGACCCGCCATGAGTATGATCACCCGGCACCAGTAGGCCCACGCCGGCACACGCCGGTAGCTCTCGCCGTCTATCCAGTAGCCAATGCCGTTGACGGTCGCCGTCGCGCCGCTGGCGACGGGAAGGCCCCGGGCCTGATAGAGCGCGTCTCCCACGCGGGTCCAACTCGTCGGTGGGCCCTGCCAGAGCGGATCAACTTCAAGCCCGTTCGGGGTCGGAGTCAGGCGCCGCGCGTCGAGCAGGGCGAACAGCCAACCGCGCTGGGCGCCATCATGGGAGTGGTTGACGTAGAGCCCCGAGATGTTGTGGGGCGCGCTGCCGATCGAAGGCGGGGGCTCTGGTTCGGGCAGGTCGCGGGTAACGTGGTCGTTGAGCAGGCGGCGCAGGCGGTGCACGTCGGGGTCGGCGGCGGTATCCACAAGCAGGACGTACCCGGTGGCGCCCTGCGGGTCGTAAGCGAGGGTCGCGCGGAAGCCCTCGGTCTTGCCCCAATGCGCGCGGAGCAGCTGGTCGCCGGCGGCGTAGGCGAAGCTGCCCAGGCCGTAGCTGCCCCGGCCGCCGCCCGCGTCGGCGAGCAGGCCGGTCTCGCCGCGCTCCAGACGGGCGATACTCTCGGCGGGCAGAAAATCTCCGCCGTCCTGGACGAGCATCTCGACAACCTTGGCCATATCGCTGGCGGTGGAAACCGCGCTGCCGGCCGGGCGGACGGGCATCGCCCAGGGCGAGGCGAGTGTGCTGCCGTCGGCGTGGTAGCTCGGGGGTGAGGCGGCATCGAAGGTGGTGTCGGCCATGCCCAGGGGCTCGAACACTTCACGCCGCATCAGCTCGTCAAAGTCACCCCCCCAGGCCTTCTCCACCACGGCCGCGGCGAGGGTGCAGCCCGGGTTGGAATACGAGTAGTGCAGCCCCGGACGCCACCTCAGTTTGAACGGTCGGTGTTGCGCGACGTATTGAAGTGGGTCCAGCCCCGGTGAATGGGCGGCGTACTCGGACGGGCCGCTGCCCGCGAGGCCTGACGTGTGCTCAAGCAGGTTCGCAAGCGACACCTCATCGGCCCCGTCACCCGTCAGCACGCCGGGCAAATACGTCGCCACCGGGTCCTCCAGATTCAGCACGCCCGCCTCTTGCGCCCGCAGCACCAGGAGCGCAGTGAGCAGCTTGCTGACCGAGCCGATGCGGTAACGACGGGCAGCATCGCCGATCGGCGCACCGGCCTGACCCTCGCGGATCACCACCGCGGCCGCCTCTTGGATGGCTGTCGCTTCGACGATCTGCTCTAGCTGCGTCGCGACCTCTTGGTCGGCCAGCGCCGCGAGCGCCGCTGACATCAGCTTCGAGGCGCTGCTCCGTTTATCCAGCTCGGCCGAGAGGTTACTCAGCACCACGATGGCGGTGTTCGACTCGGGTAGCCAGACCGCGCTGCTGCTGTAGCCCGGCACGTCGCCGTGGTGGCCGTACCCGCTGCCGATGCGGTGGCAGTGCAGGCCGTAGAGGAAGTCGCCTCCCGGCTGGGTCGGGGCGAAGTCGGTCAACGCCGCCCGTGAAGCGCGGGACACCAGGTCCCCGCCAAAGAGCGTCGCGATGAAGCGGGCGGTGTCGGCGGCGGTGCCGGTCATCTCGCCCGCGGCGTTCGTCCATGATGGGCTCCAGCCGGTCGCATCAAACCACCGGTGATCGTTCTCGCCGCCGTAGCTCACCGGGTCATCGGTTTTGCCATAGCGGTAACCACGGGCAACGACCGACAGGTCGGCGAAGCCGGTGTCATTTAGCGCCAACGGCTCGAGGATGCGCTGCCGGACGTGGTCCCGCCACCCGGTGCCCGTCGCCCGCTGCACCGCCAACGCCAGCAGGAGGCTGTTGATATTGCTGTACGCCCACACCTCCCCCGGCTCGTGCCGCGGCCCCGGTTCAAAGGCATACCGCATAAGCTCCGCCGGCGTCCAAATCCTCGCCGGCTCTCGGGCGATTGCCTCGTGAAACGCCATCTGCCGAATCGCATCATCAAGCCCGCTCGTGTGCCGACCCAGCATCCGCAGCGTGATGTGTTCGCCGTTGGGGACGCCTTGGACATACTCACTGATCGAATCGTTCAGATCCAGCTTGCCCTCGTCCACGAGTTGTAAAACAACCGCCGCGAGATACAGCTTCGTCACGCTGGCCAGACGCATTCGATCCCCCGGTCGCATCGGATGCCGGCCCGACTCATCGCGATGTCCCGCGGCGAACGCCCTGACCGCACCGTCCCGTGAGATCGCTCCCGTCACGCCCGGGGCGTCCAACCCCACTAAGCGCTCCTGCACCGCCGACTGCACCGCGACCACCTCCGTCCGATCTCGGCCCGCCGGCTCAGTAACCGCCTTTAAACCCGCGTTTGAAAACAGCACGACCACGCACAACGCACAGGTCAACAGGAAACGCTTGGCACGATGATTGATTGTTAGTCCCATCAGTCGTTCTTCTTTGAAGACGGGTCAAAAGCAGCATATCCAAGGCGGTTCGTGCCAAGCAGGTTTAGAGTCGAGACAATCAATCACAGGGTAAGTAAGTTTGTTGTAGGCTACCATGTATTTGACATTGAGTCTCAACTTCTCTATTTTCTCGAAAAACGGACCGTTCAACCTCCGATGTCCGACCTGAATTGAAAGGAAAGTGCGATGCTGAAGCACCTGATGTTCCATCTCATTTGGCTCGTCCTGGCGGCCTGTGCCGGCTCACCTGATCTGAAAGATGCGGGCCCGCAAGAACCCTACGCATTCGAGCCGAAGCTGCGGGGCGCGGAGCTGGTTGAGGCGCTGCGTCGCGGCGGGCTGGTGGTTTACTTCCGGCACGCCCAGACGGAGAAGGATTACGCCGATCAGGTCACCGCCGATGTGCTCGACGGCTCGACGCAGCGGGTGCTCAGCGAGGCGGGCTGGCACCAGGCTAAAGGGATCGGCCGGGCGTGGCGCGAGCTTGACCTGCCGGTGGACGAGGTCATCACCAGCGAGTACTTCCGGGCGTGGCAGACCGCGGACCTGGCGTTTGGCCAATATCGCAAGGACGCGGCCTTGAATTTTGAGCCGGCCGAGGATTTCACCGACGAGCAGTTCGCGGCGATGCGCAAGCGTGTCCAGCCGATGCTCGTGCGCAAGGTCGAGGCTGGTAAGAACCGGGTCATCGTGGGTCACGACGACCCGTTCGAGGCGGCGGTGGGGATCTACCCCGAGCCGCAGGGCGTGGCGTACGTGATCCGCCCGCTGGGTCGGGCCGGCGGGCCGGGCGTGGGCTTTGAGCTGCTCGCCCGGGTTGAGGCGGAGCAGTGGGCGAAGCTGCCCAAGCCCGAATAAGCACTTCGATTAATCGTCAAGGCAAGCCCACGGCATGCCCCAAAGCGGGCACGCCGTGGGCTTGAATGAAGTTAATCGAAGGTCTCAATTGGTAGATTAAATTGACGCTTCTGGAGACGAACCATGCGCTCCTCGAAACTTTTGATCGTTGCCGCCGCGGCGCTGGTGGTGTGGGTCGGCTTGCTGTCCGCATGTGACAACAACGCGTCCGAGCCCGTCGCGGAAGAAAACAAGCCCGCCGAGCGGGTGGTGAACGTCTACTCGGCCCGGCACTACGACACCGACGACGCGCTGTACAAGCAGTTCGAGGCCGAGACCGGCATCAAGGTCAACGTGATCGAGGGCAGCGCCGACGAGCTGTTGACGAGGATGCGCAACGAGGGCGACCTGAGCCCGGCGGACATCTTCATCACCGTCGATGCGGGTCGGCTGCACAAAGCGGTCGAGCAGGACATCTTTCAGCCGACCTCGTCTGAAGTGCTCGACTCGCGCGTCCCCGCGGCGCTGCGCCACCCCGACGGGCTGTGGTACGGGCTGAGCAAACGGGTGCGGGCGATCGTGGTCAAGCAGGACCGGCCGGCGGACGACGTCACCACGTACGAGCAGTTGGCCGAGCCTCGGCTCAAGGGCGAGGTGCTGATCCGCTCGTCGAGCAATATCTATAACCAGAGCCTGGTCGCCTCGCTGATCGTGCACCACGGCGCAGATCAGACACAAGACTGGGCGGCGGGTGTCGTCGCAAACATGGCCCGTCGTCCCCAGGGCGGAGATACCGATCAGCTCCGGGCGCTGGCCGCGGGCGAGGGCTCGGTCGCGGTGGCGAACCACTACTACTTCGCGCGGATGCTCGCTGGCGACGACGCGGCGGACCGCGAGGCGGCGTCAAAACTGCGCCTGATCTTCCCCAATCAGGGCGGTCGGGGCGCGCACGTCAACGTCTCCGGGGCCGGCGTCGTCAAGGGCGCGCCCAACGCCGACGAGGCGGTCGCGCTGCTCGAGTTTCTGACGACAAAAAAAGCCCAAAGCGCCTTCGCGGTAGCGAACCACGAGTACCCGGTCGTCGAGGGCGTGGCGTTGTCGGAGGTGCTTGAGGGGTTCGGCACATTTAAAGAAGACACGCTCAACGCGGCCGCGCTGGGCGAGCACAACCGCGAGGCGGTGCAGGTGATGGATCGGGCCGGGTGGCGATGAAGCCGCCGGTCTCTTCGACCCGGCCACCAGTTCGCAAACGGCGGTGGCGCTTGGGCGTCTGGCCGCTGCTGTGCATCGCGATCAGCCTGATCGTGGCGACGCCGACGCTCGTCGTGCTCAGCAGCGTGTTTCAAGGTGCGGGCGATGAATGGGCCCACCTGGCCGCGACGCGGCTGCCGAGATACCTCAAGAACACCGCGATCCTCGCTTTGAGCGTCTGCCTGATCGCCACGGCCACCGGCACGGCGACGGCCTGGCTGGTCACCACCTGCCAGTTCCCCGGCCGGCGCATCCTCCGCTGGGCGCTGCTGCTGCCCCTCGCGGTGCCGGGCTACCTCGCCGCCTACGCCTACACCGACCTGCTGCAGGTCAGCGGGCCGGTGCAAACCTGGCTGCGGGACACCACCGGGCTCAGCAGCGGCGACTACTGGTTCCCCGAGGTCCGCTCGCTGCCCGGGGCGATCGTGATCCTCTCCATGACGCTGTACCCGTACGTTTATCTCGCGGCGCGCTCGGCGTTTCTGGATCACGGCAGCTACGTCATGGAAGTGGGGCGGACCCTCGGCCGCGGTCCTTGGCACAGCTTCGCAGCGCTGGCGATCCCGATGGCCAGGCCGGCGATCGCCGCGGGCGCCGCGCTGGTGCTCATGGAGACGCTGGCCGACTTCGGCGCGGTGGAATACTGCGCCGTCGATACCTTCGCGACCGGCGTGTACCACACCTGGCGGAGCTTGGAGTCGCCCACGGCCGCGGCGCAGCTCTCGGCCCTGCTGCTGACCTTCGTCGCGATCGTCGTCGGCATCGAAGCGCTCGCACGATGGCGGGCGCGCTTCCACCAATTGGCCGGCCCGCCCCGGCCGGTGCGCCGCGCCACGCTCGGGCCCTTCGGCTCCGCCGCGGCGCTGCTTGTGTGCACGCTGCCGGTGCTGATCGGGTTCGTCGGCCCGGCCGCGATCTTCACGCGCATGGCCCTGACCCGGGGCGACGCGCGGGCCCGGGAAGTGGCGATCCAGTTCGGCAGCAACACCCTCACCCTCGCCACGATCGCCAGCCTCATCGCCGTGACCCTCGCCGTGCTGATCGCCTTTGGCCGACGCCGCTCGCCCGACCCGCTCACCCGTGCCGCCAGCCGACTCGCCGCCTCGGGCTACGCCTTGCCCGGCACCGTGCTCGCCGTCGGTCTGCTCGCGCCGCTGAGCTGGCTCGACCACCGCCTCAACGACCTGCTGCTCGCCACCTTTAACTGGCGACCCGGGCTCATCCTCACCGGCAGCGCCGCGGCCGTCATCATCGGCTACCAGACCCGGTTCCTCGGCGTCGCCCTGGCCATGATCGATTCGGGCTTCAAGCAGATCAGCCCATCCATGGACGACGCCGCCCGATCGCTCGGCTCCTCCGGGCCCCGCCTGCTCTGCCGCGTACACCTGCCCCTGCTGCGCCCCAGCCTCCTCGCCGCCGCCCGGCACGAGGTGGGCCCCCTCGATCCCGGCCATGGCCTGGAAGTGGTTGGTGGCGTGAACCTGTTCGGCGCGGGAGATGGCCGTGAACAGGCGGCCCACGCGGGGATAGC
>CAYSIX010000139.1:10797-11047 GCA_964431205.1 uncultured Phycisphaeraceae bacterium
GCGCTGCTGGTCTTTGTCGACGTCGCCAAGGAACTGCCCGCGACGCTGATGCTCCGGCCGTTCAACTTCGATACCCTCGCCGTGCGCGTGTACCAGCTCGCCAACGATGAACGCCTCGCCGAAGCCTCCTTCGGCGCCCTGATGATCATCGCCGTCGCCTTGCTGCCGGTGATCGTCCTCTCGACAATGATCGATCGCGGCCGGGCCAAACGCTCAACCCCCCCCCCCCCACCAAACCCCCCCCCCCCCC
>CAYSIX010000140.1:0-11037 GCA_964431205.1 uncultured Phycisphaeraceae bacterium
ATCCTCTTCTACCAGGGTCAGCTTGATCTGTACCCATGAAAAACCCGGAAGAGCCCACCGCGCGAGCCTGATGGACAAGATGGGCTGCCGCAGCGCGATGGAACTGTCGAAGCGATACTGGCACTGGAAGTGCCAGCGGGCGATCCTGTCGCAGCCGATCACGGTGGCGGTGCCCCCGGTGCCGACGTCGGTGGAATACGATCCGGTCGAGGTGTTCGAGGAGTAGAGGCGGGCGGGAAGCTCGAGGGGATGAGGATGGGGATGGTTTCAGGACACAGCACGGCCTCGCCGCGACGGGCGGAGTTTGAGCGGGCGGCTCGGCTGCTGAGCGAGAGCGATCCGATCGAGAAGCCGAGCGACCTGTCGCTGGCGCTCAAGTGCGGGTGGCGGGTCCCGCTGCCGGGCGTGGACGCGACGCTGGACGTGCATCACCCCGGCGGGAACGTCAGCGCGTACCAGGCGTGGACGCGTTACCTGGCGAGCGAGTCGGTGGGGCTGATTCACGGCGGGTACGTGCACATCGGCTCGACGGCGAAGGTCCGCCTGCCGACGATCTGGCACGGCGTCGAGACCCTGCCGGGGCGGGTCAACCAATGCGAGCACGTCTGCGGGTCGATGCACAACAGCACGATCGTCTTCGAGCACGAGGCGGACCTTCGGCTGTTTCTCTCGGAGATGGCGGACCTGGCGGTGAACCGCGCGGACGAGGACGAGGTGACGAGCCTGACGGGTCGTGTGCTGGTACTGGCCGAGCAGGAGGCGGACTGCCGGCTGGTGCAGCACCACCTGCGCGTGACGCGGCTCGCGCTGACGGTGAGCCAGAGCCTGGGTCGGGCGTTGGACGAGCTGAAGCGTTCGCCGTTCGACGTGGTGCTGATGGACTGGTCGGGCGATGCCGAGGGCGGGGACCAGTGGCTCGGTTCGATCCGCGAGGCGGGCTACCGCGGGAAGGTGGTGGCGCTGGTGGGCGACGCGACGGCGGGGAACGTGCAGGCGGCGTTGGACGCGGGCTGCGTGGCGGTGGTGCCCAAGCCGTACGACGCGGCGAGGCTGATGGCGGAGCTGACCGCGGCGCTGGGCGCCGGTCAGGAGTCGGGCGCCCAGCCGATCCACAGCTCGCTGCCGCGCGACAGCCAGACGGTGGCGCTGCTGAGGTGGTACGTCGATCACGTCAAGGTGGTGCTGCACACGATGCGCCGGGGGATCGAGGCGGACGAGTTCGAGACGGTGCTGCGCTGCTGCCAGACGCTTCGCGACACGGGGCAGGGTTACGGGTTCGAGGCGGTGACCGAGGCGGCCGTTCAGTGCATCAAGGCCCTGAACAGCTCGTTTTCGATCCAGGAGTCGCTGGGCCCGCTGACCAGGCTGGAGGGCCTGGGAACACGGCTGTCGGCGGACGCGCCCGGGACGGTGATGGCCGCCTGAGGCGTGACGCGGCGGGGGGATTGCGGCCCGGGCGGCGATGCGGATAATCGTCCCACGGCGCGGCAACGCCTGCCGCCCGTGATGAGGCCGTCCCTTGCTCCGACCGCGACAGAAGCTCGGCAAATACCGCATCGTCCGCAGGCTCTGCGAGGGCTCGTTCGCCAACGTGTACGAGGCGCTCGACACCATCGAGGGCGTGCGCGTGGCGCTGAAGCTGCCGCACGAGCACCTGACCACCGAATCGTTCCTCGAGGACTTCCGCCAGGAGGTCCGCCTCACCGCCAAGCTCGACCACGCCCTGATCCTGCCGGTCAAGAACGCCGACTTCATCGATGGCAAGTTCACCGTCGTCACCCGGCTGGGCGACCAGACCCTGGCCGACCGCATGCGTTATCGCATGACCACGCGGCGGAAGCTGGAGCTGATCGAGCAGATGGTCGAGGCGGTCGCCCACGCCCACCGGGTGGGGATCATCCACTGCGACGTGAAGCCGGAGAACTTCATCCTCTTCGGCGAGTCGCAGGTGAGGCTGACGGACTTCGGGATCGCGAAGCTGTCGAGGCGGACGATGCGGGGCTCGGGCTCGGGGACGGTGGGGTACGTGGCGCCGGAGCAGGCGATGGGTCGGCCGTCGCGACGGTCGGACGTGTTCTCGCTGGGGCTGATCGCGTACCGGATGCTGACGGGGGTTCTGCCGGAGTGGCCGTACGATACGCCGCTGCCGGGTGAGGCGAAGCTGCGGGGCCCGTTGGCGCGGCTGAGGCCGTGGCTGCGTCGGGCGTTGCGGGTCAAGCCGCAGGGGCGATTCGCGGACGCGGGTCAGATGCTGACGGCGTTTCGGCGGATCAGGCCGACGGTGGCGGCGCCGGCGGGGCGTGGGGCCGGCCGCGGGCGGGGTCGAGGCCGAGATGAGTGAACCAGCCGCACAGCCCGAGGCGACGGCGTACCTGGACCGGGACATGACCGAGGCGGAGCTGACGCCGATCGCGTCGGGTCAGGCGGCGGTCTTCTCGTCGCGATGCCCGGGGCAGGGGGCGTCGAACGAGGACGCGGCGGGGCTGATCCCGATCGGGGCGCGGGCGGCGGTGCTGGTCGTGGCCGACGGCTGCGGGGGCGCGCGCTCGGGTCACCACGCCGCCGGCCTGGCCGTCCAGGCCATCGCCGCCGCGCTCGCCGGCCTCGACGACGAGCCCACCGTCGTCCGCGCCGCGATCCTCCACGGCATCGATCAGGCCAACCGCGTCATCCGCGACATGGGCGTCGGCGCCGCCACCACCCTCGCCGCCGTCGAGGTCCGCGACCGGATCATCCGCCCCTACCACGTCGGCGACTCGATGATCCTCGTCGTCGGGCAGCGCGGCCGCGTCAAGCTCCAGAGCGTCTCCCACTCGCCCATCGGCTTCGCCCTCGAGGCCGGCATGCTCGACGAGCAGGAGGCCATGCACCACGAGGACCGCCACCTGGTCTCGAACGTGATCGGCTCGGCGGACATGCGCGTCGAGATGGGCTCGGCCCTTCGCCTGGCGCCGCGCGACTCGCTGCTGCTGGCCAGCGACGGGCTGGTGGACAACCTGCACGTCCGCGAGGTCGCCGAGCGCCTGCGCAAGGGCCCGCTCCACGCCGCCGCCCGACGCCTGGCCGACGACGCCCGCCAGCGCATGGCCCAACCCGTCGAGGGCCTGCCCTCCAAGCCCGACGACCTGACCTTCATCGCCTATCGGCCTGTGGCGCCCAGCCGTTCCAGCCGGCGCGGCGACGCCGATGGCCGTGCGTCGAACTCGTGACGTTCGATGACATGCCTTCACCGATCGACCACGTGTCGACCCAGTGCGTTCTGGAAAAAGCCATGATCGCAGCACACGCCAAGAGCCGGATCCGAGCCTTCGCTCGCGCTGCGGGCTCGTCTTCTCATGACCTGTTCATGTCCTGTCTGGAAACCCGTATTGACAGAGTCTGACAGAGCGTGCGTGTCCCTTCAGTGCTCGAAGTCCATCGCCATCAGCTCGGCGTCTTCCTTGAGCGGGCCGGCGACGGCGACGTGGTCGGGGTGGTTCGCGTAGGCGTCCAGCGCCTCGCGTGACTCGAGGGTGACGACCAGCCCGTGGGTGAAGCCCTTGGCCCGGTCGGTGAAGTTCTCGCCCACCTCCAGCCGCAGCACGCCCGGGACGCGGTCCTTGAGCGAGGCCAGGTCGGCCATGTGCTCGCTGATCCGGTCGTCCGAGACGCCGGGCTTGAACCTGATCCAGACCATGTGCTCGACGGGCATGCGACACTCCTCGGTGGGTGGGGCGGCGGGCGCGGCCGGCCCGCGCCGGCCGGTCAACGCTCGTACGGGATCAGCAGGATCGGTGCCGGCAGACAGCAGGCGCCCGGCGGCGAGAAGGTCAGTTCGAGGGTTCCCCCGGCGCCGTCGGCGCCCGGCTCGTAGCGCTGCAGCAGCGCGGCCTCGGGCGGGCCGCCGTACGTCGTCGCCTCCTCCGGCGCCGCGACCGTCCCGCCCGGGAACACCCCCTCGTTCACCCGCACCACCACGTACTGACGCCCGCACCACTGGGCTGCGGCGCGCGCGTTGTATACCACCACCGCCAGGCCACGACCGTCCCCGCTTCGCCACGGCACACGCAGCCGGTAAAACACGCCGTAGTTGCCCTTGTTTTCACCGTCCTGCAAACCGCTGAGGCTGTCCACCCCGCGCACCCACGGGTCGCGCTGCCCGTCGGCGAGGATGATCTGCGTCGGTCCCTCGGCCGTGTCGTACACGTAGCCGTCGTCGGCCGGCGCGACCTCGAAGTCCGCCGTGTCGAACCGACCACGCCCCGCGCCGCTGGGATGAAAACCCTCCAGCACCCGCGGCAGCTCCGGCAGCCCGTCGATCACCGACCGGCTGTCCTGGTCCGGGTCGCGCTCGAACACCGTCACCTCGGCCGGCTGGTTGATCCGGAACTCGTACAGCCCGTGCACCAGGTCGTCCTTGCCCACGACCGTCGCGTCCATCGTCTCGTCGATCGGCATGCGCTGCCCCGGCATCAGCGTCTTGATCATCGCGGGCGGCGGTTCGTCGAAGTACGCCCGCAACGCCGACTTGGCGATGTGGTGATACGCGCCGCTCGGCTCGGGGAACGCGTGCTTGTCGAACAACAGCATCAGCGGCGCATCGCCGAGGTTCTCGATCACCGCCGAGATCACCTTCGCCTCGGCGTTCGGGTCGGGCACGTGGTAGACGTACAGCCGCACGCGTCCGGGCTCGACGCGTTCGCGCAGCGCGATCCCGTCGCCGGTGCGGAAGTACTCGGGCTTGTCGGACAGCAGCAGCGCGGGCCCGTCGATCGGGCGGCGTCGCACGTCGAGGACGGGCGTGGCCTTCTCGTCGAGCAGGGCGGGGTCGAGGCGGACGACCTGGCCTGGCCGGGCGGTGGAGAGGGTGTGGTCGCGCTCGCCGGCGGCGCGCGGCGCGGCGCACGCGCCGATCAGCAGGATCACGGCGGCAAGTCCGAATGTGAAGCGATTCATGCGGCGACGGCCTCCTTCCCGCCGGCGCAGAACGCGCGGAAGTTGTCCCGCAGCAGCAGGGCCACGTCCCGCCGCACGTGCGCCTCGGTGACGCGGAAGCCGGTCTCGATCAGGTCGGCGTACTTGTCGGCCAGCACGTCGGCGATGATGCGTCGCGAGTGGTCCCACTTGTAGACGAGCTGATCGAGGATGCGGGCGTCGCTGTGCTGGGGGCAGAAGCTGGTGCCCAGCAGCTCCAGCCGCATCCGGGTGATCTCCTCGACGAGCGACGGGTTGTTCAGGAACCACCAGCACCCGAAGGGCATGAGGTTGCCGAACTTGCGGGCGGTGACGCACAGCTCGTGCTGGTTCTCGCGGGCGAGCATGGTCACGAGGAAGCGGTTGTCGGGGAACCCGGCGCACAGGTTGGCCACCGAGAGGATGTCGGCCTTGCCGGACATGTCGCCGGCGTCGCGAAGCGATGGGTTCACCCGCAGCCGCGACCCGATCATCATCGCGAACGGCAGGCCCCGCTCGGCCAGCACCGGCAGCACCGCCTTCTCCAGCACCGTCTCCGACGGGTCCTGGTCGCCCTCCAGCTTCCCCGAGGGATACTTGAACGTCGGCGGCAGGCTCACCGCGACGTAGATCGCCTTGGTCCGGTCCAGCCAGTCGTTCAGGAACCGCCTGACCTCGTCCAGGTGCGTCGGCGCCAGCGAGGCGCTGACCTTGTACCCCCACTTCGCCAGCGCCTTGGCCGCCGTCGGCCAGTCCCGCACCAGCGGGTCGATCCGCAGCACCGCCTCGAAACGCGGGTCGTCGCCGACGGCCGGGTCCGCCTCCCACTTGCCCCGCTCCAGGTCGTCGAAGACGTTGTTGGTCATCGTGATCGAGTCGACGTTGGCCAGCTCCATCACGTGGTCCACGTACGCGTCGGCCCGGTGCTGGCGGAAGTAGGCCCGGTACGGCTCCAGCGTCCGCTCGTTCGGGTCCAGCCCCAGCCGCTTGAGCGTCGTCAGCACGCCCCGGCACGCCTCGCTCACCGGCGTCCGCTCGACGAACAGGTGCTTCCAGATGTGATCCGCCTGCTCGGCCTTGCTCATCGCCCAGAACTTCTCGTAGGGCAGCTCGCTGGCCGGCACCACGCGGTACACCTCCGCCACGAGGTAGTGGTACGTGACCAGCTCGTCGATGCCCCAGAGCAGCAGGCCCTTGCCGGTCCCGTCGGCCGAGTCGCCGAACGCCGGCGTGTAGCAGTGCGTGTGCAGGTCCGTGATCGGCTGCTCGCCGACCACCCGTTCCACGAGTTGTCGCAGTTCGTTGCCGTTCATGGCCGCATTCTATCGCGCCCGCCGTTGGGCGCCACCGGGGCGACGGCGCGTGATCCGGGGCTTCGCTGCGCTCAGCCCCCGGCTTGAACGGCGATGAACGCCGGCGGTTTCGCGGCGGAGCCACGATCCGCGCTCGGCCCGCGGCTTGACGAAGCCGAGTTCTGAGCATCAGCGAAGAGCCGGATCAGCGCCCCGAGTCGCGCCGACGGCTTGGCCGGGGCGATCACCCCGGTCAGAATGTCTGCATGTCATCAGGTCAGCGCTCCGGATGGTGGTGGATTCGTGCGGCGGCCTGGCTCGCGCTGTGCGCGCTGTACCTCGGGTTCGGCGTGACGTGGCTGACGGACGAGGCGTGGCGGCTGGGCGAGGGGCCGTGGGTCGAGCACGCGCCGTGGCTGGCGGCGGTGCCGATCGAGCTGCGTCGGGTGGCGACGTGGGCGTGGCTGGGGCTGTGGCTGGCGTGGACGCCGCTCGTGTGCGTGGGGTATCTGCGGCCGCGGGTGTGGCTGATCGCGCTGCTGTTCAACGCGGCGGCGTTGTCGTTGCTGGGCTGGTGGTGGCTGCTGGGGGCGGTGGTGGTGCTGCACGCGGTGGCGTGGGAGCCGGGGTGGCTGCCGCCGCGTCGGCCGCGGGAGCCGGAGGCGTTGTTCTACGACGGCGAGTGCGGTTTATGCCATCGATGGGTGCGGCTGGTGCTGGCGGTGGATCGAGAGGGCGAGCTGTTCGTGTTCGCGCCGCTGCAGGGCGAGTGGGTGCGGGGGCGGATCGGGCGGGTGGAGCGGGAGCGGTTGCCGGACTCGATCGTGGTGCAGCGGCAGGACGGGGCGTTGCTGACGCGTTCGGAGGCGGTGGTGCACGTGCTGGAGCGTCTGGGCGGGTGGTGGCGGATCGCGGGGGCGGTGGTGTCGTGGGTGCCGCAGCGGCTGCGCGACGGGGTGTACGACGTGATCGCGCGGGTTCGCCATCGGCTGTTCGGGGCGCCGGCCGAGGTGTGCCCGGTCGTGCCGGCCGAGCGGCGTGACCGATTTCGACCGTAGTGCCCGCGGGCGTACACGAAGGCGACAGGATTGGATTCCGCGTCACTGCGGGTGGGCGATCGAGGGGTCGTGCAGGCACTGGGTGAACTGGACGCCGACCCAGTGATCGGGCGCGTGGTGCAGGCGGCAGTGACGGACGGTGCCGCGGAGGCGGTAGACGCCGGCGGGGGTGCGGATCTCGGCGATCAGGGGCGTGCCCGCGGCGATGTAGCGGTTGGTCAGGAAGCTGAACCCGCCGCGGGAGAGGTCGCAACTGCGCACGGAGAGTCGGCGTCGGTCGTGCTCGTCGCAGAGCTGGACCTGCAGCGCCGTGTGCCAGGGATGGCGGGGGAATCGCCGCAGGTCGCGTCGTCGGCTCGTGGTGGGGGCCGCGGCGGCCGCCCGGTCCAGCCACGACTCGTCGACGTACAGCGACAGCTCCCCGAGCGTCGCGAGCTGCTCGCCGGTCAGCACGGTCCCCGCCTCGAGGACCGGCCGACCCGATTCGTCGAGCAGGCACACCGGAAGCGCTCGGCCGACGAGCCGACTCATGGGCACGCGAAACGTCAGCGTCTGGCCGTCGAGGTCGACGGCGTCGTTGTGGTCGTCGGCGGGCGCCTCGGGTGCGGTCTCGTGCGCCTCGGAATCGACGGGCTCTGCCGGCGTGGCGGCCGGCGTGGCGGCGGGCGCCCCGGGGGCGCCGTCCAGGCGGGACATCCGCCGAAGCTGCTGGCGCTGCAGGTGCATCGTCCAGGTCAGCAGCATCTCGCGCAGGGCGACCTGGTCGCGCGGGGCCCAGAGGCCGACGCGGAAGCGGCCGTCGTCGCGTCGGCGCACGTCGCGGACCTGCACGCGGCCGTGGGCGCGCTGCTGCGGCGAGGCGAGCTCGATCTCGACGTGGCTGCCCGGCAGCGGGTCGTGCGTCAGCAGCACGGCCAGGCCCTCGCCGCTGATGTCCAGCGGCTGCAACGGCCGGTGATCGGGCAGCAGCACCCGCAGCGGCGCGTGGCCGACGAAGACGCGGAACGCGCCGCGTTTCTCGGCGTCCTCGGCGCCGCCGATCCGTTCGACGAACAGGATCGGCTGGCGGCCGTCGGTCTCGAGCTTGATCAGCCGGGCCCGGGCGCTGACGAAGCGTTGGCGGCCGTCGCGGTACATCAGCTCGAGCCGCTGGCCGGGCAGGGCCTCGACGGGCGTGTCGCCGCGCAGCCTCATCCGCACGCCGCTGACCTCGATGGGCGTGGTCCGGATCAGGGCCGTGGCCTCGCCGTCGGTGAACAGGCGGAGCATGACCGGTCGGCCCGGCTCGGGCATGGTCGGGTCGTGGGCGACCGTCGAGGCGTTGGATGGGGTGGCCAGCGTGGTCATGTCGTTGCTCGCTGCAAGGCTCCGGATTCGTGGTGCCCGAACGTGTCGGCTCGCCGCCGGTGCCCGGACGCCCGGCGGCGAGGTGGTTGAAGGCTCCGATACAGACCTGCCGCGGGCAAAGCCGAACTTGCCGGGGGCGCCGGCCAGCCGATCGGTGGTGCGGCGTCGCGATCGCGGCGAAGATGTAGCGATCGCTCCGGCTGGGGGGTTGCGGTAAGGTTGAAGGGCGCGGCGCGTGCCGCGGCGGGGCTCGGGTGGGGGACGCCGGGCCGGTGCGGCTTGGAGACGGACTTGCGATGACGGCGACGACCGACACAACCGAGGTGAACGCGTACGACGTGCTGGCCGAGCGTGGCCTGATCGCGCAGCAGACCGACGAGCGGCTGCGGCAGCGTCTGGCGCGGCCGGTGACGGCGTACGCGGGGTTCGACCCGACGGCCGAGAGCCTGCACGTGGGGCACCTGCTGCCGATCATGGGCCTGGCGCACCTGCAGCGGTGCGGGCACAGGCCGATCGCGCTGGTCGGGGGGGCGACGGGGCTGGTCGGCGACCCGTCGGGCAAGACCGAGGCGAGGCGGATGCTCCGCGAGGACCAGGTGCGCGCCAACGCCGAGGCGATCGGGGCCCAGATCGGCCGGTTCCTGCGCTTCGGCGACGACCCGACCGGTGCGGTGCTGGTGAACAACCTGGACTGGATCGGCCCGCTGACGTGGCTGGAGGTGTTGCGGGACATCGGCAGCCGGGTGTCGGTCAACCGCATGGTGACGATGGACTACGTGGCCCGGCGGCTGTCGGGCGAGGGCGAGGGGATCAGCTACCTCGAGTTCAGCTACATGCTGCTTCAGGCGTACGACTTCGTGCACCTGCACCGGGCGATGGGCTGCACGGTGCAGATCGCCGGCCAGGACCAGTGGGGCAACATCGTGATGGGCATCGAGCTGGCGCGCAAGCTGGACGAGGCGGAGCTGGCGGGGTTGACGATGCCGCTGGTGACCAAGGCGGACGGGGGCAAGTTCGGCAAGACGGAGTCGGGGACGGTGTGGCTGTCGGCCGAGCGGACGCCGCCGTACGAGTTCTACCAGTTCTTCCGGAACACGGCGGACGCGGACGTGGCGCGGTATCTGGCGTGCTTCACGTTCGAGCCGATGGGGCGTGTGCGGGAGCTGACGGCCGAGGGGGGCGCGGCGTTGAACCGGGCCAAGGAGGAGCTGGCGTACGCGGTGACGAAGCTGGTGCACGGGCAGGCGGAGGCGGAGGCGGCGCGGGACAGCGCGCGCAAGGCGTTCGGGTCGTCGCGGGACGTGACGGGCCAGGCGATCCCGCACGCGGAGCTGTCGGCGTCGGAGCTGGCCGAGGGCGTCGGGCTGCTGACGCTGATGGTGCGTGCGGGTCTGGCGTCGTCGAACAGCGAGGCGAGGCGGCACGTACAGGGCGGGGCGGTGCGTGTGCACGACGAGCCGGTGTCCGACCCGCGTCGGGCGGTGACGTCGGCGGACGTGCGGGAGGGGTACGTGCTGCTGCGGGTGGGCAAGAAGCGGCTGTTTCGTTTCGACGTGGTGTGAGGCCGGGGGTGGGGGCGGCGTGGCCGCGGCGTGGCGCGGGGCAGAAGAACGGTATGGGCCGAATGAAGCGACGCGGCGGGATCGTGCGGGCCGCCGGGCTGGTGGTGACGGGCGTGCTGGTGTGCGGCCCGGCGGTGGCGGCGTGCGCGGGCGAACCCGAGGCGCCCCCGCCGGCCGAGGGGTTGAGCTGGCAGCGGCTGCCCGACGTGCCGACGGGGGTGATGGCGCCGGCGGCGAGCCGCAGCGGGCGGCGCGTCGTGGTCAGCGGGGGCGTGTCGCTCAGCGGCGGGGCGAGCGCTCTGGTTCAGGTGCTGGACCTGGAGACGATGGCGTGGTCGGAGCCGGTGCGGCTGAACGAGCCGCGTTACCTGCACCGGCAGGTGACCCTGGAGGACGGACGGGTGCTGGTGATCGGGGGCACGGGCCGGCCGGCGGGCGGGCGGGGTTGTGCCCTGGCCTCGTGCGAGCTGATCGACGCGGAGCTGAGCTCGGTCGAGCGGACCGATCCGCTGCCCGAGGCGTTGGCGGAGCTGAGCGCGCATCGCCTGGCGGACGGGCGGGTGATCGCGATCGGCGGGCGTCTGGCGGCGATCTTCGACCCGGCGGTCGAGCGGTGGGTGCGGACGATCGAGCTGCACCGCCGTCGTCGCCAGCACGACTCGGCGGTGCTCTCCGACGGGACGGTGCTGGTCGTCGCGGGGCTGGGGCAGTCGAGCATCGAGCGGATCGATCCGTCGGCGGGTCGCAGCGAGCTGCTGGCGATCCGGTTGCCGATGCCGCTGGACGACTGCGCGGCGGTGGCGTTGCCGGACGGCGGGGCGTGGGTGCTGGGCGGTCAGACGCTGG
>CAYSIX010000141.1:0-2187 GCA_964431205.1 uncultured Phycisphaeraceae bacterium
AATCTGATGCTGCATCGGTTACAGCCGGGCTAATGGGGCTTCTCACACGCGTTCTAAGAGCAATGACGGGAGGCAGCACGAGCAAGGCACGCCCCCGTACGTGCCCCGATCGCTGCTGGTTCTTCTACTGCTCCTGATGGGGTGGTCCGTATTCTGGTCGGTGGATGGTTTTTGTGAGCTGCATGGTGTGTCGCGACCGCGGTGGCTTGCGACCGCCAACGTTTTCGTCAATCAAGTTGGGTTTCCACTGATTGCGCTGTGGGGAGCCTGGGTCGTGCCTTGGGCTATCTCAGCAGATGGCGGTTGGCTCAAGCAGGTGCGCGTCTCGCCGAAATCATGGCTACGAGTGACAACATGCCTGCTTTTCGTGCCACCCGGGTTCTGCCTATTCCAGGTGGCCTGGGCATGGCTGCCCTACGCGAGCGCATTCGCAAACCCTCAACTGCTGCTTAGCTCGTTGCGCGATGCGGCCATTAAGTCTTCGGCGGTTTGGGTCGCGGCGGCGGTGCCCCTGGCAGCAGTGGCCATCATGCTTCGTCCTCGGATCAAGCGTCGCCTGCGCGAGACCGCCCGGCGCTGCGAGCTGTGCTTCGAGTGCGGCTACTCCCTGCGGGGCCTCGAATCCGACCGGTGCCCCGAGTGCGGCGAGGCGATCGAGGCGCCGCGCATAACATCTGACGATGAGCCAGGGCCACGCACATGACGGCGTCCGCGCGGCCGACGGGGCCGTCACCTGCCGGCGCTGCGGCGGGGGGTACACGCTCGACGCGGGGCCGACGATGCTGGCCGCCTGCCCGCACTGCGGCGCGGCGCCGGCGCCGCTGCTGCGACGGATCAACCGCAACGGCGTCGCGGCCGTGCTGGCGCTCGCCGCCGCCGTCGTGCTCGCGCTGGCGTTCGTCACGCCGATGCTGGCGATGGCCACGCTCGGCGAGGTGCGCACGTTCTCGCTCGTCGGCGGGATCGCCGAGCTGTGGCGCCGCGGTGAGCGCCTCATCGCCGCCGTGCTGTTCCTGTTCAGCGTCATCTTCCCCGTGCTCAAGCTGGCGCTGCTGCTGACCGCGACGAGCCGGTACACGCCCCTGGCGGCGCGCTGGCGGAGGCGGCTGCACCACCTCGCCGCCGCCACCGGCAAGTACTCCCTGCTCGACGTGCTGGTGATCGCGGTCATGGTCGTGCTCGTAAAATTCGAGGGCATGGTCGAGGTCGAGGCCCGGGCCGGGACGCTGCTGTTCTGCGTCGCGGTGCTGCTGTCGATGGCCGCGGGCTGGTGCGCGTATCTGAGTGAGAGGAAGGAGGGAGAGGGGAAGATGGGAGGTAGGAGGTAGGAGGAGAGGATCGGGCAGCGCCATGGTGCGTGAACGGGAGCGGACGGCGTGAGTGAATCACACGAACCGAGCGAGCAGACGCGAGCGGACGAACCAGCACGTGGGCCGATGTCATCGTCACAGGCGGGTGCGCCCACGCCTCACCCGCCCGCCGGCCGCTTCCACTTCGGTGTCCTCGCCTGGCTCGGCGTGATCTTCCTGGCCGCGGGCGGAGCCGCGTGGTGGCTCGCCGCGCCGATCACCGACGGTCAACTCGTCACCGCCGTCCGCATCCGCCAGAACACGAAGATCACCAACCCCAGCGGCGCCGCCGACGACCTGATGAGCAAGCTCAAACGCTTCGGCAGTCAGCCCGACTACTTCCTGCGCGTCCGCACGGACCGTGCCACCTTCGACACCGCCACCCGCGAGGACACGCCGATCGGCAACGGCCTGACCTTCGACCTGCCCCTGCCCCTGCGGCCCGATCAGGTCCGTGAAATCCGCGCGCTGCACGACGGCCTGCTCAGCGACACCCTCATCGACCGCGTCGACCTGCCCGCCGACTCCCCGCCCCCCGCCGGACTGGCCGGCCAGGTCTTCGCCTTCGAGCTGATCGTCACCGATCCCGACGACCCCGGCCGCACCGTCCGCCTCATCGCCATCGCGATCGCCGCGCTTGGCACCGCGATGCTGCTGCTGACCCTCGTGCGGTTCGTCTATCACCAGGCGGTGTAGCGTTCGGGCCGGCGCCCGAGCACGCGCCGCCGCGCGACTCGACCCGGGCCGCCGGGTCGTTTGCGGGGGTGAGATGACGGGGAAAGGCCGCGGTGGGATTCGAACCCACGATGGGACAAGCCCAACGGATTTGCAATCCGTC
>CAYSIX010000141.1:2197-10945 GCA_964431205.1 uncultured Phycisphaeraceae bacterium
CGGGCGCTTGCGCGTGTTCGTAAGTGCTTGATTTACAAGGCCGGCCAGCGGATTTGCAATCCGTCCCCTTGGTCCACTCGGGCACGCGGCCGTCGAATCAATGGCATTATAGACAGGCGATGGGCGGTGTGTCTGACGGGTCGGCGGCGGGGGGTCTGAGCGCGGCCGAGGTCGCGCGGGTCAGGGCGTACGTCGATCGGAACCTCACGAACGGGCTGTCGGTTCGGGAGCTGGCCTCGGCGGTGGGCCGCAGCGAGTCGTGCTTCGCCCGGCTGTTCCGGGCCGCGACGGGGATGACGCCGCGTCGGTTCGTGCTCGCTCGCCGCGTCGAACGCGCCCGGGCGCTGATCCTGGCGCCCAACCGCATGAGCCTGAGCGAGGTGGCGGCGGCGTGCGGGTTCGCCGACCAGGCGCACCTCGGCCGCACGTTCAAGCGGATCACGGGGCAGACGCCGGCGCGGTTCTGCCGTGCCCATGGCCGGGCGCCGCGCTGACCGGCTCGCCCGATCCGCGTGCGACAGCAGGAACGTTCAAGACCGGCCGGGTCCGGGACCCTACCGTATCGCGGTGCGTGGTTCGGCCGCCGCGCGCCGCCGCGTGACGCGTGCCGCGGCCTGGGGTTCGGACCCTTGAAAGGAGTTGCACGATGACGGACACGACTGTTTCGAGCCGGCGTGAGGTCCGCCGCGCTGAGGACCGCGGCGCTACGGAGCTGGGCTGGCTGCACAGCCGCCACTCGTTCTCCTTCGGGCGGTACCACGACCCGCAGCGTATGGGCTACCGCTCGCTGCGTGTGCTCAACGACGACGTGGTCGAGCCCGGGGCCGGCTTCGGTGAGCACGGCCACGACCACATGGAGATCATCAGTTGGGTGCTGGACGGGGCGTTGCGGCACCGCGACAGCACGGGCGGCGGGGGCGTGATTCGGCCGGGCACGCTGCAGGTGATGTCGGCCGGCACGGGGATCCGTCACAGCGAGATGAACGCGTCGGATGCCGAGCGCGTGCACTTCCTGCAGGTGTGGATCGAGCCGGCGGAGCGCGACCTCGAGCCGCGGTACGCCGAGCGGGCGTTCCCGGCCGAGGGGCGTCGGGATCGCTGGCAGCTCGTCGCCAGCGGGGACGGGCGGGACGGTTCGCTGCTGATTCACCGGGACGCGGCGTTGTCGATCGCGACGCTGGGCGCCGGCGCTCGCCTGACCGCGTCGATCGGCGAGGGTCGGCACGGCTACCTGCACGTGGCGCGGGGGTCGGTGACGGCTGACGGCGCGGCGTTGAACGCCGGCGACGCGCTGGCGTTCGCCGGCCCGGATCGATTCGAGCTGGTCGGCGGGGAGCCGAGCGAGCTGCTGCTGTTCGATCTGGCGTGACCACGCCGGCTGCGCCCGACGGTGAAGGACAAAAGTGGAGCATCCGCGACGGCGAGCGTAAATCGGCTTTTTGTTCGGTGGGGCGGCCGTCTCGGCTGCCGTCGCCGCGCAGCGGCGAATGATCCAAAAAAGTCTGCGGCCTGTCGGCGGGCGAGACGCCCGCCCCACGCGTGGGCTACACCCGTGCCCGGCATGGTGTGCGACGGGCGGATGTCAGTCGCTATCGTGTGTCGGTGATGATCGCCGCGTCCCCACCGCGAATCGACAAGCTCGGCTATCTGCCACGCGGGGTGGGCCCGTGACGGGGCAGACGACGACGAGCGGCGCGCTCCGGCGTGAGCTGGGCGTGTTCGGCGCGGTGATGATGGGCCTGGGGTCGATCGTGGGCACGGGGGTGTTCGTGAGCATCGGCGTGGCGGCGGGGGTCGCGGGGCCGGCGGTGGTTCTGGCGATCGCGCTGGCGGCGCTGGTGGCGACGTGCAACGCCTTGAGCAGCGCGCAGCTCGCGGCGAGCCACTCGGTCAGCGGCGGGACGTACGAGTACGGCTACCGCTACCTGCACCCGACGCTGGGGTTCACGGCCGGCTGGATGTTCCTGTTGGCCAAGAGCGCGTCGGCGGCGACGGCGGCGCTGGGTTTTGCCGGCTACCTGCTGCACAGCCTCGACGGTGACGGCCGGCGCTGGCTCGTGCCCGTGGCGGTCGCGACGTGCGTGGTGCTCACGGCGGTGGTGCTCGGGGGCATGCGGCGGTCGAGCGTGACGAACATCGTGATCGTGTCGATCACCCTTGCGGCGCTGGGCGTGTTCGTGCTTGCCGGGTTGCCGGTGCTCTTGCGGAACGGGACGGCGAACCTGTCGCCGTTCTTTGCGGTCGGCGAGGGCGGGGACGCTGGCGGGGGCGGCACGGCCGGCGCGGCCGCGGGCGGGTCGGTCGGCGGTATCCGCGGCCTCCTTTATGCCACGGCGTTGATGTTCGTGGCGTACACGGGTTACGGGCGGATCGCGACGCTGGGCGAGGAGGTGCGTGACCCGCGGCGGACGATCCCGCGTGCGATCGTGTGGACGCTGGCGGTGTCGGCTGCGCTGTATATCGCGGTGGGCGTGGTGGCGATCGCGGCCGTCGGCTCGGGCGCGTTGAGCGAAGCCACTGAGAGCCGTGCCGCGCCGCTGGAGGTGGTGTCGCGCACGTTCGGCGTGCCGGGCGTGCACTGGGTGGTGGCGTTGGGAGCGATGACGGCGATGCTGGGCGTGCTGCTGAACCTGATCCTGGGGCTGTCGCGTGTGGTGCTGGCGATGGGCCGGCGAAGGGATCTGCCGGAGGCGACGGCGCGGCTCGACGCGGCGGGCTCGACGCCGTACGTCGCGGTGATCGTCGTCGGCGTGATCATCACGGGCCTGGCCGCGATCGGCAGCGTGCGGGCGACGTGGACGTTCAGCGCGTTCACCGTGCTGATCTACTACGCGATCACGAACCTGGCGGCGCTGCGGCTGAAACCGCACGAGCGGCTGTACCCGCCGGCGTTCGCCTGGTGCGGGCTGGCGGCGTGCCTGTTCCTGGCGTTCTGGGTGGATCGGCGGGTGTGGCTCACCGGACTCGGGCTGATCGCCGTGGGGCTGCTGTGGCACGCGTGGCGCCGGCGCATGACCCCGCCATCGCCCGAGACGCCGCATCGGTAGAATGCCGGGCCCACGCGGGTCTGTCGGCCCCGGTGCCCATGTCGAGGTGCACGCATGAAGATCACCCGTTTCGAGCTGATCCACGTCCGCCCGCGCTGGCTGATCCTCAAGGTTCATACGGACAAGGGGATCGTGGGCCTGGGCGGGCCGACGCTCGAAGGCCGTGCCCAGACGGCGGCGACGGCCGTGCGCGAGTTCGAGCGCATGCTCGTCGGCGAGGACCCGCGACGCGTCGAGCACCTCTACCAGCGCATGTACCGCCAGACGTTCTACCGCGGCGGGCCCGTGCTCTGCTCGGCGATCTCCGGCATCGAGCACGCGCTGTGGGACATCCTCGGCAAGTCGCTCAACGCGCCGGTGCACCAACTGCTCGGCGGGGCGGTGCGCGAGCGGATCCGCATGTACGGCTGGGTGCGCGGCGAGAAGACCGGCGATTACATCGAGGACTTCCTGCACCACGTCGAGCAGCGGCAGTTCACGTGCTACAAGTTCGCGCCGATGGCGGCCTGCCGGGCGATCGAGTCGCCCGAGGCGATGGACCGGGTCGAGCGGGTGGTCGCCGATGCGCGGCAGCGCGCGGGCCGGGGCATCGACCTGGCGCTCGACTTTCACGGCCGGACGACCCCGGCGCTGGCGCGGCGGCTGGCGAAGCGGCTCGAGCCATATGACCCGATCTTCATCGAGGAGCCGGTGCTGCCCGGCGACACGGAGGGCATGGTGCAGGTGGCGCGCTCGACGACGATCCCGATCGCGACGGGCGAGCGTCTGTTCACGCGGCAGCCGTTCCTGGAGCTGATCGAGCGGCGGGCGGTGGCGGTGGTGCAGCCGGACCTCTCGCACGTAGGCGGGATCTTCGAGGCACGCAAGATCGCGGCGGCGGCGGAGGCGCGGCAGATCGCGATCGCCCCGCACTGCCCGCTGGGCCCGATCTGCCTGGCGGCGTCGCTGCAGCTCGACGCCTGCACGCCCAACTTCCTCGTCCAGGAGCACGTGACGCTGGGCGAGGGTTACCTGAAGCAGCCGTTCGTGGTCCGCGACGGCTACATCGACGTGCCGCAGGGGCCGGGCCTGGGGATCGAGCTGGACGACGAGGCGATCGCGGCGCTCGAGTTCGAGGGCGACTGGGACACGCCGACGTTCACGCTGGAGGACGGCTCGGTCGCGGAGTGGTGAGCGCGGGGCGAAACGACCGAGGCGCGCGGCCGCGCTCTGCTCGGTCGGTGGCTCAATGGCCGCCGACGGTGACGGGCACGGGCTGCGGGCGGACGCGGTGGGTCGGCTCGATGGCGATGTTCAGCGGCCGGCGCAGCCCGTCCGGTCCCTTGGGCGGGATCTGGTCGTTGTCGACGATCCGCTGGATGGCCATGATGCCCTCGAGGAGCTGCTCGGGACGCGGCGGGCACCCGGGCACGTACACGTCCACGGGGATGAACTGGTCCACGCCCTGCACGACGGCGTAGGTGTCGAAGATCCCGCCGGTGCTGGCGCAGGCGCCCATCGAGATGCACCACTTCGGCTCGGTCATCTGCTGGTAAATGCGCTGGAGGACCGGCAGCATCTTCACGGCGACGCGGCCGGCGACGATCATCAGGTCCGCCTGACGCGGGCTGAACCGCACGACCTCGGCGCCGAACCGGGCCAGGTCGTACCGGCTCGAGGCCGTGGCCATCAGCTCGATCCCGCAGCAGGCGGTGGCGAAGGGCATCGGCCACAGGGCGCTTCGCCGTGACCAGTTGACCAGCTTCTGAAGCTGCGTGGTCAGGATCCAGTCGTTCGGGAGTGCGGCTTCAATGCCCATCGCGTGGTTCCTTGATGATCGAGGCGCTCGGGTGGTCGCGTCGCATGGCCGGTCGCGGCGTCGGCCGCCGTACGTCCCCCTCGGACGGGGGAATACTAGGGCATCGGCGGCGGCGGGCCAAGCGCCGGGCACGCGATCCGCCTGCACCGCCAGCGCTGGCCGCTTGGCTCTTATCGGCTCGCCGCGAGGCCGAGTGAGCCGGCGGGTCCGGAAACCAGGGCCGACGAAGCCCGTTCAGCCTCGCCGACCGGTCGATCCGACATACACCGGCGAGGCGTCGCCGTCGCCGTGCCGCCTCCGAGCGCTCGCTTCGAGTCCGCACCATGCTCAAGTCGATCGGTCATGCCGTGGGAGGGGTGATCGGGCTCGGTCACGGGATGTGGTACCGCTTTGCGCGTCGCGTCGTGGGCGAGTCGCGGGCATTCGCCGCGGCCAGCGAGCGGTTGGCGCTGCGCCCCGGTCGGCTGGGCGTGTACGCGCGGCAGGCCTTTTATCGTGGCGTGCTGGCGTCCGTGGGCCGGGACGTGCACTTCGGGTTCATGACCGTGTTCAGCAAGCCCGCGGCGTCGCTGGGCGATCGCGTGTACCTGGGCCGGTTCTGCACGATCGGCTGGGCGGAGATCGGCGACGACGCGAAGCTGGCCGACGGCGTGCAGGTGCTCTCGGGCCGGCACCAGCACGGCGGCGTTCGCGGCGGCGCGATCAGTGGGGGCGCGGCGGGTGACGGTGTGGTTCACTTCGAGCCGGTGCGGATCGGACGCGGCGCTTGGATCGGGGCGAACGCGGTGGTGATGGCGGACGTGGGCGCCGGCGCGATCGTGGGCGCCGGGGCGGTGGTGGTGCGTGCGGTGCCGGCCGGGGCGCGCGTGGCGGGCGTGCCGGCGCGACCGCTGGCCGAGAGCGTGGAGGCGAGGGCGGCGTGATGCGGATCGAAGCGTGCGAGACGTTGACCGAGGCGCAGCGGCAGGGCGTGACCGACCTGCTCGCCGAGCTGTCGGGCCGTCGGTCGATCGGGATCGAACACGACCCGCGCTGGCCGGACGTGCTGGCCCGGGGGCTGGGGCATCGTCCGGTGTGGCTGATCGCGCGCAAGCCGCGCAGCTCGACCCTTGAGGGCGTCATGGCGCTGGCGCGGGTGCGGTCCCGGCTGTTCGGCCGTTACCTGGTGAGCCTGCCGTACGTCAGCCGGGCGGGGGCGTTGGCGTTGGACGGGGTGACGGCCGCGGCGCTGGAGCGACGCGCGATCGAGCTGGGCCGGCGCTGGGCGGTGCGTTACGTGGAGCTGCGCGGCGAGATCGAAGCGGACGACGGCGGGGCGCCGGCGTGGGACCGCCAGCGGACGGACAAGGCGCGGATGGAGCGGGCGCTTCCGGGCGACGACGCGTCGCTGTGGGCGGCGTTGAGCGCGAAGGTGCGGAACCAGGTGCGCAAGGGGGCGAGCCGGGGGCTGAGCATCCGGTGGGGCGGGCGCGAGACTCTTGACGGTTTTTACCGTGTATTCGCGGTGAACATGCGGGACCTGGGCACGCCGGTGTATCCGAGGCGTTTTTTCGAGGCGGTGCTCGAGGGGTTCGCGGGCGAGGCGGAGTGCGCGGTGGTGGAGCACGAGGGCCGGCCGGTCGCCGGGGCGGTGCTGCTGCACGGTCACGCGCCGTGGCAGAGCGGCGCGACGAGCCTGGTGCCGTCGGCGGCGAGCCTGCGCGATCAACCGCAGCTCAACGCGAACATGTGGATGTATCACGAGCTGTTGCGCAGGGCGGTGGCGCTTGGGAGCGTGACGTTCGATTTCGGCCGCTCGACGGTCGGCTCGGGGCCGTACCGCTTCAAGAAGCAGTGGGGGGCCGAGCCGCGGCCGCTGCGATGGGTGTATCGCATGTCGGAGCCGGCGTCGAGCGTGCTGCGGGCGGACGATCCGGCGATGGCGCGTCGCGTGGCGGCGTGGCGCCGGTTGCCGGTGTGGGTGACCCGCCTGATCGGCCCGCCGATCGTCCGGGGCATCCCGTGAGAGGCAAGGCGCGGCGTGGGCGTCTCGTCGCCGAGCGTCGTGCGACGCCGGTCAAGGAGATCATCAGATGACGAAGAAGTCGGACTATGACGCGACCTGGCTGCGGCTGGGGATGCTGGCGTTGGGCGTGGCGGTGATCGGGGCGTTCTGGGCCGGCCGGGCGGCGTGGACGCAGTGGCAGAGCACCCCCGCGACGGTTTATGCCGGCGATGGGGCGTCGGCCGGGGCGGCGACCGGCGACGGCGCGCTGGCGTCGCAGCGCCGCCTGTCCGACGAGATGGTCGAACGCTTCTTCGCGTCGCTGGGGCGCGGGGAGGTGTCGGCGGCGCGGCAGATCGCCGAGTCGCTGGCCGCCATGCCGCGGCTGCCGCGCGAGGCGGCCACGCGCGTCGCCGACGCCCTGCTGGCGCTCGAGGCGACCCACGGCGTCGCGCCCGACCCGACCGACCGCGAGCGGGCCCGCCGGTTGCTGGACCACGCGGCGTTGATCGGCCCGCCCGACCCCGCCTATCGGTTGACCAGTGCGCGGCTCAGCCTGGCGTCCGGGCTGGCGCACGAGGCGGCCGTCGTCGCCGAGTCGCTCGCCGATGAGCCCGCCACCCGCTCGGAGGCCACCGGCGTGCTCGCCGAGGCGATGCTCGCCCGCGGCCAGGCTCAGCAGGCCGTCCAGCGCCTCTGGCCCCTGGCCGAGTCCTCCACCTCGCCGCGCCTGCTCGAGACCGCCGGACGAGCCTTCCTCGCCGTCGATCAGCCCGAGCTCGGACGCGACCTGCTCCGCCGCGCCCTGCGCTTTGAGCCCGATTCGCTGCCGGCCTACCTCGCGCTGGCCGAGTCCCTGGTCGCGCACGGCCAGGTCGCCGCCGCCTCCGGTGATATCCGCAACGCCATGCGCCTCTCACCCGATCACCCCCGTGTCGTCGCGCTCGAGGCGGCCTGGCGGATCGAACGCGGCGACCACGCCGCCCTCGCCGGCATGATCCTCGACGCCATCGCGACCGATCGGCACGAGACCACGCCCGAGGACGTGCTGCTGGTCCTGGCGATGGCGGTCGACGACCCCGCCCGGGCGCGCGACCTGCTCGAGGACACGCCCCGGTCCGCCGACGATCGCTGGCGCGCCGTCGCGACGCGGTGGCTCGACGTCTCGCCCGAGCAGCGACACGAGGTCGCCTCCCTGGCGGCTCACGTCTTCGCCCGCGCCTTTGCGCCCCATCCGCTGGACGTGGACACGACCGACGGCCCGGCCGAAGCCACCGAAGCCATCGCCACGGCGACGGCGCTGCGCCCCGGCGGGCATTACCTGGCGCTGACGTGGGATCACGCCGCCGCGCTGGCGCGTCACGCCGCCGGCCGCTGGCCGCGACGCGAAGCCCTGCGTCACGCCGACCGCTTTTTCGCGCGATGGTCGGGCACGCGTGCCACGCCCGCGCCGACTGCCGTGTCGGGTGAAGGCGAAGACGGCTGGCGGGTCGCCGGGATCGACCTGACGCGCCTGGGCGCGAGGTATTCGCAAAGCGCCGACGCGGTGAAGGCCGAGGTGATCGGCGCGCTGCGGCGGCAGCCGAACGTCCCGTGGGCGCTGTTCGAGGTCGTGCGATGGGTGGAGGCGGAGGAGGGCCGCGAGGCGGCGCTGGCGTGGCTGGAAGAGGCGCGGCAGGTGGCGCCGTGGGCGGCGCGGATGGCGCGTGCGCGGCTGCACCTGGAGGCGGGCGAGCCGCGCGACGCGTTGTACGACGCGATGTCGGTGCTCAAGGACGCGGCGCATGGGTCGGTGTGGCGCCGCCGGGCGGCGGACGTCGCGGCGCGGGCGTACGCGGCGCTGGGCGAGCCGGAGCTGGCCGCGGGCGTGCTGGAGGGGGCGGTGACGCGGTCGGAGCACGAGCCGTGGCGGGGGGCGT
>CAYSIX010000142.1:0-7946 GCA_964431205.1 uncultured Phycisphaeraceae bacterium
CGCGCCAAGGGCCGATTCGGCTCGGCCGTCAACGCCTCGGGCTCGTCCCGCCACGTCGCCGCGTCATCCTTCTCGTCCATCGACGGCGAGCAGCCCCACGCCGGCGATTCCGCCCTGCGCGTGCAGATCGACAACACCGGCGGCTCGCCGGCCGCGATGCAGCTCCGCCTGCTCTCCGGCGGCGCCAACCCCGCCAACAACCTGCACGAAGGCGACAAGGCCATGGACGATCGAGGCCACGTCGGCTTCTTCCTCCGCGTCGAGCCGGGCAACGACTCGCTCTACGTCTCCATCCTGCTCGACGACGGGACGGTCACGCAGACCGGCCTCGAACGCGCCGAGTTCATCGAGGTCATCGCCGACGGCCAGTGGCACCTCTACCAGTGGGACCTGGCCGACGCGTCGCGGTGGCACAACTTCGCCGGCGGCAACGGCCGGATCGACGGGCCCAACGCGTTCATCGACGCGATCTATTTCAGCTCCGCGCCGGCGACCTCGGGCGGGACGAACTGGAGCGGGGCGGTGTGGATCGACACGGTGGGGTATAACCCGGACGGCGACCTGTCGGCGTTGATCCCCGAGCCCGAGGCGTCGTGCCTGCTGATCGTGGCGATGGCCGGCCGCAAACGTGGGCGCCGTCGCTGATCGATCAGGACCGCGTGCAGGCCGGGTCGGTCACGCCCGATTCGGCGAACGTGACCTCGACGAGCTCGGGGAACGGGTACGGCTTGTCGGACGTCCAGGTGAACGTGTCGGTCGCGGCGTCGTGGTCGAACCCGCTGCGTTTCCAGAACTCGAGGCAGGGGGCGTTCTTTTCGGTGGGCAGCAGTTGCGCCGTCAGCCGCGGCCAGCCCTGCGCCGAGGCGTGCCGCACCGCCAGGGCCACCATCGTCTCCTCGACGCGGCGGCCCATCACGCGGCAGCTCAGCAGGTAATCGACGAGGCGCCCGCCGTCGTCGGTCGGCTCGACGCTGACCAGCCCGGTCAGCCCCATGTCGCCGAAGCGGTCGCTGACGCGCACCGTCCAAACCGCGTGGCCCGGCTCGTGCGCCCAGGCCCACAGCTCGGCCTCGGTCATCCGCCGCGTCGCGAGGTTCATCTGATTCGTCTTGTTCAGCAGTTGGGCCGCGCGGGCGAGGTTCGGCTCGCTCAGCCGCTCGACGTGGACCCGCGTGTTCAGCTCGCGCAGCCAGTCCTCGATCGAGCCGACGGCGGCGGCGGCCTGGCGCTTGCGCTCGGTGGCGTACATCGCTCAGCGAGACCGCGTCGAAGCAGTCCAGGGCGCGCAGGGCCTCGGCGTAGCGCAGCTTGTCGCGGGGCCAGTCCGGCACCAGCACCTCCGGCAGGGCGGTGGCGACGCGTTGCCGCTCGGCCGGGTGGTCGTCGACGAACACCACCGACTGCAGGCCCAGGTTCAGCTCGGCGACCAGGTCGGCGATGTTCTGCGCCTTGTCCTGCCAGTTGATCCGGTACGCGGCGAAGTCGTCGCGACGCAGGACCATCTCGGGGTGGCGGTCGATCGCCTCGAGCGCGACGGACTCGGTGTTCTTGCTGGCGATCGCCAGGAGCACGCCGCGTCGGGTCAGGGCCCGCAGCGCGTGCTGGAAGGCGACGAACGCCTCGCCCTCGGCGTCGTGCCCGCCGAGCCGCAGGTTCTGCCAGCCGACCTCGCCGACCACACCACCCCACAGCGTGTCGTCGAGGTCGAGGACGATGAGCTTGCGTGCCTCGCCCCGCAGGGCGCGGATGCCGGCCTTGACGTCGCGCACCGCCGCGTCGAAGACGGGGTTGGCGAACGGCGTCTTGGACATGAACCAGAGCTTGGGGTTCACGCCGCGTGTCCCGGCCAGCTCCTGCCAGCGCTGCGCGTCCAGGACGTAGAGGTTCGACGCCGCCTGCTCCAGTCGCTCGGCGAGGCGACGGTTCATCTCGTTGAGCAGGCGCCGCAGGCCAAGGCCCGCGCGGTGGTCAAGCACGCCCAGGCCTCGATCCGTTGGGGGGATCGTCCAGGTTGGCACGAAGACCGCCGCGGTGTGTTCGCTCACCGCCGCGACGCGATCGGCGAACGCGTCCACCTCGGCCAGCACGTCCTCGGTTTCCACCGTCTCGAACGCCAGCGCCCGCGCGAAGCTCGGCACCGCCGACTCCGGCCGCGTCCAGACGACCGTCACGCTCGGCTCGTCGTACCAATACGAGCGGTCGGCGCCCAGCAGCAGCGGTTCGACCCGGCCGAACGGCGTCTCGACCGCCCGGACCGACGGCGCCTCGGCGTCGTTCGTCAACAGGGCGTTGAAGTTGCTGACGTTGAAGTCACTGATCGTGACGCAGGTGTACGTCGGCGTCGTCACGCCGCGGTCTCCTGTTCGAGCTGCTCTTCGATGTAGTCGATCAGCGATTGGACGGTCTCGAACGGGCTGGGCTGACGCGCCATCGCGGCCTGATCCGCCAGGGTGATCTCGGCGCCGAAGGTGTCGTGGATCCGGTCCTCGATCTCGACGACGAGGTTGACCTGCCCCATCGAGTCGAGCGTGGCGCCCGGCCCGGAGATGGGCGTGGACGGGTCCGCGGACAACCGCTTCTCCGGCGGCAGGGCGCGGTTCACCTGCTCGATCGCCTCAAACACCAGCGCCTGAATCTGCTCGTTTTGCATTGGTCTGTTCGCCCAAGGGATAGCGTTCGAGTCCCCGATCGCGGTCGGTACGGCCTGATTCTATCGGAATCAAGCCGCGCGGCGACCGGTCCGCCCCGTTTTTGTGTCTCGCCGGAATGATCATCGGCAGGCGCGTGCGCGGGCTGAATCGCGCGGCGGGGGAAACCGTCAGCCGGTCGCGCCGCCGGATCCGCCCTCGGTCTTGCCGAACACCAGCCGCTTGGCACGCCGCCGCAAACCGTCGGGGACGCGCCCCACGACGTGGTGGTTGATGATCGTCAGCGAGTCGGGCAGCGCCTTCTTCGTCCGCACCCACGCCCTCCGTCGGTGATCGCCCGGTTCGCGGGGCGGGCCCTTGACCGCCAGCGTCGTCGTGTCCACCACCGTCACGTCGTGCACCGCATCGGAGGCGAACAGGTACCGCGCCGCGACGTAACGCGGGCCCGGATAGCCCAGCAGCTTGTGCCGCAGCGCCGCCGTCGTGTCGTGCAACGCGACCACCCCGCCCTCGATCACGTGCGGGAACCACGCGGTGAAGTCGCGCTCGACAAACGGCAACTCGTGCGCCCCGTCGATGAACAGCAGGCCGATCGGATGCTTCCAGTCGCGCACCGCGTCGTCGGAGCGGGCGACGACGGGCACGACCAGGTCCGCCACGCCGGCACGCTCGATGTTTTCGAAGAACGCCTGCTTTGAGCCCTGGACGTGCGGGTCGATCGCGTAAACCGGCACACCGGCGCCGGCGCGCGAACCCTCGGCCAGGCGGATCGTGGAACGGCCCTTGTAGGAGCCGATCTCGACGATGACCGTGCCCGCCGGACACGCCCGGGCCTTCTCGAACAGCAGGTCGGACTCACCCGGCGTCAGCCACCCGCCGATGCGATCTACGTCAATCCCGGAACGCGAAGCGTCAACCATCGCCGAACCTTGACCTTTCCCCTCCGAACGGACCTCAACCATCCGCGACCCATTGCTACGCCATGATACCCTCCCCCAAGCCGGGCGTCGCGTGTCAAGCAGACCGGCGTGTGGGCTCTTCCGCCGCCCGCGTGGCAGCCTGAGGCGTCGTTGGCTCCTCCTTGGGCAGGTTGGGCCGCTTCATCAGGACCTGACGCTGATGGGGCGTCACGATCGTGTAGGGTGGCACGTCCTCGCGGATGACCGAGCCGGCGGCGATGATCGAGCCCGTCCCGATCGTCACGCCCTCGAGGATCAGCACGCCGGCGCCGATCCAGACGTTGTCCTGGACGGTGATCGGCCCGGTGGAGTAGAACTGCTGCTTGATGGGGGGGGTGTCGGGGTCGTCGAACTTGTACAGCCCGCCGCCGACGAAGCAGTGCGGGCCCAGGCCGACGTTTTGGCCGAAGCGGATCCCGCCGATGGCGTGCAGCGAGCTGTTGGCCGAGATGACCGACCCGTCGCCGATGTCGATGCTGCCGCGGTCGGACTTCGACTGCAGCGTGCAGTTGCGGGCCACGAGCACGCGTCGGCCGAGGCGGAACGGGCCCTGCTCCAGCGACCGGGCGTCGAGCAGGCAGTAGTCGTCGATGGCCGTCCCCTCGCCGATCGACATGCGGCCGGGGCATCGCAGCACGACGTTGCGGCCCCACTGCACGCCGGCCTCGCACCGCTGGAACAGCCCCGGCAGCAGCCGCTTGCGCAGCAGGTACCCCAGCGCCCCGGGGCAGGGCACCGCCAGCCACTGCGCCAGCTCGTACCGCAGCAACGCCCCCAGGCTCTTGCGCCCGATAAAAAACCGGCAGTACTGCTCGAACGCGCTGGCCGATCCCTTGCCGCTGACCTGGCCGAGCGTGTCGGTTTTCTTCAGTAAGGTTACACTCATCGCTTTCGCCTGATCGTTGGGTCCCAAGCCCGGATCCCTACGTCCATGATACCCGTTCACCACGTGGTCGGTTCGTCATTGCGTGTTCGGTTTGTTACTGGCTGCGGCCCGCGGCAAGGGCGGCCGCCGCCGGGGCGGGCGGGGCCGACGCCGACCCGGGCGAGGGCGCTTGCTCGACAAACAGCCGGTGCCACGCCGCCAGGTTGATCAGGCCCCACAGCAGGTGGTTGTGGTTCTTGCGCATGCTGTCGTGCTCGGCCACGAGGCGGTCGATCTGCTTGCGGTCGAACGCCCGATCGATCAGCGGGCTTTGCCGGAACGTCTCGAGCATGTAATCGCGCAGCTCGCGTCGCAGCCAGTTCTTGATCGGCAGGCTGTAGCCCTGCTTGCCGCGCCAGAGGATGCGGTCGGGCAGGATGCCGCGCATGGCGGTGCGGAACACCGCCTTGGTGGTCATGCGTTGGAGCTTGAGGTCCGACGGCACGGTCGCGCAGAACTCGACGAAGTGGTGGTCCAGGAACGGCACGCGCACCTCCAGCGCGTGGGCCATGCTCATCTTGTCCACCTTGTGCAGGATCGAGTTGGCCATCATGAACCCGGTGTCGATGTCGATCTCCTCCGAGATCGGGTCGTCGTACCCGATGCCGTCGAGGTGCCGGCGGATCGGGCCGAACGGGTCGAACGTCACCTGGGCGGCGAAGTCGGGCGCGAAGATGCCGCGCTCCATCTGCGGCGGGAAGAAATACTGCCAGCGCATGTGCCGGCCCGCGGGGTCCAGCAGGCTGCCCTCGACGAACCGCTTGAGCAGGTTCACCGCGCCCTTCTTCTGCTCACGATCGGGCAGCGACGCGACCATCCGCCCGATCACCTGCCGACGCACCGGCCCGGGGATCAGCTGGAAAAGCCGGTTGATCTTGCTCGCCTTGAACCGGTCGTAGCCGACCAGCGTCTCGTCGCCGCCCTCGCCGCTCAGGCACACCGTCACGTGCCGCCGCACTTTCTCGCAGAGCAGGTACAGGGGGATCGTGGACAGGTCGGTCATCGGCTCGTCGAGGTGCCAGACCGTCCGGTCGATCACCTCGGGGCTGACCGGGTCGATCAGCATCTCGTGGTGGCGGGTGTTGAAGTGCGTGGCCACGTCGCGGGCAAACGGCAGCTCGGAGAAGGACGCGTCCTCGTAGTAGAGGGCGAACGTGTCCAGCGGGTCCACGCCGGCGCGGTGCATCATCGCCACCAGGGCCGACGAATCCAGCCCGCCGGAGAGGAACACGCCCAGCGGCACGTCCGACATCAGGTGGCTGCGCACCGCCCGCTCCAGCGACTCACGCAGGCACCGCTCGTGCTCGGCGCGCGTCCGATCCACCGTCTGAAACCGCAGCCGCCAGTAGCGTTGCACGCTCGGCGTCTGGCCGGGCCGCCACTCCATGGCGCAGCCGGGCGGCAGCTTCATCACGTGCTCGAAGATCGTGTGCGGCGCCGGCACGAACTCGTAGCCGAGGTACTCGTACACCGACTGCGGCCGCACGTCCCGACGCACACGATCGCACTGAAGCAGCGCCTTGATCTCCGAGGCGAAGATCAACCCCGGCTCGGGACCCTCCAGCGTCGCGTAATACAGCGGCTTGATCCCCAGCCGGTCCCGCGCCAGGAACAGCCGCTGCTGCCGCGCGTCCCAGATCGCGAACGCGAACATCCCCGTCAGCCGCTCGACGCACTCGGGCCCGTACTCCTCCCACGCGTGCACCAGCACCTCGGTGTCGCAGCGGCTTCGAAACCGATGGCCCTTAGCGGCCAGGTCGTGGCGGACCTGCTCGAAGTTGTAGATCTCGCCGTTGCACACCACGTGCACGTCGCCGGCCTCGTTGCACATGGGCTGGCGACCGCGATCGGACAGGTCGATGATCGACAGCCGCCGGTGCCCCAGCGACACCCGGCCGTCCACGAACTGCCCGCACTGATCCGGTCCGCGGTGAACGATCGTGTCGGTCATCCGCTGGATCAGCCGATCATCGGGCCACGTGAAGCCCGCGATGCCGCACATCCGCTTTCTCCCTTCCGTAGCAGCGAGGCGCTCCAAGCCTTGAGACCGTCCGTTGCCACGGGTTCACAGGTATCCGTGCTCGCGATACCACTGCGCCGTCCGTCGCAGCCCCTCCTCGATCCCCACCTTCGGCTGATACCCGAGGTGATCGCGGGCCTTGTCGATCCGGAACGCGCGGACCTGGCGGAACCAGTCGGCGCGGCGGCGGAACAGCGGCGGGGTGATGCGCAGCGGCGTGCAGACCGCCTCGCACGCCACCGCGGCGCACCACAGCGGCCAGAACGGCAGGTGCACGATCCGCACGTCCACGTCGATCGCCCGGCCCACGTGGCGCACCAGATCGTTCAGCGTGTAGTAGTGTTCGTCGGCGCCCAGGTACGCCTCGCCCTTGCGGCCCTTCTCGGCCGCCAGCAGGAAGCAGTCCACCAGGTTGTCGATGTACACCGGGTGGTACGTCGTCTGGCCGTCGCCGAACATCAGGAACCGGCCGGCCTTGGCGCGCTTGAACAGCATCAGGAAGCGAGCCGGGTCGCCCGGGCCGTAGATCGCCGTCGGACGCACCGTCACCGCGTCGAGCCGGCCTTGTTCGACCAGCTCGTTGACGACCCTCTCCCCCTCGTACTTGGTTTCCTGGTAGTAGTCCTCGGGGGCGATGGGTGAGCGCTCGTCGCCCGGCGGGTCGGCGATGTGCCCGTGCACGCCCTGCGTCGAGCAGTAGACGAACTTGCGCACGCCGTCGGAAGCCGCCGCCTCCGCCAGATAACGCGTCCCCTCAACGTTCACGTCCCAGTAATGCTGTTTCGGCACGTTGAGCTGACGGAACGCCGCCGCCAGGTGGTACACCACCTCGTGGCCCTCGACCGCCCGCTCGCAGAACGCGCGGTCCTCGATCGACCCGATGCTGAACGTCGCGCCCATGCCGCTCAGCTCGTCGAAGAACAGGCCCCGATCGCAGTCCACCACGTGGACCTCGTGCCCGTCGCGCAGCAGCCGCCGCACCAGCGCGCTGCCCGTGAAGCCCGTCCCGCCTGTCACCAGCACCTTCATTCGTGCCAACCCCTCGACCCGCCGCGGGTCACCACGCCCGGTCCGCCCGACCCCGGTCTCTCCCTCGAAACGCTCGGGACCTTGCCCAGCTTACCAACGCGGCGGCGCGCCGACCCGCGGCATCGCTTGCCCCGACCATCGTGATCCATCGGCGGGTCCGACCCGCGACGTTACCCCGTGGCCGCGGTGATCCGCCGGCCCGCCCGCGTCGTGTCGCTCGTGGCCCTACCCATGCTCATCGATCGGACCGATAACCGGTGCACGGGACGACCGCCGGGGTTGCCTGTTTCCGGCACGCGCCCCGCGCTGCAAATGATTTGAAGAAAAACGCGCGGGGGCCTGATGATCCGACGACGGGCAATGCC
>CAYSIX010000142.1:7956-10874 GCA_964431205.1 uncultured Phycisphaeraceae bacterium
TCAACCTACTGATTAAGAGTCAGTTGCTCTGCCGATTGAGCTAGGGAGGCGGCTCAAAGGGGATTGTAAGCGCGGCGGGGGGAGCGTCAAACGGCGGGGCGACGGACGGCGGTGAGCGGGGGCGGCCCGCTGCGCATCCTGATCCGTTCAAGGAGCGTGGGGAGCGTGCGGTCGCGAAGGCCGAGCCGCCACGGTCGGGTCGCGCCAGGGTCCGGTCACGCGTCATCTGGACACCCGCCTCGTCTGGGTACCCGCCTCGGTGAAGCGAGGCGGGCCTGGGGGCGTTGATCGGAGACAGGTCGGGCGTGTTTCGGCGTTGTGGGCGGCGGGCGGCCGCGGTATCTTTCGGCCGTGCGGACGCTTCGACGGACGATCACGGGTGCGTTGGCGGGGGCGATGGCGTGGGTCCTGGCGGGACCGGCGGCGGCGCAGGACCAGTACGAGCTGGCGGACGGCCAGTGGCAGGCGGTCGAGCGGCTCGAGCCGCAATCGCCCGAAGGCCGGCTTCAGACGATCCGCAAGGCCATCGTCGAGGGCCGCGCCGACGAGGCGGTCGAGCTGGCCGACGCCTGGATCGAGCAGTACCCCAACCACCCCGAGCTGGTCGAGGCGTACCTGCTTCGCGGCGACGCCCAGGTGGCGCGGGGCCATTACTACAAGTCGCTGTTCGACTACGAGCGTGTGATCCGCCTGTACCCGGCGTCGGAGCAGTTCGTAACCGCGATGGAGCGGGAGTACGAGATCGCACGGCTGTTCACCACCGGCGTCAAGCGGCGGTTCCTGGGCATGCGGCTGCTGCCGGCCGAGGGCGAGGGCGAGGAGCTGTTCATCCTGATCCAGGAGCGGGCGCCGGGCAGCCAGCTCGGCGAGCGCGCGTCGCTGGCGCTGGCCGACTTCTACTACCGCAACCGTGAGTGGAAGCTGGCCGCCGACGCCTATGACCTGTTCATGCAGAACTACCCGGAAAGCCTGCACACCGAGTGGGCGATGATCCGGCTGATCCACGCGAACCTGGCGGGGTTCCGCGGGCCGTGGTTCGACCCGACGGGGCTGCTGGACGCCGGCCAGAGGCTGCGATCGTTTCGCGAGCGATTTCCCGCCGCCGCCGAACGCATCGACGTCGACGAGCTGCTGCACCGGATCGACGAGGCGATGGCGCGCAAGTCGCTGATCACCGCGGCGTGGTACCAGCGTCGGGGCGAGGACATCAGCGCGGTGTTCCTGTACCGCCGGCTGATCGAGGAGTATCCGACGACCGCGGCGGCGCGGGAGGCGATCGAGCGGATGCGCGAGCTGGGCGCCGCCGCCTCCGAGCCGCCCGATGGGGCGCTTCCCGTGTCCCGGACGGGTCGGGACGCGAGCCAGACGCCCGCGCTGCCCCCGGCCGAGCCGTCGTCCCCGCCGGAACCTCAACCGGAGGCCGCCCCATGACCCGTGCCGCGGCCGCTTTTTGTCGGGCCGTCGTGGTCGCGCTGCTGGTCGGCGTCAGCGCCGGCTGCGCGTATCGCAGCGGTGAGCTGTACCCGCAGGCGTATCAGACCGTGGCGGTGCCGATCTTCGAGAACCGCACGTTCTATCGCGGCGTCGAAACGGACCTGGCCGAGGCGCTGACCAAGGAGATCGAGCTGCGCACGCCGTACAAGGTCGTCGGGCGGAACGTGGCGGACACGGTGCTGGAGGGCACGATCACGGCGGTGGAGCAGGACCTGCTGGAGCGTCGGCGGCCGGGCGCGGTGCCGCAGGAGGTGGAGGTGACGGTCACGGCCGAGTTCCGCTGGCGCGATCAGCGCAGCGGGCAGGTGATCGTGGATCGGCGTGGGTTCGCGTCGCCCGGGCGTTATCGGCCGACGTCGGGTCTGGACGAGCGGTTCGAGCTGGCGCAGCACGACGCGGTTCAGAACCTGGCACGGGACATCGTCTCGACGCTGCGGAGCGAGTGGTGAGCGGCGGTCGCGGCGGAGGGGCCGGGGCGATCACGAGGCCACGCCGGGTCGCCGGGAGGTGCCGGCCTACAATACGATCGTCCGTGCGCATGGACGTCGATTGAAGCGTTCGGCGGGCCGCGGCGATAAGGGTATGGCATGAGTGACGAATCTGAGAAGAAACCGACGAAGGACCGGCCGGAGGGCTCGGGCAAGGGCGATGCCGGCAAGGGCGGGCGCGGTCCGAACGGGCCCAAGCCGCCCAACTTCATGTCCAAGAGCGTGCTGGGCTGGGTGATGGTCCTGGGCGTCCTGGCGGCGTTCCTGGTGGTGATGAACCAGCAGAACGGCCAGACGCAGGAGGTGCCTTGGGAGGACTTCTACCAGTTGGCGCGTGAGGGCAAGTTCGACGGGCCGGTCACGATCGAGGACGACCGGATCGTGGGCGAGCTGAGGGATCAGGCGGGCGAGGCGCCGGCGGGCGCTGCGCCGGCGCGGTTCCGCTCGACGCGGATCAGCCAGCAGACCAAGCCGCTGCGTGTCTACCAGCTCGACCAGGTGGGCCAGAACGTCGAGGAGAAGCCGGGCAACTCGCTGCTGTTCCACGTGTTCTTCACGTTCGGGCCGATCATCCTGATCGCGCTGCTGATCTACTTTTTCATCTTCCGCTCGATCCGCAACGCCGGGGGCGGCCCGGGCATGCTCGGCAGCTTCGGGCGAAGTCGGCACAAGGTGCTCAACAAGGAGCACTCGAACGTGACGCTGGAGGACGTCGCGGGGGTGCAGGAGGCCAAGGAAGAGGTCGGGGAGGTGATCGAGTTTCTCAAGGACCCCAAGAAGTTCCAGAGGCTGGGCGGTCGTGTGCCGCGGGGCGTGCTGCTGATCGGGGCGCCGGGCTGCGGCAAGACGCTGCTGGCCAAGGCGGTCGCCGGCGAGGCCGAGGTGCCGTTCTTCTCGATCTCGGGGTCCGACTTCGTGGAGATGTTCGTGGGCGTG
>CAYSIX010000143.1:0-10870 GCA_964431205.1 uncultured Phycisphaeraceae bacterium
GTTGAACTGGCGGGTGTCGGTGTTGCCGTCCGGGTCGGTGACGGTGACGGTGATGGTGGCCGAGCCGGTGAACCCCTCGGGGGCCTTGAGCATGAGCACGCCGCTGTCGGGATCGACGAAGACCTCGACCGAGTCCATGACGACGTCGTTCAGCGGTCGGCCGTTGGCGTCGGTGGCGACGCCGCTGATGGCCTCGCGGACGTCCTCGCCGCTGGTCAGCAGGCCGAAGATCGAGTGATTGAAGTCGAGGTGCCGTTGGGGGCCCTCGGTGATGAAGAACTGGGAGTCGTTGGTGTCGTCGCCGGCATTGGCCATGGAGAGCAGGCCGGTGCGGTTGTGCTGAAGGTCGGGGTGGAAGATGTCGTCGAAGTCGCCGAGGTCGGACCCGCCGGCGCCGGTGCCGGTCGGGTCGCCGCCCTGGATGACGAAGTTGTCGAGGATGCGGTGGAAGATCACGTTGTCGTAGAAGCCGTCCTCGGCGAGCTGGATGATGCGGTCGGTGGCGCGGCCGGCGCGCTGCTCGAAGAGGTGGAACTCCATCGTGCCGAAGTCGGTGACGTTGATGCGCAGGCTGCGGTTGCCCTCGGGCAGGAACGTAGTGATGTCGGGGTTGTCGCTGGTGGCGGAGAAGGTAAGGGTTCCGCCGTCGACGTCGGTGGCGTTGAGGGGGATGTGCAGGGGTGAGCCGGAGGCGAGCGTGACGTCTTCGATGGCGTCCAGGACCGGGGCGCTGGACAGCAGCAGCCGGGGCTCGAGCGGCTCAAGGCCGTTCCATTCGCTCCGGTCGGCGACCACGCCGGTGTCCGATCGATCGCTGTCCGAGCCGCGCACGGCCCCGTCCACGTAAAAACCCTGCATCTCTCGCATCCCTCTCTTCTGCGCCGACACCCGCGGGGGGCAAACCCCCCGAGGGGCGACCGTTCGCGGCCTCCCGGCAACCAGCCCCGATGTTCGTCCGAGCCCCACCCCGGGCTCACAACCGGCTACGCACGACACGCAGACGCGCCGGCGAGCTGCCCAAGTGTAGCCCACGATACGGACGAATCAAGAAAGAAACGGGCGGCAGGCTCGCGGATCGCCGGCCTGACCCGCTTCAGCGGGTCCGGGATCGCGGCTCATGGCCCATCGGGTCACGAGACGGCCGTCAACCGTCCCGGGTCAGGCTCAGATACGACCGGCCGATCTTCCAGACGTCGCCGGCGCCCATGGTCACGACCAGGTCGCCGGGGTGGGTGACGGTCTGGAGGTGCTCGACGATGGCCTCGAAGGCGGCGAGGTGGATGGCCTCGACGCCCCGCCGGCGAAGCCGCTGGACCAGGTCGTCGGCGGTGACCGCCTGGCGTTCGTTCTCGCTGTCGCGGACGAAATAGATGTCGGGGACCAGGACCAGGTCGGCCTCGCCGAAGCTGGCGGCGAACTCGTCGAGGAAGAACCGGGTGCGGCTGTGCTGGTGGGGCTGGAAGACGCAGATCAGTCGTGCGGGCTGGTGGGCCTGGCGAAGGGCGCGAAGCGTGGTGTCGATCTCGGTGGGGTGGTGGCCGTAGTCGTCGACGACGGTGACGCCGGCGTGTCGGCCGAGGGTCTGCATGCGCCGGTCCAGGCCCTGGAAGGATTCGATGGCCGGCCCGACGCGGTCCCACGGCACGCCGACGCGATGGGCCAGGACGGCGGCGGCGGCGGCGTTGTAGGCCATGTGCTCGCCCGCCAACGGGTTTCGCCACGCGCAGCGGTCGTCCGCGTCCGGCCCGTGCAGCTCGACCGACCGGCCCTCGACACGCACCCGCCAGTCCGCCTGCGGCGCATAGCCGATCGTCTCGACCGCGCAGCCCAGCCCCGCGACCACCGCCAGCCGCTGCGGCATCTCGTGCTGGATCAGCAGCGACCCCTCCGGGCGCACCTGCCGGGCGAAGACGGCGAACGCCTCGACGATCTCGTCCAGCGAGCGGTAGAGGTCCAGGTGGTCCGCCTCGAGGTTGAGGATGACGGCGTGGGCGGGGTGGAAGTTGTGGAACGAGCGGTCGTACTCGCAGGCCTCGGCGACGAGCAGGTCGCCGCCGCCCACACGGGCGCCGCCGCCGATCTGCGGGCAGTTGGCGCCGACGATGAACGACGGATCGAGCCCCGCGGTGATCAGGACGTGGCTGAGCAGGCTGGTGGTGGTGGACTTGCCGTGGGTGCCGGCGACGGCGACGCCGCGGCTGGCGCTCATCAGCCGGCCGAGCAGCTCGGCGTACTTGAGCACCTCGACGCCGCGCCGGCGTGCGGCGACCAGCTCGGGGTGGTCGGGTCGAATCGCGGCCGAGATCACCAGCAGGTCGCAGCCGTCGGGGACCGAGCCGGCGTGCTGCTCGTGGGTGACGGCGATACCCTCGGCGATCAGGCGGCGCGTGGTCTCGGACGCGGCCAGGTCGGAGCCCGTGCACACGGCGCCGCGCTGACGGGCGATGCGCGCCAGGCCCGACATCCCGCACCCGCCGATGCCGACGAAGTGCACGCGCCGCTGGTCGAGGTCGATGCCTCGCGGCGTGGTCGTCCGGTTCGCCGTCCCGGCCTTGTACTCCATCATGTCGATTCTATCGACCCGGGGGGTGGCGTCGTTACAATGTTGGCGTGGACTGGCGCAAGCACATTCATCGTGATCCGCAGGTCCTGGGCGGTAAGCCGGTCATCCGTGGGACGCGGATCAGCGTGGAGTCGGTCCTGCACCAGCTCAGCGGGGACTGGACGGTCGAGGACGTGCTCGAGGCGTGCCCCGAGCTGAACGAAACGCAGGTGCGGGCGTGCATCGCGTTCGCCGCCGACGCCTTGAATCAGGAGGTGGCGCCGACGGTGGCTCACGAGGCGTCGTGACCCCGCGGCCCGATCGGTCGCCACGCGGCGATCGCAAAGGCGTTACCATGCCGGACGATGTCTGAACCGCTCGGCAGCTTCTGTCTGGTCCTGCACGGCCATCTCCCCTACGTCCTGAACCACGGTGTCTGGCCGCACGGCGAGGACTGGCTCTACGAGGCCGCCGCCGAAACCTACCTGCCGCTGCTGGACGCGATCGGGCACTGCGCCCTGCACGGCGCCTCGTGTCAGGCGACGATCGGGCTGACACCCGTGCTGCTCGAACAGCTCGCGCACGATCACTTCAAGGCCGGCTTCGAGCGCTACCTCAACGACCGCATCGACCGCGCCAAGCAGGACCGCCGCGACTTCGAGCGGCTGGACAACGGCCACATGATGTACCTGGCCGACTTCTGGATCTCCTGGCACGAGAACGCGCTGGCCCAGTTCCACCGCGCCGACCGCGACATCCCCGCCGCCTTCGCCCGACACGCCCGCGACGGGCACATCCAGATCCTGACCTCCGCGGCCACGCACGGCTACCTGCCCCTGCTCTACGAAGACGCCTCGATCCGCGCCCAGCTCCGCGCCGGCCTGGCCAGCTCCCACCGCATCCTCGGGTTCAAGCCCACCGGCGTGTGGCTGCCCGAGTGCGCCTACCGCCCCGGCGGCGACTGGCAGCCGCCCAACCACTGGGGCGCCAAGCCCGGCCGCGTCGGCATCGAGCACCTCGTCGCCGACGAAACCCTCACCCACTTCTTCGTCGAGCACCACCTGATCCAACGCGCCAACTCCGAGCAGGTCTTCAACGACGGCCAGTGGTGGAAGATCGGCTGGGACGAGGCCCAGAAGTACCCCGCCCGCGGCTGGCGCAGCGTCAACGAACCGCACGGCGTCAACAGCGACGGCACCGGCCTGGCCCGCGCCGCCGCCTTCGCCCGCGACAACCACGTCTGCGAGCAGGTCTGGTCCGGCGACATCGGCTACCCCGCCGACGGCGTCTACCTCGAATTCCACAAGAAGTGGGGGCCCAAACGCGGCCTGCGCTACTGGAAAATCACCGGGCACAAGGTCGACCTCGGCGACAAGCACCTCTACTACCCCGACAACGTCCCCGGCAAGGTCCACGAGCACGTCACCCACTTCTGCAACATCGTCAAGCAACGCCTCGCCGAGTACCGCCATCGCACCGGCCGCCACGGCGTCGTCACCGCCAGCTTCGACGCCGAGCTCTTCGGCCATTGGTGGTTCGAAGGGCCCCAGTTCCTCCGCGACGTCTGGCTCAGCCTCGCACACGACCCCGACGTCGAGCTCTGCACCGCCGAGGGCTTCCTCGAAAAACACCCCGTCGACAAGGTCGTCTCCCTCCCCGAGGGAAGCTGGGGCGAGGAGGGCGACCACCGCGTCTGGGCCAACCCGCAGGTCAACTGGATGTGGGACATCGAGTACCGCTGCGAGACCAACTTCGGCCGCGCCTGCTACACCCTGCCGTGGCAGAAGGACGCCAACATCGAGTCGCTGCTTCAAAAGGCCGGCCGCGAGCTGCTGCTGCTCCAGGCCAGCGACTGGCAGTTCATCATCACCCGCGGCCAGGCGATCGACTACGGCATCAAGCGCTTCATGCAGCACGTCTCCCGCTTCGAGACCCTGCTCGACCTGGCCGAGAAGCTCGCCCAGGACTCGACCTACCTCGGCAAGCTCAACGAGATCGAGCAGTTCGAGGTCCGCGACGCCGAGGTCCACGACATCATCTTCCCCCAGATCGAGCTGAAGTGGTGGAACGCGTAGGGATTGCCGATTGCCAAATCGCGATTGCCGATTGAAGATCGGCGACCGGAGACTTCGATCGCAAATCTTCAATCTTCAATCTTCAATCTTCAATCACCGATCACTCGGTAATCCAGCAGCACGTCGTCACCGATGCGATCGATCGAACGCAGCTCCAGCGGCCGCGCGTCGCTGATCCGCTCGGCCAGCAGCCCCGACACCGCCGCCCGCGCCCCGTCCTGGCCCAGCACCCGCGGCGCCACGAACGCCAGGACCCGGTCCGCCAGCCCCTGGTCCAGCAACGACCCCATCAGCCGCGCCCCGCCCTCGACCAGCACGTTCGTCGCCCCGTGTCGCTCGCTCAGCCGCGACAGCAGCGGCCGCAACGCGCACCGCCCGTCCGCCCGCCGCCCCAGCTCCACCACCTCCACCCCCCGGGCCTCCAGCGCCCGACGCTTCTGACCACGCGGCGCGTCCGCCGCGATCGCCACCGTCACCGGCGGCTCCGGCTCCCGCAGCACCGCCGCCTCCCGCGGGATCCGCAGCATCGGGTCCACCACCACCCGACGCGCCACCCGACGCACCTCCACGTCCCTCGCCGTCAGCGTCGGGTCGTCGGCCAGCACCGTCCCGATCCCCGTCATCACCGCGTCCACCCGCCCCCGCAGCTCGTGCACCCGCCGACGCGACCCCTCGCTGCTGATCCACTTGCTGTCCCCCGCCGCCGTCGCGATCCGACCGTCCAGCGTCTGCGCCCACTTCAGCGTCACCCACGGCAGACCCGTCGTCACACGCTTGAGGTACGCCTCGTTCTGCCGCCTCGCCTCCCGCTCACACACCCCCACCACCACCTCGATCCCCCGCTCACGCAGCCGCGCTACCCCCCGACCCGCCGCGTCCTCGAACGGGTCCTGCATCGCCACCACCACCCGCGACAAGCCCGCCGCGATCACCGCGTCCGTGCACGGCGGCGTCTTGCCGTGGTGGCTGCACGGCTCCAGCGTCACCGCCAGCGTCAGACCACGAGCGTCCAGCCCCTTCGCCTCGGCGTCTCGCAACGCCTCCACCTCCGCGTGCGGCCCCCCGTACCGCCCGTGCCACCCCTCGGCCACGACCCGCCCCTCCCGCACCAGCACCGCCCCCACCAGCGGGTTCGGCTCCACCCAGCCCCGACCACGCTCGGCCAGCTCCAACGCCCGCTGCATCCATTCTCGCTCGGGTTCGAATGACATACCATCGCCGCCCGTTTCGCCCGCCGTCCACCTTACCCGAGCCACGAACCACCCGCACCGGTATAGTGCGGGTGGGGCGAGCCGGGCCTGTCGCCGATCATTCGTCTGAACAAAGGAGCCGACCATGAAATGGCTTACCCGTCTGCTGCTGGTGGTGCTGATCCTGCTGCTGATCGTCGGCGTCGGCGCCTACGTCTACATCGACTCGCTCGCCGAGAAGGGCATCGAACGCGGCGCCACCTACGCCACCGGCCTCGAGACCTCCCTCGACAGCGCCCACGTCGGCGTCTTCGCCGGCCGCCTCGAGCTCGCCGGCCTGCACATGGACAACGCCCCGGGCTTCGACGCCGACCGCTTCCTCGCACTCGACGACGGTCGCGTCGACGTCACCCTCGGCTCGCTCCGCCGCGACGAGGTCGAGATCCCCGACCTGACCCTCACCGGACTCGACCTGACCCTCGAACGCAAGGACGGCAAGGACAACTACCAGTACGTCCTCGACAACCTCAAGAAGCTCTCTTCCGAGGAAGAACCCCCGACCGACCCCGAAGAGCCCGCCAAACGCTACGTCATCCGCCAGCTCAACCTCCGCGACGTCACCGTCCAGCTCCGCGGTTATCCCCTGACCAACCCCACCGTCCAGATCGACCAGATCACGCTCGAAAACGTCGGCAGCGACTCCGACAAGGGCGTCCTGCTCTCGGAGCTGACCGGCATCATCCTCGACCAGGTCTTCCAGGCCGTGCTCGAAAGCGGCATCGACCTGCCCGGCGAGCTGGCCAGCGGGCTCCGCAGCGGCGTCGACGCCCTCAGCGGGCAGTTCGACGAGCTGGTCGGCCAGGTCGACCTCGGCCGGGTCACCGGCGAGCTCGACAAGGTCACCGGCGAAGCGGGCAAGGCCGTCGAGCAAGCGACCGAGGGCGCCAGGAAAAACCTCGAAGACGCGACCAAGGGCCTCGGCGACCTGCTCGGCGGCGACAAGGAAGAAGAAGAGACCCCGAACAACCCGTAACGGACCATTGTTGAGCGCCGCGGCCACGCCTCGCGCTGTGGGTTCCCGCGACCGCCTTCGCGCTTCACGATCAAACCCGTCTATCGCCGCGGCAACGCCTCGCGGACGCCGCCGCACGCGTGGGGGCGACACCGCATGACACTCCCACGTCCTCGTGCGCGTCCTTAGCCGCGAGGCAACGCTTCGCGGACGCCGCCGCACGCGCGGGTGACGCCCACGGCGTGCGTACCACCGACTTCGTCGTAGCCGTCCGCGGGCCGTTGGCCCGCGGCTGATGTCTTCGTCACCCCCAACGCCATGGGGTATCATCATCTGACCACCACGGGTAATGACCAAGCGGAGCCCGCCATGGGAGTCTCCATCTTTCCGATCGCCCTCGTCGGCCTGGGCCTGCTGCTCGGATGCGTCGTCGGCCTGGGTGTGCTCTGGTACCGCGTCCTGCGGAACCCCCGCGACGGCCTGCCGACTTGCGGCCGCTGCGGCTACGCCGTCCACGGCCTGACCGCCATGACCTGCCCCGAGTGCGGCTGCGACTTCCGACAGGTCGGCATCGACACGCCCAAACAACGCGGCACCGTCGGCCCCGCGTGGTTCCTCATCCTCTGGACGATGCTCCTGCCGATGCCTGCCGCTGTCTCTGTATTACTCGCGGCCGCTCTCGGGCCGACCTACAAGGTCACGATCGAAAACCTCACGCTTACGCCAAATACCTCTTCGGGATACAAAGAGATCGATGTCAGCACTTCGTCGCATGGCCCATCATTCGGGGATGTGTTTTTCATCGTCGGTGCCAACCCGGATGTACTCGACGTCACAATGCTGCCTTCCGCGAGCAACACGAACTGGGCATGGATGAAGGTCGATACGACCACGTGGACCTGGCAGGACCCAAGCGCGACCACCAACGCTAGCCCCCTCGACGAGCAGGCCGTGCTTAATTGGATGTCCACGGCCAACATCAACACGTCCGACCCGGCCGTGCAGGAACAGGCGCGCGAGCTGCTGCGGATCCTGACCGAAGCGCCGACGGTCGGGCTCCAGAACGTGCAGACCGGCGTGTTCAGCGCGACGCGGTCGAGCTGGCAGAACCAGTTCCCGGCGCCGTGGTTCGTGCTGGCCGTCGGCCTGTTCTGGCTCGCGGTCTGGGTCGGCGGGATCGTCATCTATATCCGGCTACGTCGCCGGCGTCAGCAGCGCTGGCAGTGGCGGATGGACGCGGCACGCGGCGCCGAGGCGACGCCGGCGGGCTGACGACGGCGCGTGAACCGTCCACATTGTCCTGGCTGTCCGTGGGCCGTTGGCCCGCGGCTGATGCCGTATCGCGCACAGTCTCATCTCAGCCGCGAGGCAACGCCTCGCGGACGGCTGCGTATGCGTGGATCGAACCCACCGCGCCAGACGCTCGACCGCGATCGTGCGCGCGCCCGTTTTGAGTTGACGCGCACGTTCTGACCACGCGTTCGACCACCCCGGCCCGCGCTCGCACCTCGCTCCGACCCGGCTTGAGGCGTGGAGGTGCGGACGCGTGCGCACCGGGGCGACCGATCGGGCAAGGGTGAAGGGGTCGAACTGAGGAGTCAGGAGATGACAGGACGGGAGGCTGGACAGGATCACGGAACAGGTCGCTTCGTCACCCGGTCACTTCGCCGCTGGGCACCGGTTCACTGGCCACTGCTGCGCCACTGGTCCGGTTTCGACGAGCGCGTGGCCGAAACCAGACCAGTTTCCCGACCAGTTCGAGACCAGTTTGCAGACCAGCGCGGAAGGTCGAAGGGCGTCGGCGGCCAGGCCCGGCGGCTGAACACCACGGCCATGTTTGACGGTGGGCGGGGGGCGGGGGATACTGGCCGGATCGCGGTCGAGGTACCGGTGTCGCGGTGGGCGCGGCGCCAGGCGTGGGTCGGCCGCGGCCCCTCCTGTTGTTCCACGCCTCCAACCCCACCACACTCAACAAGGAGCCGTGAACATGGCCGAGCTGGAGACGCCGACCGCCGAGGAGAAGCTGGAGCAGAAGGTGACGATCGAGGACGCGGGCCCGTCGCTGAAGCGACTCGTGATCGAGGTGCCCGAGGCGCGGGTGAGGTCGAAGCTGGAGGAGGCGTACGGGACGCTGCGGGAGGAGGCGGCGGTGCCGGGCTTCCGCCGGGGCCGGGCGCCGCGTCGGCTGCTGGAGAAGCGGTTCGGGGACGCGGTGCGTCAGGACGCCAAGGGTCAGTTGATCAGCGAGAGCTACGCGCAGGCGATCGAGGAGCACGACCTGGACGTGCTGGGCGAGCCGGAGATCAAGGGCTTCGAGGAGCTGGAGCTGCCGGAGTCGGGCCCGCTGACGGTGACGATCGAGGTGGAGGTGACGCCGAAGGTGGAGCTGCCGGCGTTCGATCAGATCGAGGTGAACAAGCGCAGCGCGACGGTGACCGACGAGATGGTGGATGAGCAGTTGGCGATGTACCGCGAGCGGTTCGGCAAGCCACAGGAGGTGGCGGGTGGCCCGATCGAGGCGGAGGATTTCGTCGAGTGCGAGCTGCGGGTGCTGGCGGGCGAGGACGCGGGCGACGACGCGGAGGTGATCCAGCGGGAGCCGGCGACGTACGTGCTGGCGCACGGGCAGAAGTACGACTACCGGGGCCACGTGGCGGGGATCTTCGTCGAGGACCTGGGCAAGCGGCTGATCGGCAAGCGGGCGGGTGAGGAGCTGTCGATCTCGATGACGGGTCCGGCGGGGCACGAGAACGAGAAGATCAAGGGTCAGCCGATCACGCTGAAGCTGAAGCTGAACAAGATCGAGCGGATCGACCCGGCGCCGCTGGAGCAGGTGGCCGAGCAGTTCGGCGTCGAGTCGGTGGAGGCGTTGCGTCAGCAGGTGCGTGAGCGGTTGGAGGCCCAGAGTCAGGCGCGTCAGCGGGCGGACATGCACGAGCAGGTGTGCGATCAGTTGCTGGAGAAGGTGGAGCTGGACCTGCCGGAGGGGGTGACGGCGAGGCAGTCGGCGCGGGTGCTTCGGCGGCAGGCGATGGAGCTGGCGTACCAGGGGGTACCGTCGCAGGAGATCGAGCAGCGGCTGGCGGAGCTGCGGGCCGGTTCGGAGGACGAGGCCAAGCGTCAGCTCAAGCAGTTCTTCATTCTGGATCAGGCGGCGAAGCAGCTCGAGGTGGACGTGAGCGAGCAGGAGATGAACCACCGGATCACGTGGATGGCGATGCGCGAGGGTCGCCGGCCGGAGAAGATGCGCCAGGACATGCAGCAGAACGGCGAGCTGGAGTCGCTGTACATGCAGCTGCGGGAGCAGAAGACGCTGGATCAGATCCTGGAGCAGGCGAAGGTGACGGAGGTGGACGAGCCGATCGGGCAGGCCGAGTCGGCGTCGAAGTCGTCCGGCGGCGAGGGAAAGAAGAAGGCCAAGGGGAGCAAGAAGGCGTCGGCGAAGGCCGAGGCCGCGTCGGACGAGGGTGCGGAGGGCAGCGGTGCGGACGAGGCGGGTTCGGCGAAGGCGTCGGCGGGCAAGTCGGGCAAGAAGAAGACCACGAAGAAGAGCTGAACGCGTGATGTGGCCGGACGGATGGGTGGGCAGGCTGACGTCGGGAACGCCGGGGGCGTCGGGCTTGTCGGCGGCGTGGGGTTTGGTGGCGCAGGCGGCGAACGGCGGGCCCGGGGGCCCGGGGGGTCGGGCGATCCACGGGGAGGTGTGGTTCTATCTGGGGGTGCTGGTGGCGGTGTCGGTGGGGGTGATCGTCTTCGCGGTGTGGCTGCGGCGACGGCTGCTGCGAGGGGCCGACGAGCAGCCGACGATCGGATTCACGCTCTCGGACCTGAGGCAGATGCACGAGGCGGGGAAGATGACGGACGAGGAGTTCGAGTCGGCCAAGCGGCTGATGCTGGCGCGGGGGCGCGCGGCGATGAGGTCGGAGGGGATCGAGCCGGGCAGCGGTTCGGGTCCGGCGCGGGGGAGCGGCGCGGGGTCGGGCGGGGGCACGGGGGCGCCGGGCGCCAGCTCGGGCGGGTCGGTGGGGTCGGGCGGAGCGGACGGATCCCG
>CAYSIX010000144.1:0-5454 GCA_964431205.1 uncultured Phycisphaeraceae bacterium
TTCGGCGCCGGTCACCTGCGCGATCGCGCCCTCGATCGCCTCGCGGGTCAGCGGCAGGAACCCCTTCTGGAACGCGATGCCGAGCATCATGATGTTGGCGTACAGCTTCGAGTCGAGCACGCGCTCGCACAGGTCGCCGACGTTGAACCCGACGAACCGGTCGGCGTGGGTGTAGCGGCGCAGGACGGCCTCGAGCTCGGGCGCGGTGAAGTCGTCGCGTCCCATCAGCGAGAGGATGGTGGGGGTCTTGGCGGTGTTGACCACGGCGGCGGTGCGCTGCGGGGAGGCGACGCGGTAGGGGTGCCTGGGGTCGATGCCGCGCGTGGCCTCGAGCAGGTCGATGCCCAGCAGCAGGTCGGCGCTGCCGTAGGGGATCAGCGGCGTGGTGAAGCTGCGCGGGTTCGGGGCCTTGAGCTTGGCGGGGGACTCGGCGCCGTTCTGACCGTTGGTGGGCGCGGCGGCGTCGCGGCGGGTGTAGACGAGCTGCGAGAACACCCCGCCGTTGCGGATCGCCAGGCCCTTCTTGTCCAGGAACAGGACCTCGTAGCCCATGGCGTGGCCGGCCAGGACCAGGATCGACGTCGCCGTGCCGATGCCCATGCCCCCGACGCCCGCCAGGTAACACCGCCAGGTGTCCTGGTCGGCGTGGATCGGCCGCGGCGGCTCGGGCAGGTCCGTCAGTTCGACGTGCTCATCGCCCATGCGCTTGGGCTGGCGGCGCAGGACGGTGACCTCCTCGAACGACGGGCAGGCGTTGATGCGCTGGCAGGCGCCGTCGTTGACGCACCAGGAGAAGTCGGTCTGGATCTTGGGCCCGTAGTCGGTGTCGGTGATCTTCAGGCCCGGGCAGCCGGTCTGGTTGGTGCACTCGAGGCAGAACTCGCAGACCTCGGTGGCGACGTTCATGTGCGTCTTGCGGGCGATGAAGCCGGCCTGCTTCTGTTCCTGGCGTTCGGCGCGGCGGACGCGGCGGTGGTAGGTGATCCCGCACTCCTTGTCGGCGATGATGATCTTCACGCCGTCGGCGAGGATCGTCTGCTCGAGGAGCTTGCGGTAGCGTTCGCGGTCGGCGGGGTTGATCCGGACGATGCGGACGTCGCGCTTGAGTTGCTTGGGCACCATGCCCTGGACGATGCGTTCGATGTCCAGGGCGTTCATGGTCTTGCCGGACAGGTCGAGGTCGACGCCGGCGTGGCCCTGGTGGCCGGTCATCGCCGTCGTCTTGTTGTCCAGGATGATGTAGGTGATGTCCTGCCCGGTGTAGATCGACTGGCTGATGGCGACCTGGCCGGAGTGGTAGAAGGTGCCGTCGCCCATGAACACGAGCTGCTTGTTGTCGATGAAGGGGTCGACGCCGGCGCCGGTGGCGCCGCCGAGGCCCATGCCGCTGTAGTTGTGCATCAGCGGGCGGTTGGGCTCGAACATGAGCATGGTGTAGCAGCCGGTGTCGCCGTGGCAGACCAGGTCGAGGGGCTTGCGTTTGTGGTGGGCGAGCATGTACTCGGGGTCGAGCAGGTCCTGGCGCAGCTCGAGCAGGACGTTGGACGAGTCGCGGTGGGGGCAGCCGGGGCAGAAGGTGGGGGTTCGGTCGGGGATGTGGACGTCGTAGTCGGCGGTGGCGTGGAGGCGTTGCTCGAGGGCCGAGAGGTTGCCGTTGGTCAGCTCGATGGGCAGGGTGGGGTGGTCCTTGACCAGGGGGATCAGCCGGGTCAGCAGGACCGAGGGGTTCAGGCCGCGGGTGTCGGGGATGCCTTCGAGGCCGTTGGGGAAGCGCTTGCCGTAGACCTCGGTGCTCAGCTCGCCGCTCTGGCGGCAGGGGGCCAGGGCCTCGAGGACCTGCCGCTCGACGAAGCCTCGTCGTTCCTCGACGACGAAGAGCTGGCGGCACTGTCGGGCCAGGTCGAGCACGAGCTGCTCATCGACCGGATAGACCATGCCGAGCTTGAGGATGGGGATGCGCCCCAGCAGGTTCATCTCGGCGAGGGCGTGGGCGAGGTAGGCGTAGGCGTTGCCGGCGGCGACGAAGCCCATGGGCACGAGCTCGCCCTTCTGCGGTCGGGCCTCGATGCGGTTGACGCCGAGCTTGCGGGCGGCGGCCTTGACCGCGGCGAAGCGCTGGGCCATGCCCACTTCCCTGTGCCAGGTGCGCGGCGGCAGGAGCACGGTCTGGTCGAGGTTCGGCTCGATGTCCCGGACATAGCTGAGCGTGCGCTGCTGCCGCTCGTTGAGCGCCGGGTACTGGTTCGGGCGGCACTCGACGGTCCCGCCGCCGTCGGCCGACGCGACCGTCATCAGGTAGCCGACGTAGATCCCACCGGCCCTGCCGATCTTGAACGACAGGTCCACCCAGTCCTTGATCTCCTGGGGGCAGGCCGGCTCGATCACGGGCATGCGCACGTGCTCGGCGAGGAAGCGCGAGTCGGCGGGGACCTGGGTCGAGTCGGACCAGGGGTCGTCGCCGCAGACGATCAGCCCGCCGGAGTCGCCCTGCGTGCCGGCGAGCACGCCCAGCGCCAGCGCGTCGGAGGCCACGTGCAGCCCGACCGACTTGAACGCGGTGATCGCGCGGCAGCCGGCCATCTGCGCACCGTTGACCATGGCGACCGACAGCGCCTCGTTGCTGGCCATGCGGGCGACCATGCCGTGCTCGTCGAGCACGGGCCCGAGCGACTCGAGCGTGTCGAAGAAGCCGGCGATCGGCGAGCCGGGATAACCGGTCAGCAAATGGACGCCGCCATCGGTCTCCAGCGCGCCCTTGACGAGCAACTCATTGCCCGAGAAGACCGCCGGACCGGAAGCCTGGAGAAAACGTGGGTCGATTCTGCTCATGGATGGATCGAATCCGAGCGAAGGGCGAGCGTCGGATCGCGTGTGCAGCTGTTCGGGTGCGTGCTCCGGTCGAACCGATCCTTGGCTCGCGCGCCCTCCTGGGCTACCGACCTCACCGCCGACGTCGCACGACACCCGTTGTGCCGCGCCCCTGAAAATCAGCGTCGCCCGTCGCGGGCGATGGCCCTGATCAACCGGCCCGTATGATACGCCCGTGGCGTCACCGATCGCAAGAGACACGTTAGACCGATCTTCGGATTCGAGCGCAAGCGATTGTCAACGCAAGGCTTGCAGTCGCACGGCCCCGGCCGGGCATTCTCCCGATTCCCCCGCCGGCCCTGCTACGGCGCGCGTCCTGGTCGCCGGCGTCGGTCTGGTCAGCCCCCTGGGCCGCTCGGCGTGGGAGACCTTCACCGCCCTCGACGCCGGCCAAACCCTGCCCGACCGCGCCGATCGCCTGCCCGCCGGCCTCGACCCCGCTCACCTCGTCCGCGCCCTGGGCTCGAGCAGCGTGGCCCAGCACGCCGGCACGGATCCGGCCGTCGAACTCGCCGAACGCGCCGCACGCGAAGCGCTGTTCGCCGCCGGGCTCGAACCCGCCGGGGTCCCCACGTTCGTCGGCACCAGCAAGGGCGCGATCCGGGCCTGGTCGCGAGCCGCCCATGCGGCCGACCGCGGCTCGCTGGAGCCCGAGCTCGCCGCCGCGATCGCGCTGGGCCCCGGCGCCTTGTTCAACGTCGAGCTGCGCCGCCGGCTCCACGTCGCGCCGCGCAGTCACCACATCGCGGCGTGCGCCTCCAGCCTCGCCGCGCTCGACGCTGCCCGATACGCGCTGCTGCACCGCACCCTGCCCGACGACGCCGACGCCTGCCTCGTCGTCACCGCCGAGTCCGCGCTCGACGACGTGTTCATCCACAGCTATCGGCGGCTGGGCGTGCTGGCGCCGCTGCCGCCGGCCAGCGAGCCGTACCGCGCGTACCCGCTCGACGCGCGGCGGGGCGGGTTCATGCTCAGCGAGCTCGCCGCCGCCATCGTGCTGCGCCGCGTGCCCGCCGATCAGCCGCCCATGCCCGGCGAGCTGGAGCTGCTGCGCACCGCCGTCGCGACCGAGCCGCACGACCTGATCCGCGCCGCGCCGCGTATGGGGACGCTGCACGAGGTCGCCCGCCGGCTGTTCGACGGTGAGCCCGTGGACGTGCTGCACCCCCACGCTCCGGGCACGGCCGATCACGACGCGGGCGAGCTGTCGGCGCTGTGGGAGGCTTGCGAAGCGACCCGTAGCGGGAAGGCGGCCGGCGCATCCGGGCACGGGCCGGACGTGTACGCGGTCAAGGGCGCGCTGGGGCACGGGCTGGGCGCGGCGGGGCTGGTGTCGCTGGTGATCGCGGCCGTGTGTTCGCACGCGCGTCGCCGGCCGCCGATGCCGTGGCTGGACGAGCCGATCGACGCGCGGCTGAGCCGGAAGGGGCGCGACCTGGGCCCGGCGACGTCGCACGCGGTCTTCGCCGCCGGCTTCGGCGGGCACGTCGCCGGGGCGCTCGTCCGCCGGCACTGACGCGTCGCACGCCAGCCACGGGATCGCCACGAAAAGTCACAAAGGGACGCAATCAAACCACGGTGTCGGTCAGGCAGCGCCTTGGCCGGGCCGGTCTTGTGCCTTTCTGTGGCGATCGCTTTCGAGCGGCTACGCCTTGCGCATGGCGATCGTCGCGTCGTGGCCGTACTGGAAATAGTCGTGTCGAAACCTTACGGCCCAGGTCTGCTTCAGGGCCCAGCGCAGCAGCTTGAGCGTGTTGAGCCGGCGGGCGGGGTCCTGCCGGTAGGGCACGGGCCGGCGGGAGCGATCGGAGAGAAAGTTGAAGATGAGCGACTCTTCGGTGGCGTCCCAGGCCGCTCGCAGGACGCGCAGGGCCAGGTGGTTGCTCATGGTGTTCAGCGTGCCCGAGAGGGTGATGACCTGGGGCGAGCCGAGGCGGAAGAGGGTGGGGTCGTTCACGAGATCGCCGGTGTGGAACTCGCTGGCGGGCAGGCCACGGTGGTGGGCGAAGTCGATGACGTCGGCCAGGCCGTCGACGCCGATGTAGCGTTCGAACTCGATGCCGTGCTCGAGCAGGTAGGCGGCGAAGTCGCCGCGGCTGCAGCCGGCATCGAGGACGCGTTTGCCGGCCAGGTCGGCCATCTCGGTCATGACGGCGAAGCGTCGGCGCTGGGACTCGGGCGAGGCCCAGAGCGTGACGCCGAAGTCGCTGCCGTGCTCGGAAGTGGCTTCGTGATAGGGCGCCAGGTAGTCGCGGTGGCTGCTCATCGGTGAGCGGATCATCGTACCCGGTCGTGTGGCGGGCGGTTGCGTTATCCTTCGCCGCGTGAGCGCAACGGCCGAGACAGGATGGATGGCGCGGCTGCGGGGCCGGTTCGTGGTGTTTGACGGGCCCGATGGCAGCGGCAAGAGCACGCAGTTCCGGCGGTTCGCGGACCTGGCGCGGTCGGCGGGGCTGACGGTGTGCGAGGTGCGCGAGCCGGGCGGGACGTACGTGGGCGAGCAGGTGCGGCGGCTGCTGCTGGACCCGCAGAACAAGGCGGAGGTGGACCTTCATTGCGAGATGCTGCTGTTCATGGCCAGCCGGG
>CAYSIX010000144.1:5464-10861 GCA_964431205.1 uncultured Phycisphaeraceae bacterium
GCAGCTCGTGGCCCAGCGCGTCCGCCCGGCCCTGGCGCGCGGCGAGCTGGTGCTGGCCGACCGGTTCATCAGCTCGACGCTGGCGTACCAGGGCACGGCGGGGGGCCTGGACCGAGACGACATTCTCACGGCAGGGCGCATCGCGGTGGGCGAGACGTGGCCCGACCTGGTGGTGGTCTTCGATGTGGACGAGGCGTGCGCGGCGGCGCGGCTGAGCCCGCTGCTGGACCGCATGGAACGCAAGGGCGCGGCGTATCACCGCCGCGTGCGGCAGGGCTACCTCGATCAGGCGGCCGGGGACCCCGAGCACTATCTCGTGATCGACGCGCGCGACGATGCCGACCGCGTGTTCGAGCGGCTTGTGTCGTCAATGAAGCGGCGGCTGGAGGGCTGAACGTGACGGTTCAGCCGCGATGCGGCGCGCATCCCGCAGCCGCGATGCGGCGCCCTCGCGGACGGCGACGTGTGCGTGGGTGGTGCGTCGTGCGTTTGACCCGCGCCGACGTGCGCGTAGGTCCCACTGCGTAGGTTCGACCCGCGACGTTGTGCGAGTCCGCGGGCAGGTTTGCCCGCGGCTGAAAGATGCGCGCTGGCGCCATCCGAGCCGGGTTGGGTTACTGCGCACCCTGGCGCGGCCAGTCGTCGGTGCGGAACGGCGAGGCGGGCAACCCCTCGGCGTTGACCAGGTTGGCCCGCACGGGGTTGTTGGCCCAGGCGTAACGAACGGCGACGGGCTCGGGCACGTCGTCCGACCAGACCATCACGGCGTCGCCCTCGATCTTCGCCTGTGCGGGGACGAAGCGTCGGTCCTCGCCGGCGATCGTGAAGCCGCGCGGCGCTTCGTCGTCGCGTGTCTTCAGCGTCGAGCCGAACAGGTCGAACTCGATCCTCACCTTGCCGTTCTCGACCGTCATCTCGCGGTAGATCGGCCCGCTGGGCACGACGTCGCGGTCGAACAGCTCGGCCAGCGCCCACCGCGCCAGGCGTCGGCCGACGTCCTGCTTGTTGCGCGGGTGGATGTCGTCGGCCTCGCCGATGTCGATCGCCACGGCCATGCCCGTGTCCGGCACGGTGCGGTAGGTGTGCAGTTGCGCGTCACGCAGGTGCGCCCAGGGCGTGTCCTCGGTCCCGGTCTGCGGCGCCAGGAAGTTGGCCAGTTGCACGAAGTAGAACGGCAGCCGCTCCTGCCCCCACGCCGACCGCCAGTCCTTGATCAACGCCGGGAACAGCACGCGGTACTGCTCAGCCCGGGCGGCGTTCGACTCGCCCTGGTACCAGATCACCCCCCGGACCGCGTGCGGCAGGATCGGCGCGATCATGCTGTTGAACAGCCCGCCCGGCCGGTGCGGATGCCCCGGGCCGTACGGGTAACGCGTCTGCGCCGGCTTCGGGTCCAGCCGGTGCTCGATGAAGTAACGCCACTCGCCCGACAGGTCGATCGTCTGGGGCGCCTCGTCCGACAGCCCCTCGAGCTCGGCCGGCTCCAGCTTCATCTGCTCCTGCGGCCCGGTGAACCCGCCCTCGCCCGCGTGGTCGAACACACGCACCGCGATCACCGCCTCGCCGGCTTCCACCAGCTCCCCCGGTACCTTGTACCGCCGCGGCGTCGCCCACGCCCCCGGCACCTCCGTCCCCGTCTGACCCACCTCCCGACCGTTGAAATACGTCACGTCGTAGTCGTCGATCGCCCCCAGCGTCAGCCTCAGATCCCGACCCGCCCACGACGCCGGCACCTGCACCCGCTTGCGGAACCACACCGCGCCGTCGATCTCCAGCCCCGACGACTCCCACGCCCCCGGCAGCGTCATCGTCGGCCAGTCTTCGTCCTCGAAACCCCGGTCCGCCCGGCCCTTGAACACGCCCGTGTTCCCGGGGTCCTCGTGAATGCGCACGTCCCCATCACCGCCGTAGCGCTCGGCGAACTGACGCGACATCTCGTACTCGGCCAACTGCTGCTCGAAGTCCGCCCTCGCCTCCTCGAACCGCTCGAGGATCGACCCGGTCGCCTCGTGCGCCCGCAGCGCCGCCTGACGGGTCCACGCCTCGGCCGGCGTGCCCCCGTACGCCGCCTGGATCAGCCCCACCGGCACCTCCAGCTCCCGGTGCAGCTCACGGCCAAAAAAGTAGCCCACCGCCGAGAACCCCCCGACGTGGTTCGGATCGCACCGCACCCACCTGGCCTGCGTGTCTTGCCGTGGCTCGTCCGGCACCTGCCCCGTCCGCGGGCGCGGCACGTGCAACAGACGCAGCCGCGGGTAGTCCGCCGCCTCGACCTCTTCCGCACCGTTGGCCGCCGCGCTCAGCGGCCATTCCATGTTCGACTGACCCGAACAGACCCACACCTCCCCCACCAGCACGTCCTTGACCACGACCGTGTTGTCCTCGCCCTCGACGACCAGCTCGCGGCCGTCCTCCTCCGCGCCCGAGGCGTCCATCGGCAGCAGCTCGACCCGCCAGCGGCCCTGGGAGTCCGCCTTCGTCGGGTGACCCTGACCGGCGAACAGCACACTGACTTCCTCGCCGGGCGAGGCCCAGCCCCAGATCGGCACGGGCATGTCCCGCTGCAACACCACGCCGTCGCTGAGCACCGCCGGCAGGCGCACTTCGGCCGACGCCGTCGCCGCCGCCAGCGCCCCGACCGCCACGCCCACGAGCACGCCGCCCACCGTTTGAATGCCTTTCATGTTGCGGCTTTTACCAGCCTGAACCGTTGGCCGCAACGCCGAGGCCACCGTCGGACACCCTGTGACCGACCGTGACCGACCGTGACCGAACGCGGCCGAGCCGCAACGCTTCGTGGTCCACGCCCGATGGTGGCCGGCGGCGCAGCGACCGGCCTTCGCCGGTATCCGTCACGCGGCGGTACAATGGGGGGATGCACCTGACCGCGATCCAGCGCCGCGCCATGGTCGAGGATGGCTACCTCGTCGTTCGCGGCGCGGTGGCGCCGGCGCTGATCGACGCCGCCCGCCGCGCGATCAACCACTCGCTGGGCAGCGCCGGCCTGCCGCCGGACGACCTGCCAACGATGCGCGCCCAGTCCTACTGCCCGGAGCTGCGCGAGGCACCGCTGATCACCGACCTGTTCAACCGCTCGCCGCTGCTGGCGATGTGCGAATCGATGCTGGGTTCGGGCAACGTGCTGGCGGCGACGCGGGGGCAGATCGCGCTGCGATTCCCGACGATGGACGGGGAGCCGGCGCCCCCGCGTGGCCACATCGACGGGACCGGCACGGGCACCAACGGGATCCCCGCCGGCCAGTTCGTCCGCAGCTTCACCGCCCTGGTGACCATCCTGCTGGCCGACGTGCCCGAGCCTTACAGCGGCAACTTCACCGTCTGGCCCGGGACGCATCGCTTCTTTGAACGCGTCTTCCGCGAGCGTGGCGCGGCGACGCTGGCCGAGGGTATCGACGGCGTCGAGCTGCCCAGCGACCCGGTGCAGGTCACCGGGCGCGCCGGCGACGCCGTCATCAGCCACCACCAGCTCGTGCACACCGCCGCGCCCAACGTCTCGCCCAACATCCGCTACGCCGTCATCTTCCGGGTTCGTCACAAGGACGCCGAGCGCCACGGCGTCGAGGCGATGACCGACATCTGGCGGGAATGGCCGGGCGTGAGCGAGTTCCTGCCCCAGACCGAGTCGATGATGGCGTCGATCTGACGAGGTGGCGGCGCCGGACAGCGTGACGGGCCGTCACGCCGATCGACGCGCGACCCGTGGGGCCGCCGCTGAGCGGGGATGCATCGGGCCGGGCCGGGCCGTTTGCATGCCGGGGGCCGGCGGGCTACGATCTGATGTTTCGGGCCAACTGACCTCGAACGCGGAGAGCCGGATCATGCCACGCGTATGCAAGTTCACGGGCAAGCGGACCGCCGTCGGCAACACCTACGTCCGCCGCGGCCAGCCGAAGTACCTAGGCGGCATCGGCCTGAAGGTGCGCGGCAAGAGCAAGCGCCGCTTCCGACCCAACATCCAGACCGTCAACGCCGTCATGCCCGACGGCTCGGTCCAGCGCGTCAAGGCCTCGACCAAGGCCATCCGCAGCGGCTTCGTCGTCAAGCCGCTCAAGCGACGCTACGCCTACAAGCCCCAGCAGGACGCCGCGCCCCAGGCCTAGGGCGCCGAGCGACGGGCGATCCCGCGTCGAGCGCTCCTCGCTCCGCTCCCTACGCTCCACGGTTGTCCCATGGCCTTCTCCGACGACCTCAAGCTCCGAGTCCAGCAGGCGACCGACATCGTCCGCCTCATCGAGCAGCACCTGTCCCTGCGCCCTCGCGGCAAGGAATACCTCGGCCTCTGCCCCTTCCACGACGACAAGTCCCCCTCCCTGCACGTCTCGCCCGCCAAGCAGATCTACAAGTGCTTCGCCTGCGGCGCCGGCGGGGACGTGTTCAGCTTCATGATGCAGTATCACAAGCTGAGCTTCCCCGAAGCGCTGCGCCACCTGGCCGAGCGCGCCGGCATCGAGGTCAGGGAGCAGGGGCCGGTGGGCAAGAATCAGACCACGCGGGGCGACGAGCGGGCGCGGATCGCCGCATCGAATCAGCAGGCGCTGGCGTTCTATCGCGCGATGCTCAAGCACGCCGAGCACGGCCGCGAGGCCCGGGCGTACCTCGAGCGTCGCGGTGTCAGCGCCGAGATGATCGCCACGTTTCAGCTCGGCTACGCCCCGGACCGCTGGGACGGCCTGGCGACGACCATCACGCACAAGGGCTGGGACGCCGACGGGTTTGTCGCCGCCGGCCTGATCAAGCCGCGCAGCGCCAGGGGATCGGGCATCGGCGATCAGGCGTCGATGGCTTCGGACGGCGAGGACGGATCGGCCGAGCGCAACGGGGATCGCGGAGTCCGCGCCTCGAACTGCTACGACGCGCTTCGGCATCGGCTGGTGTTCCCGATCCTGGATTCGCTGGGCCGACCGATCGCCTTCGGCGGGCGCAAGCTCCGCGAGGAGGACGAGCCGAAGTACCTCAACAGCCCGGAGACGGCGCTGTTTCACAAGTCGCGGACGCTGTACGGCCTGCACGCGGCCAAGAAACCGATCATTGACACGCACACGGCGGTGGTCGTCGAGGGCTACACGGACGTGATCGCCTGCCACCAGGCGGGTCGTGCGAACGTGGTGGCGACGCTGGGCACGGCGTTGACGGGCGAACACGTGGCGGAGCTGCGGCGGTACGCCGAGCGGGTGGTGCTGATCTTCGACGCCGACGCGGCGGGTGAGAAGGCGGCCGACCGCGCGGTGGAGCTGTTCCTGACCGCGGACGTGGACGTGGCGATCGCGGTGCTGCCTTCGGGGCTGGACCCGGCGGACCTGATGGCCGAGCCGGACGGCGTCGAGCGGTGGGACGAGGCGATCGGCGAGGCGGTGGACGCGCTGAGCTACCAGTTCG
>CAYSIX010000145.1:0-10846 GCA_964431205.1 uncultured Phycisphaeraceae bacterium
GTCGCGGCGCGTTATGCTGATCGATTGAACCGAACGACGCCCGAGGGAAACACCGTGACGGACGTGCTCAAGCAAATCGTGGAGGACAAGCGGCGCGAGGTCGAGCGGGCCAAGCAGCGCGAGCCGATCGACGATCTGAAGGTGCGCGCCGCCGACGCCAGCCCGCCCCGCAACCTCTTCGCGGCGATGACCCGGCCCAACGGCGAGCTGCGCGTCATCGCCGAGGTCAAGAAGGCCAGCCCCAGCGCCGGCGTGATCCGTGAGGACTTCGACCCCGTCGCCATCGCCAGGGCCTATTACGAGAACGGTGCGGCCGCGATCAGTTGCCTGACCGATGAGAAGTACTTTCAGGGTTCGCTGTCCTACATCGAGCGGGTGCGCGAGGCGGTCCCGCTGCCGGTGCTGCGCAAGGATTTCATCATCGACCCGTACCAGCTCTACGAGTCACGCGCCGCCGGCGCCGACGCCGTGCTGCTGATCGCCGAGTGCCTCAGCGAGCCGATGCTCATCGATCTGCTCATCCTCGCCACCGAGCTGCGGATGACCACGCTGGTCGAGGTGCACGAGGTTGAGAACGTGCTGAAGGTTCGCCCGCACATCGGCTTCCCGCACCCGAAGTACACGCTGCTGGGCATCAATAACCGCGACCTGCGGACGATGAAGACGGACCTGTCGCACACGTTCCGCATGCTCGAAATGGTGGAGAACCCGGAGATTGTCGTGAGCGAATCGGGTATCCGCAGCCGCGACGACGTGCGCCGGCTGGCCGACGCCGGCATCCACCGCATCCTCGTCGGCGAGCACCTGATGCGTCAGCCGGACGTGGGCGCGGCCCTGCGCGATCTGATGGGCTGAGGCGCGGTCGGTCCGTCGGTCAGCCCAAGGGGCCGGTCGCCGGTGCGCCCGCTCCGACCGCCACGCGAAGCCCGTCGTACGCCGGCGACACGCCTTCGGGCAGCCGCGGCTCCAGCTCCGCGTGGCGGATGTCGTGGGCGATGTGCGTGAAGTACGCCTGTCGCGGCTGGATCTGATCGATCAGCTCCAGCGCCCGGTCCACCGTCAGGTGGGTGGGATGATGTCGATACCGAAGCGCGTCCAGCACCAGCACGTCGAGGCCTTCGAGCAGCGGGAACGTCTGCGGCGGGATGCTCGACACGTCCGTGCAGTACGCCAGCGACGACCCGTCCCGATCCACCCGGAATCCGAGCACCGGCAGCCGCCCGTGCATCAGCCGCAGCGGCGTCCACCGCGCCCCAAATAGCTCCAACGGCTGATCCGCCTCCAGCGGGTGCCCCACGAGCTGCGCCACGAATGACGGGTTCACGTTCCGCTGCGGCTGGAAGATGTACACGAACATGCTTGCCAGTCGTTCCAGCACGGTCGGCTCGGCGTACACGTCCAGCGGCGCCTTCATCACCGCGTTGAACCGCCGCAGATCGTCGATGCCCAGCACGTGGTCCGCGTGGGCGTGGGTGAACATCACCCCGTCCAGCCGCTCCAGCCCGTGCCGGATCGCCTGCACGCGCAGGTCCGGCGACGTGTCCACCAGCACCTGCCGGTCCCCGCCCTCCGCATCGGCGTACCGCACCAGCACGCTCGGACGGGTTCGATGGTCGCGCGGATCATCCGACCGGCAGACCTCGCACGAGCAGCCGATCATCGGTACCCCCGCGCTCGTCCCTGTCCCGAGAAACAGCAGTTCCAGCGACATGGGCGGATTCTACGCCCGTTTCGCATTACCATGCGAGCGATGCGCCGGCCCGGGCTCACGTCCGCCACGCCTACGCCCGGCCCCGGTCTTCGCTCGTCTGGAACCACCGACCCGTGACCGACTCGGCCGAACAACGCCTGCTCGCCGCCTTCAACGAGGGCCGCCTCGTCCGTCCCAACACGGACGAGCCGTCGTTCACCGACCTCGCCGTCGCCCTGGCGCACGTCGGCGGCGTGCCGGGCGTTCAACTCGGCCGTTTCTCCAAGTGGATCGCCGACCGCCTCGGCGCGCCGCGCCACCTCGTGTTCGTCCTGGCGGACGGCATGGGCACGCACCTGCTCCGACGCCTGCCCGACGACGCGTTCCTGCGCAGCCACGTCACCGCCCAGCTCAACGCCGTCTTTCCCTCGACCACCGGCGCCGCGCTGAGCACCCTCGCCACCGCCACCTACCCCGCCGAGCACGGCCTGCCCGGCTGGTGGGCCTACCTCCAGCGGCACCGCCTGACGGTCACCACGCTCCCGTTCGTCGAACGCTACGGCGAAACCCCATTGGAAGACCACGGCTTCGACGCCGGCCTGCTCTGGTCCCTGCCCACCCAGATGGCCCGCATGCGCCGCCGCGTCACCGGCATCAGCCCCGCCGACTACGCCCGCTCCACCTTTACCACCTACCTCTGCGGCGACCAGCACACCCGCGGCTACCGGCGTATGCCCGACGCCATCGACGCCGCCATCGACACCCTCCGACGCGCCGACGAGCCGAGCTACACCTACGTCTACCTGCCCCAGCTCGATGCCACGTGCCACCGCTTCGGCGTCACCAGCGACGCCGCCGCCGTCACGCTCGGATCCTTCGACGTCGAGCTCGATCGCCTCGCCGCTCATCTGCCCGAGGACTCGCGTCTGGTCATCGCCGCCGACCACGGCTTGATCAACGTCACCCAGCGAGACCGCCTGTCGCTGCACGACCGCGACCCCATGCTCGACACGCTCGAAGCCCCACCGACCGGCGAGCCACGCAACCCCGTCTTCCACGTCCTGCCCGGACGCGAGGACGAGTTCGAGGCCCTGTTCAACGAGCGCTTCGGCGAGCGGATGATCCTGCTGCGGCGCGAGCAGGTCGAACGCCTGCGACTGCTCGGACCGTGCGCACTCTCCGAGCGCGCCCGCGAGCTGTTCGGCGATTATATGGCCATCGCAGAGCATCCTGTCACGCTCGTGTACTACCCGCCGGGCACGTCGGCCCACACCGACCACCTCGGCCGACACGCCGGCCTGACGCCGCAGGAGATGCACGTGCCGTTGATCGTCGTCTGAGCGCCGGACGCCCGGTGATGGCCGCGAGTCTTCGAGCGGCCTTCGCCGGGATAGCGTTCGACAACGATCGGGGTTTGACAGGATAACAGGATCGGCCGGATCAACCGGATGCACAAGCGCGGCGTGCGTGTTGCGCCAAGTGTCAAGCCGCCTAGAGGATCAGAACGTCAAGATGCGATGGGGACTTGAGATTGGCTGAACTTGTGTTTGCGATCATCGACCTTTTATTTGGCGCGGTAGGCCTGGTTGTGTTCTTGGGTGTATGCATCGGGAGCCGGCTGATCGGGCGGCGGTTCGGGCGTTCGGCGAAGCGTCGCGTCCGTGCTCGCCGGGGCGGTTGTCCGTCCTGCGGTTACGATCTGCGTGGCACCGTCTGCGCCGGGCGGGAGGCTTGCCCGGAATGCGGTGCGACGTTTCGAGGGGTGGCGACCGAGGCGCTCCACGGTCGTGAGAGCTAGAGTGCCACGAGCCAATGGAATCGCCAGCGTTTCACTGGCCGCGTGCGGGCGCAGGCGGGTGACGCGGGTTGCGATCGAGCACGACCATGACTGAGCCTCAGACAGAACAACCGGCGTGGACGGCGGGGGATCTGTCGGACCCGCACGCGGTGGCGGACAAGGCGTCGCGGGTGCGGCGGATGTTCGCGGCGATCGCGCCGAAGTACGACCTGAACAACCGTCTGCACTCGCTGGGCCGGGACCAGGCGTGGCGTCGGACGGCGGTGAAGCTGGCAGGGCTGCGGCCGGGCGAGGTGGTGCTGGACGTGGCGTGCGGGACGGGCGACTTGGCCGAGGCCTTCGCGCGGGCGCGAGCCGGACGGGTGATCGGCGTGGACTTCACGGTGCCGATGCTGACGATCGCGGATCGCAAGGCGTCGCGGGTGACCGGCGGCGGGGGGGCGGCGTCGCTGAGCTACCACGCGGGGGATGCGCTGCGGCTGCCGCTGGCCGACGCGAGCGTGGACGTGGTGAGCATCGCGTTCGGGATCCGCAACGTGGCCGACCCGGCGCGGGCGATCGGTGAGTTCTTTCGCGTGCTGCGGCCGGGCGGGCGGCTGATCGTGCTGGAGTTCAGCGTGCCGACGAACCGGCTGATCCGCGTGTTCGACCGTTTGTACCGTGAGAAGGTGATGCCGGTGACGGCGAAGTGGATCGCGCGGGATCGTACGGGCGCGTACAGGTACCTGCCGCGGAGCGTGGACACGTTCCTGGATCGCGAGGGGATGAAGCGGCTGATGGGCGAGGCGGGGTTTGTGGAGCTGACCGAGCGGCCGGTGACGTTCGGCATCGCGGTGTGCTACCGAGGGGTGAAGCCGTAGCGTGGGCGACGGTCAGCGCGGTCGGCGGATGTCGCCGAGGTCGATGACGACGCCGTCGGGCTGGCAGTAATCGACGTTGAGCCGATCGCGGTCGAGGAAGGTGAGCAGCACGGCGGTGGCGCCGAATCGGTCGATGAAGGCCTGGTCCCCGGCGCCCGGCCCGGCGTAGGCGGTGTTGTCGTGCGCCTGGGCGTGGAAGTGGTAGTGCGCGATGCCGGTGAACATGCGCTGGAGCAACTCAGGCGGGGCGATGAAGCGGCGGTCGTGATCGGTGAAGTCGGCGGCGAAGGCGATGGCACGGTAGCCGCGCGTGTCGAAGTCCAGCACGCCGCCGTGCTCGGTGGTGGTGTCGGCCAGGTCGGCGTCGGCCTGACGGAACAGCTCGGCGGCCAGCCGCGGTCGGTCGATGGCGTCGAGAACCGTGTCGATCACCAGCAGGTCGGCCCAGGCGAGCCGGTTGCGGTGGTCGGCCCATCGCTCGGAATAACCCGGTTGCGCCGCGCGGCGGTCGGTCCGCTGCGTGGGCATCACCAGGGCGAGGCGATCGTCGAGCTTCGAGCGCAGCGCCGCCCGGGCCGCCTCGTCCCGCACCACGTCTTGCCGCCCCACCAGCACCGGCAGGTGACGCATGGCCAGGCCCGCTTGCTGGTGCTCGGGCAGGGCGGCCGCTGCCTCACGCGCCCGCGCCCAGAACCGCTCGGGCCCGCTGTGCCTCGCGTACGTCAGCCACGCGATCGCCTGCGGCGTGTCCGGCAGGCGGTCGAGCACCACGGCCCCCGAACGCAGGTCGTTGGCCAGCCACGTGTTCGACCGTGTGCGGCTGAGCGCCCGGCGAAGCGCGTCGGGCTCGAGCAGCCGACTCAGCGCCGTCCATGCCGCGATGCGATGTCGCGGCTCGATGTCGGCCGTCCGGGGCGCGTCAAACAGGTCAAACAGGGCTTCGGTCGCCGGCGCCCCGTCGCTCAGTCGCGAGATCACCGCCAGCTCCGGTCGGTCCCGATCCGCATACACCTGCGACGGCCGCGCCAGGCTCACCGCCGCCGTCCGCACGAACCCCCGGCGGTTCGCCTCGACCGCGCGGTCGAACACGTGCCCAAGCACGTCCCAGTCGTCCACCTCCACGATCCGCCGGTCGCAGACGGCCCAGAACGCCTCGGCGTCGTCCTCGAGCAGGCGATCGATCGCCAGGCGGCGCATCGCCACCGGCTGCGCGTCGGACCAGACGAGCCCGTGCAGCGTGGCGCGGTAGCGTTCGGCGTCGTCCGCCGAGCCCACGGCGCCGAGCTGCTCGAGCGTCCGCAGCCGGCGAGCGGGATCGATGTCGCGGTCGAGAATCGCCGCGCGCGGGTCGGCGGGCGGGCGCGCGGCGCAGCCGATCACCGGGCACGTGAGCATCATGATCGACAGGACGACGCCGGCCCAGCGTCCGACCGGCGTCGGACGCGCCGTGCAGAGCTTGTCAAGTCGACTGTTTTGGCGGCAAATCATGGCTGACGATCCGCCGATCACGACCGGCGCCGAGGGGGGGGCGAACCAACCGCGACTCAGGGGAAACACGGCTCAGGCCGGTTGCCGTCGGGGCAGGGTTGTCGCACCGCGCTCTGGAGGTCGATCGCGGCCTGGCTCGCCTGCGGGACCCATCGGATCGAGTCGGCGGCGCTGATCATGATGCCGCGCTCGGCGATCTGGGCCGCCATCATCGGGTCGACGTTCTCACGCTCCAGCGCTTCACGCGCCTGCGGCGTGTAGCGCTCGAGGTAGGCGACGAGGCCGCCGGCGGCGCGAACCTCCTGCACGGTCATGCCCTCATAGTCGCCGCACCCCTCGCAGGCGAACACGTGAGCGCGGACACCCGCCGGCTGGCCTTCGGGCGTCGGGCCGGACTCGGTCTCAATCGGCGGCGTCGCCCGGTTCGTGTCCACCACCAGCTTGCCCGTGTTCAGGTCCAGGTAATACGCCTCCGTCACCGTCCCGCCGCCGCCGCCGCCCCCGCTCATGTAGCGCATCACCAGCCACAGGCAGATCACGATCAGGAAGACCGCCCCGACCATCACCACGGCCGAGTTGTTGTTCATCTAGTCCCGAATCGACATGTGAGCGTTCCTTGAAAGAGGGTTGCGTGGTCACGTGGGTGGATCATGCGGGCGCGACGACCGGCGCGCAGCGCCCGATCGAATCGACTCCGCTTCAGTTCACAATCGGGCACAGGTACATCAGCCGCGGCAGCGTCTGCTCGATCAGCCACGCCCGCAGCTTGCCGGGCGACAGCTCGGCGATCGACCCCGACGAACGCGACCCGAGCAGGCCCAGCATGCCGAACCCGCGCGGCTGGCGGATCACCGTCACCCGCGGGTCCACACCGGCGGGCACGTTCGCCCGGCTCGCCGCCTCCGCGATCGCGTCCTCCAGGTACCCGATCCCATCCACGACGCGAGCGGCTTCCGCCTCGTGCGCGGTGAAGATCTGACCCTTGGCAACCTCGCGGATCTCCTCCTCGCTCAGCGCCCCCGATCGCCCGGTCGTCACCGCCACCACAAACTGCCGGTGCGCGTGATCCAGCAGCGTTCGCACCTGTTGGCGGTCCCTTTCCGTCCACGGCCGCATGATGTCGTTGGCCGTGTCCTTCTCCGGCGAATCGGTCGCCACCAGCACCTCGGGCGTGACGCCGACCTTGCCCAGCAACTGATCGATCGTGAAGGCCTGCGCCATCACGCCGATGCTGCCGGTGACGGTGGTCGGTTCGGCGAGCAGGTGGTCAGCCGCCATCGCGACGTAGTACCCGCCACTGGCCGCGATCGACCCGAAGCTGGCCACGATCGGGATCGCTGTCTCCTTCTTGAACCGCTCCAGCTCGTGCCAGATCTGATCCGACGGCGCGACGAACCCGCCGCCGGAATCGACCCGAAGCACCAGCGCCTTGGGCGGCTCCTGGCGTAGCTGCTGCAGGCTACGTCGCACGAACTCGTAGGCGTCGTCGTCGATCAGGCCGCGGATCGGCAGAATGACGATGCGGTGATCGGCGTTGCCCGGCTGATAGGTCGCCTCGCTCGGCCCGCTGGTCATCGAGACCAGCATCCCGCCGAGGTAGATGTTCACCAGGATCGAGAGCACCAGCACCGACGTGACCACCGAGGCGACGATCCGTGCGAGCACGCCGCCACGCGGTTTCTGCGGCGGTGGCGGCGGGTAATACCCCGGCGGTGGCGGCGGCGGCATGGCCGGGCCGGGCGTCACGGCCGGTCGCGCCGAGCCGCTCGGCGTCCCTTCATCGTTCGGGGGCGACTGTTCGTTCATCGAATCACGTCCTCTCGATCACTCTCGCTCTGGACCGGCTTGGCAATTGCGTCAGGCTACCAGAGCGAGCCGATCTGGCCAATCGCGGCTCACACCTAACGGCCCGATCCGCCTCGCCGGGCCCCGCGCCCTCGCGCCTCGGTCGCAATGCCTTCGACACAGCCATAAACTTGCTCCAAGGCACGGCCGCCGCCCGCTCGGCAATCCCGGCGCCGCCGAAGCATCCCGCATGACCACCACGCTGCTGACCATCCTGACGCTCACCGCCGCGGCCGCCAGCCTGCTCGCGCTGTGGCGGCTCCAGCATCCACGCCACGCCTCGGCCGACCGCCTCGCCACCGCTCAGGCCACGCTCACCACCGTCGTCGCCGTTGGCGCCGCCGCCGCCTTCCTATACCGCTGGCTCGCCGTCACACGCCAGTGGCAGCCGCTGTCGGCTCATGTCGACGGCCTCCTGCTCATGTCCACGCTCTTTGCCGGCATGCTCCTGTTCATCGAGTCCCGCCGGCGGCTCACCGGCCTGACCGCCTTCGCCCTGCCCCTGCTGACCCTGCTGCTCGCCTGGGCCGTCTGCGCCGCCGCCTGGACCTATCGACCCTTCCAGATCGACAACCTCAGCCCCGTCTGGACCGCCGCCCACCTCGCAGGCGTGTACCTCGGTACGCTCGTCTGCTGCCTGGCCGCCATCGCCGGTGGGATGTACCTGTTCGTCCGCGCCCGGCTCAAGCACAAACGCCAGCCCCGCGCCTTCGGTCGCCTGGCCAGCCTCGAAACCCTCGAGTCGCTGATCGTCCGCGCCGCCACCCTCGGCTTCGCCCTGCTCAGCGTCGGGCTCGTCGCCGGCCTGGTCATCCTCTCCGAGACCGCCTCCGAACTCACCCTCACCAACGGGTTCTGGTGGAAGGTTGCCCTCGCCGCCGCCGCCTGGCTCGTGTACGCGCTGCTCATGAACGTCCGCTACGCCAGCCGCTTCCGCGGCGCCCGCGCCGCCTGGCTCAGCATCGCCGGCATCCTCCTGCTCCTGGCCGTGTACAGTGTCGTCGTCGCCTGGCCCATGGCGCGCCCACCGGCGCCCGCCGCCCGGACTACCGGCCCCGCCCTCAGCGCCGCCGTGCCCCCGACGCCCGAAACGGAGGTGCCGCCATGCGCCTGACCATGCTCGGGCTCAACCACCGCACCGCCCCGATCGAGCTGCGCGAACACCTCGCCCTCGACGACGACGCCCTCGCCACGCTGCTGGCACGCTTTCGACGCGACCACCCCGCCGCCGAGTGCGTCCCCCTCTCGACCTGCAACCGCACCGAGCTCTACGTCGCCGCCCCCTCGCCGCCGGTCGAGCGCGACCTGATCGAACGCCTCGCCGCCACCGCCGGCATCGAATCCGCCCGCGTCGCCGACGCCGTCGTCCGCGCCCACCAGCACGACGCCGTCCGACACCTGTTCCGCGTCAGCGCCGGGCTCGACTCCATGGTCCTCGGTGAAACCCAGATCCTCGGCCAGGTCAAGCGGGCCTACGAGTCGGCCATCGAACACGGCACCGTCGGGCCCGTGATGCACCGCGTCTTCCAGCGCGCCATCGCCACCGCCAAACGCTGCCGCACGCAGACCCGCCTCGACGCCGGCCGCGTCTCGGTCGCCTCGGTCGCCATCGACTTCGCCCGCCAGGTCTTCGAGGACTTCGCCAGCAAGACCGTGCTCGGCATCGGCGCCGGCGAGATGGGCAAGGCCGCCCTGCGCCGCCTCGGCGAGCTGCGCCCCGGCCGCGTCTGGCTGACCAACCGCTCACCCGCCCGCGCCGCCGAGCTGGCCGAACGCCTCCGCCTGCCTCCGGACCGCTGCGCCGCCCGGCCGTGGGATCAGCTCGACGACCTGCTGGTCGAGGCCGACATCGTCATCGTCTCCACCGCCGCCGCCGAGCCGACGCTCACCGCCGCACGCCTGCGCGCCCTGGAGCGGCGTCGCCAGCGCCGCCCGATGCTGATCATCGACCTGGGCCTGCCCCGAAACGTCGAGCCCGCCGTCGGCGACCTGCCCGAGGTCTACCTCTACAACCTCGACGACCTTCAGTCGGTCGCCACCGACGCCGCCGCTCAACGCCAGGACCGCGCCGCCGCCTGCGAGGCCATCATCGACGAGGCCGCCCACGCCTGCCTCCGCCAGGTCCAGCACCACGAGGTCGGCCGGCTCATCCGCGAGCTGCGCCACCGCCTGCACGCCATCGGCCGGCACGAGCAGGCCCGCACCGACCGCAAGGCCGCCGCCACCCTCAGCCCCCACGAGCAGGACGCCGTCCGTGAGCTCGTCCGCGAGCACACCCACCGCGTGGTCAACAAGATCCTGCACCTGCCGCTCAGCCGCATCGACGACCGGGCCGACGACCTGCCCCTGGGCTTCTACACCGACGCGCTGCGCGCCCTGTTCCAGATCGACGCCAACGAGCCGGCGGCGACCGACCCACCGAACGAGCCCGAAGCGGACCGCCACCGCGAATCGCACGCCCCCGCCGAGACGGACGCCGACCCCGCCTCGCCCGGGGCACTGCGTGCCACCCGCTAAGCGGTCCCACGCCGCCGGGCATCCACGCGCGCCCCGTGACCACCGGATCACGGGATCGGCCGGATCCACCGGATGCCATTGGGTGATTTGGCGATCTGGCCATCTGCGTTTCCGCCTTCCGGCTTTTCCGCTCTCCGCCTGCTCCGCTCCCGTCTCCTGTCTCCCACCTCCTACCTTCCACCTCCTACCCTCCTGACTCCTTCCCTCCCGACTCCTCCCCTCCTACCTTCTATCTCCTGCCTCCTCACCAATGTCACCCCCCACCCTCCCCATCAAATCAGAAATCATAAATCAAAAATTGACAATGTGTTACATTGTGTCACCCCCATGTCACCCCCGTGTCAGGGTGACGTCACCCCCTGGGGAGAACCCTTAGTCTCGCGCGAAAGCGCGAAAGCGCGAAGGCCGGGAAGAGAACCACGGGGGACACGGGGAGCACGGGGCAAGGCACGGGTCCAGGGATCGGGGGCCTGGGACAGGGCAAAGGGGCAAGGGATCAGGGACCGGGGATCAGAACCTCCCCGTGTTCCCCGTGGTTCCCCCTCGGCTTGACTTGTCAAAGAGCACACCGTCCCCTTGGGGACAACCACAAATGTGGCTCTTCCGGGCTTTTCATGGGTAGAGATCGAGTTGAACCTGGGAGAAGAG
>CAYSIX010000146.1:0-10502 GCA_964431205.1 uncultured Phycisphaeraceae bacterium
TGTTCGAGGAGGCGGTCGGGTATGCGCGCCAAGGGTACCCGGTTTCGCCGATCACGGCGGGGGCGTGGGCGCGGGCGGTCGGCACATTTGCCGGGTTCGACGGGTTTCAGCAGACGTTCACGATCGGCGGGCGGGCGCCGCGTGCGGGCGAGGTGTTTCGTTGTGGCGAGCTGGCCGAGACGCTGGAGGCGATCGCGGCGACGCGGGGCGAGGCGTTTTATCGCGGCCCGTTGGCCGAGCGGATCGTGGCGGACGCCGAGCGGCACGGCGCGGCGATGACGCTCGAGGACCTGGCCGGCTACGAGCCGGAGTGGGTCGAGCCGATCGGGCAGGCGTACGCCGGCGTGCGTCTGCACGAGCTCCCGCCGAACGGGCAGGGGATCGCGGCGTTGATCGCGCTGGGCGTGCTGCGGCACCGGGATGTCACGGCGTATCCCGTGGACAGCGCCGAGAGCATCCACGCGCAGGCCGAGGCGATGAAGATCGCGTTCGCCGAGGCGCACCGCCACGTGGCGGACCCGCGTCGGATGCGGGTGACGACGCGGCAGATGCTCGACCCGGCGTACCTGGCCGAGCGGGCGGGGGAGATCGACATGGCCCGGGCTTCGACGCCGACGACGCGGCTGCCGGTCAATCGCGGGACGGTGTACCTGACGGCGGCGGACGCGGCGGGGATGATGGTCTCGTTCATCCAGTCGAACTATCACGGGTTCGGCTCGGGCGTGGTGGTGCCGGGGACGGGGATCAGCCTGCAGAACCGAGGCTACGGTTTCAGCCTGGAGCCGGGGCACCCGAACGAGGTGGCGGGCGGGACGCGGCCGTTCCACACGATCATCCCGGCGTTCGTGACGCGCGGCGGGGAGGCGGTGATGAGCTTCGGCGTGATGGGCGGGCACATGCAGGCGCAGGGGCACGTGCAGATGATGGTGCGCGTGTTCGATTATGGGCAGAACCCGCAGGCGGCGGCGGACGCGCCGCGTTGGCACGTGACCGAGGACTTCCGCCTGGCGCTGGAGCCCGGGCACGATCCGGCGGTGGTCGAGGCGCTGCGGCGGCGCGGGCACCGGATCGTCGAGGACCCGACGACCGTGACGTTCGGCGGGGCGCAGCTCATCCAGCGGCTGGAGGACGGGTACCTCGCGGCGTCGGACCCGCGCAAGGACGGGCAGGCGGTGGGGTATTGAGCGGCTTCGTCTGCGGCGTGGCCTGGTTAGGCATCGCGGTCGTCTTCAACGTGCCCGATCCCGTGAACCCACAAAAACCGTTCGTCCTGCGCATACTTGAACAGCACGGCAAAGCGATGCACGACCGAGTCGCCCATCACGGTGAACTCGTAGGCCTGAAAGCCCGGCGGATAAGGCGGTGTCGGCGCGGGTCGGCTCAGGCGGACGGGTTCGGCGGCGAGGCGGTAGAGGTGATCAACGACGCGCCCGCGGATCTCCGCCGGCAGATTGCGGAGGCGATCGGCCGCCCTCGTGGAAAGTTCGACCTCATACGGCATCAGCCATCGAAACTCTTGACCAGGTCGTCCAGCCGGATGCCGCGGCCGTTGGCGAGCTCGTCCTCACTCTCGGCGATCGCGCGCGGCTCGAGCCCGGGGATCGTGCGACGCCGCAACTGCTCACCGAACCAGTCGCGGATCGATTCCGGATCGACCGGCTCGCGCCCGGAATCGGAAGGCCCGCGATCGCCCCAGGCTTCCTGCCAGGGGCGTTCGGCGTGTGTCATCCGCCAGAGCTGGGACGCGGAGTACCGCTTGTAGCCCTCCCAGACGGAGGCGACAAAGGCCTTGTCTTCATCGCTGAGCGGAACAAACTCGCTACCCTCGGACGGCGGGATGGAGGCGTCGGCGAAGGCTGCGAAAACGGGATAGACCTCGACGACGACCGGGCCGTGCCGCCATGCCTCAATCGTGCTTTCGAACGCCGGTCGGCCGCGCCACGCCAACGACCAGCCTTGCACGTAATAAAGCAGCTTCTGGAGACGCAGGTGCGTCAGCGGATCCGGTTCGGGCTCCTGGTGCGCCAGATGGATCAGATACCGCGCAATGTAAAGGGCCTGGGTCATCGTTCGCCGCGTTTCCAGAATCGGCGGATCCACGCCGTTCCCTGCAGTCCGTTCATCACATGATAGGCCCGTGCGGCACCGCGTCGCGGCTCGTGCGGCGGGGTCGGTCAGCCGCGGCTCACGCCAGCTCCTGCTCGGCGAGCCAGCGTTCGGCGTCGATCGCGGCGCGGCAGCCCATGCCCGCGGCCGTCACCGCCTGGCGGTAGGTCTTGTCCGCCACGTCGCCGGCGGCGAAGACGCCCTCGACGCTCGTGTACGATCGGCCCGGGTCCTTGAGCCGGATGTACCCGTCGTCGTCGGTCTCGACCTGACCGTCGAGAAAACCCGTGATCGGCGTGTGCCCGATCGCCAGGAACAGCCCGCCCAGCTCCAGCTCGCGCTGCTCGTCCGTCTCGTTGTTGATCAGCTTGACGCCGGTGATCTTCTCGTCGCCGAGCACGTCGGTCACTTCCGTGTTCCACAGGACCTCGGCCTTGTCGTTGCGGAACAGGCGGTCCTGCATGATCTTGCTGGCGCGCAGCTCGTCGCGGCGGTGGATGACGTAGACCTTGCGGGCGAACTTGGTCAGGTAGGTGGCCTCTTCGACGGCGGAGTCGCCCCCGCCGACCACGCCGAGCACGGCATCGCGGAACATGGGCAGGGCCCCGTCGCAGACGGCGCAGGCGCTCACCCCGCCGCCGGACTGGGCCAGCCGCTGCTCGTTTTCGAGCCCGAGCCACTTGGCCTTGGCGCCGGTGGCGACGATGACGGCGTGGGCCTTGACCTCGAGGCCGTTGTCGCCTTGGAGGGTGAACGGGCGTTCGGACAGGTCGATCGATTTGACGTCCTGGAAGGCGGTGAAGAGCCCGCCGGAGACCTCGTCGCTGGTCTTGATGCCCTTGTCGGTGACGACGCGGGTGCCGAAGCGCATGGCCTGCTGGTAGAAGGCCTGCATCATCTCGGGGCCCTGGACGCCGTCGGGGAAGCCGGGGTAGTTCTCGACGTCGGTGGTGAGCATGAGCTGGCCGCCGGGCATCAGGTCCTTGCCGTGGGCGCGGCCGGGGAAGACCAGCGGGTGCAGGTCGGCGCGGGCGGCGTAGAGGGCGGCGGTCCAGCCGGCGGGCCCGGAGCCGATAATGACGACGCTCTCGATTCCGTTCTGGTTGGCCTGGTTCATGGGGGCGGATTCTAGCAGTCCGGCACTGGCCGGGGTCGGCGTGCGGGAGGGATGATCCGCCGGCGTCCCGCGGCGGTGCAGGTCGCCGTGACGATTCCCGCGTTCATCTGATCAGCCCCGACGGCCGTTCGGTCGATACATGGGTTTGTGCGGCGTCGGTCCAGGCTTCTACGAGGCGCCGCACCCGATCCGAGGCAGGTCCGGGTGTGCCATTGGTTGACCACCTCTGAACGGGACGATCGCCGAAGCGGCGGCCGACGTGGGGGGGGAACGGTGTGCGAACCGGTCCCCGGGGGAGCGGAGCGACGCCATGCCCACGCGGTGAAGTGACATGAAGGTGTTTCGCCAACCACAGCGTATGCTCGCGGTCGGGTCCTTCTGGATCGGCGCGGTCGTGATCGCGTGCCTGGTCACCGTGGTGCTGATGGCGATCCGAGAAGCCCCGGGGGCGAGCCCAACCGGCTCCGCCCCCCACGCCCACCCTCCAGGCCACGAGCCCATCCCCCACACCGACGCCACCGCCGCGACCGGGTCCTGGCTCGACTTCTTCTCCGGCTGGGGCCACTACATGCCCCGGGCCCACTGCCTCATGACCGCCGAGGGCCGGCCCGACTGGCCCTGGATCGGCACCCTGATCGGCCTCCAGGCCCTCGTGCTCGCCGGCTACCTCAAGATCTTCCTGTTCTGGCGGCGCGCCTACCTCCGCGAGCAGCCGCAGAACCGTAACCGCAAGCTCATGGACCTGGCGTGGGTGTTCGTGCTCTGCGCCCTGACCGGCTACGGGCTGAGCATCGTCATCTTCGTCTGGCCGGTCTACCGGCTTCAGGCGCTGCTGCTGGTCGCGCTGGCGTTCTTCACCTGGCGCTTTGCCTGGAACCTCAAGCCGTTCCTGACCTCCCTGTCGGCCGAGCGGCTGCAGCGCGAGGTCCGCGAGCTGGTCGCCTCGCGCACCGCCGAGCTGGAGCGCCTGGTCGCCGAACGCACCGCCGAGATCCGCGCCCGCCAGCGCGAGCTCGAGACCCTCTCGCTCGTCGCGTCCAAGACCGTCAACGCCGTGATCATCATGGACGCCCAGGGCCGGGTCGAGTGGGTCAACGACGGGTTCACACGCATCAGCGGGTACACGCTCGAGGACACCAGGGGCCGCCGGCCAGGCGAAGTGCTGCACGGGCCCGAAACCGATCCGGAGACGGTTCGACGCCTGCGCGACGCGCTGAACCGGGGCGAGCCGTTTCGAGGTGAGCTGATCAACTACGACAAGTGCGGCAACAAGTACTGGACGTCGATCGATTGCCAGCCGGTGTTCAACGGCGCCGGCGAGCTGACCCACTTTTTCGACATCGAGCTGGACGTCACCGAGCGCAAGCGTTCGGAGAAGGCGCTGCGCGAGAGCGAGCAGCGGTACGCGCTGGCGGTGCGCGGGTCGCACGACGGGATCTGGGACTGGGACCTGCGCGCCAACCGGATTTACCACTCTCCACGGTGGAAGCAATTGCTGGGCCTGCCGGAAGACCTGCAGGATTGTGGGCTCGACCCGTGTCTGGGCCGGATGACCGACGCGAGCCGCAAGGTCTTCGATCGGGCGCTGAGCCGTCACCTGGAGGGCAAGGCACCGATGCTCCAGTGCGAGATCGAGATGCGTCACGCCGACGGCACGAACCGCTGGTTCCTCTGTCGGGGCCTGGCGGTGCGCGACGACGCGGGCAAGCCGGTGCGCATCGCCGGGTCGATCTCGGACATCTCCGAGATGAAGCGCGTCCAGGCCGAGCTGATGTGCATGGTCGAGTGCGATCAGCTCACGCGGCTGCTGAACCGTCAGGGTCTGGCGGTGAGGCTGGCGAAGCTGTTCGATCGGACCCGGCAGGAACCGGGGTTCCGCTTCGCCGTGCTCTTCTTCGATTTCGACCGCTTCAAGGTGATCAACGACAGCCTGGGCCACGGCGTGGGCGACGAGCTGTTGCGCGACATCGCCGAGCGGATCGGCGATGAGCTGGGCCCGGACGACTGCGCGGCGCGGATCGGCGGCGATGAGTTCGTCGTTGTGCTCGGCGGGGTCCCCGACGACGGGCACACCGCCCACGTCCTGGCCGACCGGCTCCTGCAGATCACCTCCCGGCCCTATCGGGTCCGGGGCCACCAGATCGTCTGCACGGCCAGCGTCGGGCTGGTCACCGTCCACGACGGCTATCAGAACGCCGACGAGATCCTCCGCGACGCCGACGCCGCCATGTACCAGGCCAAGGAAGACGGCAAGGCACGCGTCCGCACCTTCGACGCCGCCATGCACCGCCGCGCCCTCGAACGCCTGGCCATCGAGAACGACCTGCGCCACGCCGACTTCGACGAGCAGATGATGATGCTTTATCAGCCCATCGTCTCGCTCAGCGACGGCCGCGTCGCCGGGTTCGAGGCCCTGATCCGATGGAACCACCCGCGCCGCGGCCTGCTCGGGCCCGACGCCTTCATCCCCATCGCCGAAGAAACCGGCCTGATCGTCCCGCTCGGCCAGTGGACCCTCCACGCCGCCTGCCGGCAGCTCCGCGAGTGGACGACACGCTTCGGCCGCGACCGCACCCCCACCATCAACGTCAACCTCTCACGCCGTCAACTGCTTCAACACGACCTGATCGAGTCCACCCAGCAGATCCTCCACCAGTACGATGTGCGGCCCGGTCAGCTCGAGTTCGAGATCACCGAGACGGCCATCATGGACGACGCCCAGGACGTGATCCCCCTGCTCCGCCGCCTGCGCAGCCTCGGGATCGCGATGGCGATGGACGACTTCGGCACCGGGCACTCCTCGCTGAGCTACCTGAACCGCTTCCCCATCGACGTGCTGAAGATCGACCGGTCGTTCATCAGTCAGTCGCAGGAGAACCGGGAGCTGGTCGCGGTGATCCACGCGATCGTGTCGCTGGCGCAGCACCTGGAGATGAGCGTCGTGGCCGAGGGCGTCGAGACCGCCGACCAGATCGCCACGCTGCAGGCGATGGACTGCGCGTACGGGCAGGGCTACTACTTCGCCCGACCGATGCCGGCGGCCGAGGCCGAACGGTTCATCCGCGAGGACCGGTCGTATCCCGTCAGCGAGGCGGCGTGACGATTGAGCCGGTGCGGCGGTGAACGTACCATCGTTTGACGGCGGAGCGCGCCGCGCCCACACGATGCCGAAACGCCAGACCCTCCAACGTGAAGCGATCTTGGCCGTGATCCATGAAGCGGATCGCCCGCTGTCGCCACAGGAGATTTTCAAGGCCGCGGGTCGGCGGGTCAATGGCCTCGGGCTGGCAACGGTGTACCGGGCGGTGAAGGCGGCGGTGGAGGAAGGGCAGCTCACGGCGGTGGACCTGCCCCAGTCACCGACGCGATACGAGCCGGCCGGCAAGGCGCATCACCACCACTTCGAGTGCAGGGCCTGCCACCGGGTGTTTGAGGTCAAGGGTTGTCCGGGGCGGATGAGTCGGCTGGCGCCGCGGGGGTTCAAGGTGCAATCGCACGAGCTGATCCTCTACGGGCTGTGCGCCGGCTGCCGGCGATGAGGGCCGGCGGCCTCGGGACGCGGCCCGCCCCTTGACATGATAATGACTTCTCATTATCGTTTCGTCGGTCGAGGTGAGAATGGTTTCTCACACTGAGCCGACGGGAGAAACGCCATGCCCCCTGCCCGCTACGCCCTGGCCCTCGCCGCCCTGGTCCCGCTCTGTGCCACGAACCCTTCGCGGGCTCACGACGACATCCTCGTCGCCGTCCAGAACGGTCGGCTGGTCACCGGCACCGCCGCCGACCTCGGCGCCGACCCGCGACCGGGCGACCGCGCCTTTCTCAGCCGACTCCACGGGCGACCACCCGCCGCCACCGATCCCGGCTTCCTGGCGCCGGCCGCCGGCCTGCCCGACGGCTTCTCGTCCCTGCCGCCGAACCTCGCCCTGCGATTCGACCTCCTGGCCTACCCCCTGCCGGGCCTCGAACGACCCGCCAACCTCGCACACTGGCCAGGTGACACGCCCGTCGCCTTCTCCTTCCCGCCCCCCGCCACCCACGCCACCGTCTCGCTGTTCAACCTCGCCGCCGACGTGAGCGGCCAAGCCTCGAACTCACCCGGGTTCCACTTCGCCAACACCACGACCACCGGCGCTCTACACCAACACCTGAGCTTCGAGCTGCGCTCCGAGACCGCCGCCGACCCCGATCCGGGCCTCTACCTGCTCACCGTGCGCCTCGCCGCCGACGGCCTGCGCGACAGCGCTCCGTTCTGGCTGCTGATGAACCACGGCCTTTCCGAAGACGAGGCGGCCACCGCGCTGGCTTGGGTCGAGCGGACCCTCGTGCCCGAGCCGGCCACCGCGACGCTGCTGCTGTGGACCGCGACGCTTTGCACATTCCATCGACGAAAGGAGGTGTCTCGACCCCGACTCTAAGAACCTTCCGAGACGTTCTGCCACGTTTGAACCCGAATGTTTCACTGTCCAGATCCAAGACCGCACCGCTTCCACATGCGCGGATGCCGTCTGTTGAGCTTCCAGCCAACACGAATAGGAGCAGCATCATGACCAATCGAATCATCTGGAAAACGATCTTGACCGGAGCGTGTGCCGTTTCGGTTCCGGCCACGACGTCGGCCGAGATCCTGCCGTACTACATCGCGGCGGATAGCCGGGACACGATCCACTTCGGGCAGTTCCAGGGCCTGCCCAATCCGAATCAGGGCCGGCTCACCTTTCTGTTTTCGCACGATTCTGATGAAAACCCCATGACCAATCACTTTCACGGCATCGGCGTTCACACGTACACCGGCGACCCGGAGACCCCGCTGCTGACCGAAACCAATGGAAACAACCGGATCCCCGAGGGATACACCGGCCAGGCCCCGCTGACGCTGCTTCCTGGCGACGGCCCGTTCGCGGGCCTGCTCATCAGCAAGGCCAATGAGCAGGAGTACAGCGACCTCACGATTGGCAACGTGAACACCCTGGCCGGGTTCGGCGAGGGTGCGCCCGAGACGTACCTCTACAACAGCAGCGCGGGCGGCTACCAGACGCCTCTGGACGGCGCCGTGATCGTCCTCGAGCTGGTCAACGCGACGCCGGGCCTGCACGTCGCGATCGGTGACAACGCAACGGCACTCGCCAAGGCGGGGGACGTGTACGAGCTGGGCCCCGCTGAGTCGTTGCCGGTCACGCCGGTGTTCTGGGTCGATGCCGACGCTCCGATGGGGGTCTACTCGGCGGCGCTGCGGCTGCACGACGTGGGCACCGCCGACGGTCGCACGCCCTTCGGCGAGTCGGGCACGTTCTACCTCGACTTCGCGGTCATCCCCGAGCCGGCGAGCGTAGCGCTGCTGTCGCTGGGCGCCTTGGTGACGGCACGTCGTCGGCGCCGCTGATCGCGGCGGCCGAGTGGATTCAGCCCCGGGTTCGATCGGTCATCCCCGATCGGGCCCGTTTTTCATGGCCGGCAACGCCACAGCGTCCCGAAGCCGAAGGCAAAGCTCGCCAGCGGGAGCGGCAGCGCGGGCTCGGGCTTGGTCACGACGATGCCATCGAGCTCCGTGCCGAGGTTGATCTGCCAGAGGCCCAGGTCGAACGCGTCGCCGGGGACATGGATCGCTTCCTGCGCGATCGCGGCCGATCAGGCACGCTGCTTCTGGGCCTTGGACTTGGCGTCGAGGAAGTACTTGCGTGCCTCGCCGACGAGGAAGAAGCTGCCGGTGACGACGATCAGGTCCTCGCGGGCGACGGCGCGGGCGGCGAGCTTGAGCGCGTCGACGAGGTTGTCGGCCGTCTGTGCCATCTTGCCCGAGACGTCGGCGAAGCGGTGCAGCAGGTCTTCGGGTTCCATCGCGCGTGGGTTCGCCTTGGCGCGGGTGAAGACGATCTTGTCGGCGCCCAGGGCGACCTGCTTGAGCATGCCGGTGACGTCCTTGTCCTGCCCGCAGCCGAAGACCAGCACGAGCGAGTCGTAGGAGACGTGCGCGCCCAGGGCGCGGATCAGGGCCTGGATGGAGGCGGCGTTGTGGGCGCCGTCGATGATGACGCGCGGCTCGGACCAGACCTGCTCCATGCGCCCGGGCAGCTCGGTCGCCGCCAGGCCGGTGATCACCTTCTCCTCGGTGAGGGTGAACCCGTGGCGCTTGAGCTGGTCGAGCATGGCCAGCGCCAGGCCGCAGTTCCAGGCCTGGTGCTCGCCCCGCAGCGGCACGGGCAGGTGCTCGAAGCGGCTGGCGTCGGTGGTCAGGCAGACGCGCGTGTGCGGGCCCAGCTCGCGGTTGGCCTCGAAGCGGTAGGAGAAGTCGAGCTGCTCGCCGGTGAAATAGAGCGGGGCCTTGACCTGCTCGGCGACCTCGCGGAGCACGGCGGCGACGGCCGGCTCCTGCTCGACGCTGATCGCCGGCACCCCGGGCTTGAAGATCCCCGCCTTCTCGCGCGCGATCGACTCGACGTCCTTGCCCAGGATGTTCGTGTGGTCCAGGCTGATCCGTGTGATCGCCGTCACCAGCGGGTCCACCACCGTCGTGCAGTCCAGCCGACCGCCCAGGCCCGTCTCCAGCACCGCCACGTCCACCGCCTGGTCGGCGAAGTACTTGAGCGCCGCGGCGGTCAGGATCTCGAAGAACGTCGGCGGCTGAGCGCCGAACGCCTTCTCCTTCAGGGCGATGGCCTTGAACACCTCGGCGGCGTCGTGGTACGAGATCATCTGCCCGTCGATCATGATCCGCTCGCGCAGGTCCACCAGGTGCGGGCTGGTGTAGAGCCCGACGGTGTAGCCGTTGGCCTGGAGCATGCTCGCGAGCATGGCGCACGTCGAGCCCTTGCCCTTGGTGCCGGCGACCTGGACGGCCTTGAGCTCCTTGTGCGGGTCGCCCAGGAGCTTGAGCAGCTTGCGCATGCGGTCGAGGTTGAAGGTTCGCTCGTTGTAACGAACCAGTCGCATGCGCTCGTAGTCGACGTGCTCGTAGAGCCAGCGCAGGGCGGTGGTGTAGTTGGTGATCGGGGTGTAGGTCGGCGTGCCGGTGGCGGGGGCCTTGGCGGTGGTTCGGGCCGCGGCGGGCTTGGTCCGCGAGCGTCCGGCCGTCCGAGAAGATCGCTTTTTGCGGGTCGTGCGGGTGGGGGAGGGCATAAGTCCCCCAATATACGGCATCGGGCGTGCGGGGTCAAATCCATTCACGTTAGTGCATGCGTGACAAGCACTTACCGAACGACTCGGCACGGGCCGTCCCGATGAAGGCCTTGAATCTGCGGTGTCTGGGCGCCCTGGTCAAAACACCGTTCACCACGCGTGA
>CAYSIX010000147.1:0-10477 GCA_964431205.1 uncultured Phycisphaeraceae bacterium
CTGCTCGGCGGGGCGGCGCTTTCCAAGCACTACTGCGAGAGCCACCTGCGCAACGTGTACAAGGGCAGGGTGTACCACGGGCGCGACGCGTTCGAGGGCCTGCGGATCATGGACCGGCTCAAGTCCGGCAAGGCCGACGAACTCGACGCGGAGATCGAAGAGCGGCTGAACAAGCGTGCGGCGACGGACGAGAAGCTGGCAGCCATGAAGGAGAAGAAACAGAAGAAGGCGGCGGGCGCCGAGGGCACGGACGTCGCGGCCGCCGACGCCCAGGCCACCGCGATCAAGGAGCGAAAGCGATCGGACGTGGCCAGGGACGTGGACGTGCCCGAGCCGCCGTTCTTCGGCTCGCGCGTCGTCGAGCACGTGCCGGTGGAGGAGGTCGTGCCCTTCGTGAACAAGGTCGCGCTGTTCCGCGGGCAGTGGCAGTTCCGCAAGGGCAAGATGAACGACGAGGCCTACGAGCGACAGATCGCCGAGGAGGTCGAGCCGATCTTCCAGCGCCTCACCCGCGAGGCCAGGGAGCAGAACATCCTCCAGCCCAAGGTCGTCTACGGCTATTACCCCTGTCAGTCGGACGGTGAGGACCTGATCCTCTTCGACCCCGAGGACCACGACCGCGAGGTCGAGCGGTTCACGTTCCCGCGGCAGAAGAGCCGCAAGCGGCTGTGCATCAGCGACTTCTTCCGCTCGGTCGACTCGGGCGAGAAGGACGTGATCGGGATGAGCTGCGTGACGATGGGCCCCGAGGCCAGCCGCCGCGCCCGCAAGCTCTTCGAGGACAACCAGTACCAGGAATACCTGTACCTGCACGGGTTCGGCGTCGAGTGCGCCGAGGCCCTGGCCGAGCTGTGGCACAAGCGCATGCGGCAGGAGCTGGGCATCGCCAACGAGGACTCGCCCAACATCCGCGAGCTGTTCACCCAGCACTACCGCGGGTCGCGCTACAGCTTCGGGTACCCCGCCTGCCCCGACATGTCGGACCAGGAGATCCTCTGGCGGCTGCTCGACCCGAGCCGCATCGGCTGCGAGCTGACCGAGAACTGGCAGATCGACCCCGAGCAGTCCACCAGCGCCCTGGTCGTCCACCACCCGGAGGCGAAGTACTTCAACGTCTGACCGCCGCGGCACTTCGCGGCCGCGGACGTCGGCCACCGCCACCCCTGCCGCCCGATTCTTCAAGGTCGCGACTCGACCCGCTGGCCTCGCCGCTCAGTCTGTGGAATAATCCCTCGCCGTGCCCGGCTTTTTTCGCGGAGCCTGCGATCCGCTGCTGTGTCCGTCAACACCCCAGGAGGTCACCATGATGATCCATCTGACCCGATTGTTCGCCGTGGCTCTGATCGCTGTGCCGCTCGTCTCGCCGCGCAACGCCGCCGCCGAGTCCTGGCAGGTCGATGGCGTTCACTCCGGCGTGTACTTCAGGATCGGCCACCTCGACACCAGCTACGTCATGGGTCGGTTCAACGCCTTCACCGGCTCGTTCAACACCGGCGAGAACCCCTCCTTCCGCTTCGCCGTCGAAACCGCCAGCGTCGACACCGCCAACGACCGACGCGACAATCACCTGCGAAGCCCCGACTTCTTCAACGCCACCGAGTTCCCGCAGATCACCTTCACCTCCACCTCCGTGCGCCAGACCGACGCCGGCTATGAGCTGACCGGCGACCTCTCGCTCCACGGCGAGACCCGGCAGGTCACCGTCAACCTCAACAAGGTCGGCGAATCGAGCAGCGAGCGGTTCGGCAAGCGCATCGGATTCGAGTGCGAGTTCACCGTCAAGCGCAGCGACTACGGCATGACCAACATGCTCAACGTCGTCGGCGATGAGGTGACGCTGATGGTCAACATCGAGGCGACGGCCGCCGAATGATCGTCGAACCGAGCTGGTTCCTGTGGGGCCTGGCGCTGCCGGCGGCGATCGCGGCGGTGGGCGTGATCCTGCTCGGCCGGCTGATGCGTTCGCCCCAGCACGCCGGCGCGGCGCTGGGCTGGGCGATCGGACTGCCGCTGGCCTTGGCCGTCGGCTATCTGGCGACCTTCGGCCCGCCGCGCTGGCCGCCCAACACCGCCAACCACTGGCTGCTCGTGGCGATCGTGCCGGCGACCGCCGCCGTCGGCGTGTTGGCCGCGCTCGTCTCCGGGCGACGTCGCACCGGCGACGCCGCGGCGTGGGCCGCCCGCGCCCTGCTCGCCTGCGCGATCCCGCCGCTGTTGCTGCGCGCCTTCCTTCGTTACCACTGGAGCACCGGCGAGGCGGTCGCGTGGCTGATCGGTCTGCCGCTGCTGGGGCTGGCGGCGTGGTTCGGCATGCACCGCCTGGCGGCGCGTCGCCCGGGTCCGGCGATCCCGTTCGTGCTCGCCGGCACCGCGCTGGGCCTGGCCGGCGCGACCGTCGCGTCCGGCAGCATCACCCTCGGCCAGCTCACCGCCGTGCTCGCCGCGGCCGCGCTGGGCGGGTGGATCGGCGGCCTGGTCGTGCCCGACTCGGGCCCGAGACGGGTCGGCCTCGACGCCAGCTTCGCCCTGCTGTTCGCCCTGCTGATCAACGACCGGTTCTACACCGAGACGATGAGCGACGCGGTGGCGCTGCTCGTGCTGGTCGCGCCGCTGACGATGTGGCTGGCGGAGCTGCCTCGGCCCGAGCGCCTCGGCGCCAAGTCCCGCACCGCGCTGCGCGTGCTGGTGCCGGCGGGCGTCGTCGCCCTGGCCGTCGCCCTGGCCGGCTACCAGAGCCTCGAGCCTGAATCCGACGCACCGGCCGACGACGCCGGCTCGCTCTACGAGGGCCTGTGACCCGCCGCCAACACGCTGTGGCGACCGCCGGGCGCCACGGATAAGATGACCCGCGTCGGGGCCATAGCTCAGTTGGGAGAGCGCCTGCTTTGCAAGCAGGAGGTCGCCGGTTCGATCCCGGCTGGCTCCACTTGGTGTTCGGATCAGGACCGCCCGGCGGCGCGGCGTCGGCAGCGTGAGACCGTGCCGCGAGGGCGGAAGGCATGAGCTTGATCATCTCAGTCGGCGGTGCCGGCAGGAGACAACGGATGAAATCGTGGCGATTGCGAGACGTGTTGGGCCCGGCGCTGCTGGCGGCGTGGCTGTGGGTGCCGGGCGTGGCCGGTCAGACGGCGGCGCAGGAGGCGCCGGCGGCCCCCGTGCCGGAGGCGGGCGAGCCGTCACAGGCGTCGTCGGCGCGTGAAGCGGAGGCCACGGGGACTGTGGTGGGCTGGCTGGAGCTGGAGGGCCCGCTGCGTGAGGGCCCGCCGCCGTTCGCCTGGGTGACCTCGGAGGAGGCGGGCGAGTCGCTGGAGGACGTGCTCGCGCAGATGCGGACGGTGGCCGAGGGCTCGCGGTACGCGGGCCTGGTGCTGTACCTGAACGAGCCGCGGCTGACGCTGACGCAGGTGCACACGCTGCGGGCGGCGATCGAGCGCCTGCGCGACGCGGGCAAGCGGGTGCTGGCGTTCTCCGAGCGATACGACCTGGGCGGTTACCTGCTGGCCAGCGCGGCGGACCTGATCCTGCTGCAGCACCACGGCGAGGTGTCGTTGCACGGGCTGCTGGTCGAGGAGATGTACCTGGCGGGGCTGCTGGAGAAGGTGGGCGCGCGGGCGGACATGGTTCAGATCGGCCGGTACAAGGGCGCGGCCGAGCCTCTGACGCGGCGCGGTCCGAGCGAGGAGTGGGACGAGAACCTCGGCTCGCTGCTGGACGACCTGTACGACCAGTTCCTCGGCGCGATCGCGGAGGGGCGGGGGATCAAGCGTGCCGACGCCGAGGCGATCGTCGGCGAGTCGTGGACGATGACGGACGAGCAGTTGCTGCGGCGTCGGGTCGTGGATCGGCTGGTGGACCGCGACCTGATCGACGTGACGGAGGTGGAGTTCGGCACGTCGTTCACGTGGGACGACGCGATGGGCCAGTCGAAGACGACGGTGAACATGGACAACCCGTTCGCGTTGTTCAGCCTGCTGTTCAAGGAGCCGACGGTGCGGACGCGTCGGCCGAGCCTGGCGGTCATCCGAGCCACCGGGCCGATTCACATGGGGGATTCGACGTACGGCGACGGGCTGTTCACGGGCGACAGCGTGGGCAGCCGGACGCTGGTCGAGGCGTTGGGCGAGGCCGACGCCGACTCGAACATCAAGGGCGTGCTGCTGCGGGTCGATTCGCCGGGGGGCTCGGCGCTGGCCAGCGAGGTGATCTGGCAGGCGATCCGGCAGGTGAGCCGGAGCAAGCCGGTGTACGTGAGCATCGGGCCGACGGCGGCCAGCGGCGGGTACTACCTCGCCTGCGCGGGGGAGCAGGTCTTCGTTTCGCCGCAGTCGATCCTCGGGTCGATCGGCGTGGTCGGGGGCAAGATCATCCTCGGCGGGCTGTATGAGAAGGTGGGCATCTCGATCACGCGTCGCGGCCGCGGGCCCAACGCCGACCTGTTCAACAGCGTCGAGCCGTTCACCGATGCGCAGCGTGAGCAGGTCCGCCGATCGATGCAGCAGATCTACGACCAGTTCACCGAGCGGGTGATGATCGGGCGGGGCAACCGGCTCAACAACGTGCAGGCGGTCGCCGAGGGCCGGCTGTTCACGGGGCGTCAGGCCGTCGAGAACGGTCTGGCGGACCACGTCGGCGATACGCGCGAGGCGCTGCGCGCGTTGGCGGACGGGGTGGGGCTGGAAGAGGGCGCCTACGACGTGGTGCACCTGCCGCCGCCGATGAGCCTGTCGCAGTTTCTCAACGAGATGTTCGGCCCGAGGGGGCAGGCGAGCGCGGGATCGCCGGCGCGCGCGACGGTGGAGGCGCACCCGCTGCTCACCGCCGCGCGGGAGCTGCTGGGCCCGCGCGGGTGGGAGGCGGCCCGGCCGGTGTGGCGCGGGCTTCTGCTGCTTCGTCAGGAGCCGGTGCTGACGCTGATGCCCACGGCCATCGTGATCCGCTGAGCCACCCGGTGCCGCAGGGGCGCGCCCGCGCCCACCGCGCTCACACTGGCGCCACGGACGACCCCGACGAGCACAAGCACATGCACAAGGACCCGCGTTCATGCGCCTCGCCGTCATCCTGCCCGCCGCCGGCCGCGGCCAACGCTTCCACGCCGACCGCCCCGCCGACCCCCTGCTCGCCGGCCCCGACGCCGCGCCGCCGAGCAAGGTCGAACGCGACCTGGCCGGCCAGCCCGTCTTCCTCCGCGCCCTCGAGCCGTTCCTCAAACGCGACCACGCCGCCACCATCCTCCTCGCCGTCCACCCCGACGCGATCGATGCCTTCCGCTTCCGCTGGCAGGAACGCCTGGGTTTCCACGGCGTCGAGCTCGTCGCCGGCGGGACCGTCGAACGCTGGGAAACCGTCAGCAAGGCCCTGGCCCGCGTGCCCGACGACTGCACGCACGTGGCCATCCACGACGCCGCCCGACCGCTGACCACCCGCGCGCTGGTCGATCGCTGCCTGCTCGCGGCCGAGCGGCACGACGCGGTCATCCCCGCCTGCGCCGTGCGCGCCACCGTCAAACGCGTCACCCCCGCCGAGCCGACCCCCGCGCCCGACGCCACGACCGATCGGATCGACACGATCCTCGGCGGGGGCGACGCCGCCGCCGGCGCCCCGCCCCTGCAACGCGTGGCCGAAACCGTGGACCGCCGCGACCTCGTCGAGGTCCAGACCCCCCAGGTCTTCTCGCTCCCCCTGCTGCGACGGGCTTACCAGCAGATCGCCGACGGCCGGCTCGACGCCCGGCGCCTCGCCTCGCTCACCGACGACGCCCAGCTCGTCGAGTGGCTCGGCGAACCGGTGTACGTCGTCGAGGGCGAGCCGACCAACCTCAAGATCACCCACCCGTCGGACCTGGAGCTCGCCGCCGCGCTGATCGAGAAGCGCGAGGCCGCGTCCCGCCAGCAGCTCGCCGCGAGGCGCCTCTTCGGCGACGATGATGACTAGCCCCCACCTGCTGCCACATAGCGCTGAGATGCCACGCAAACACTCACGGGAGCGTCAGTTGTAGCGGCCGTCCCCCGGTTATCGCTCCCGCACATGCTGAAAACCCTTAGCCCGTCTTGCGTTCGGGTTGTCTGAGCCGTATTGACTCGGACCGGAAGGCGCCTAGCCTCATCCATCGGTTTCTGTTCAGCGCCCGTTCACCCATCTGTGCTGAAAGGAGCCTTGTCATGTCATCTCGCGTGCGGAGTGGGGAGGGCTGGATCACTGGTCTAAACGGGAGAATCGAGTGTTCCGGGCGGGCGGCGGGTGCGGTCGCACACGCCGGCGGAGAACCGCGACGGCGTGTCGGCGTGGCGTTCGCGGCGTGGCTTCTGCTTACGGTTTGCAGCGGCGCGGCACAGGCGCAGGAGTTCGACTGGGGCGCGGGCATCCGCGAGATGTTCGAGCAGCTCGTGACCTCGCCGATCCCGGACGCGGTCGCGCCGCTGATCACGATCGCGCAGAACGCCGACGAGCTGGCCGTGGACGCCATGGCGATCGCCATCGGCATCGCCGAGCGCGAGACGCTCAACGAGCTGGCGTCACGGCCGCTCGACAAGTCGCTGGAGAAGCGGCTCAAGTCGCTGCAGGTGCTCAAGGCGCAGAACCGCCGCATCAAGCGCAACCTGAACCCGCCGCATCAGGAGCAGGACGACGACCCGTTCTTCGGCGCGATGGTGTCGAGCGGGCCGATCACGCCACCGACGGCGGGGATGTCGGTCCCGGCGCGTTTCGACCTGGAGCGGGGCGAAACGGACCCGGACCTGCGGGCAGCGGCGTTCCTCGTCTTCTCCGGGCAGATCACCGAGCTCGAGCCGTCGACGCTCACCGCCGACATCACCATTCACAACGACAACGGGCCGACCGAGCTGCGCGTGACGATCGAGGACTTCACCTACGAGCTGCCGAGCTTTCCGATCGAGGGCGTCGAAACCGGGACGACGGCGGCGGAGCTGGACACGACGCCGGGCGATCCGCTCGGCAAGATCCGGTTGCCGTCGCCCACGGACCGCGTCGGCCTGGTGGACCTGCGCCTGGCGGTGAAGCTGAGCAATGACCTGTACGGCCCGACGGGCTCGATCGGCCCATCGATCCCCGGGTTCGCCCAGGTCCGCGGCGTCCTCGACTTCGACACCGGCCGCGCCGTGCTGGTCGGCGACGACCCGATCCTGACGCCGGGCAAGCCGGGCCTCGTCCAGCGCTGGCCCATGTTCGCTGCGCCGTCGATCGCCGTCTTCGACGCCGACACGCGGGCCATCCGATTCGAGGATTCGTTCTTCGACCTCGAGGCCGGATTCGACACGGGCAACGATCCGACGATCGCGTTCCTGCGGTTCGTGGACGATTCCTACGCGACCCACGAAAACTCGAGGGACCGGATGCTCGGCGCGTCGCTGGTGATCGCCGACCTGCACGTCGCGAGCGTGTCGGAAACGATGGTGACGTTTGATGAGTCGGAGCTGCTGATCGAAGACGCGAGCGGCGTCATGCTCCGTGTGCGTCTGACGAACATATCGCTGAAGGTCGCGACCGGCGACTTCTTCGCCGACCTCGACATGAACGACCCCACGTTCGTTGCCGACACGATTGGGTCGCCGTTTCTGGCCGAGTACCTCGCGTTCACCGGGCCACGTGTGCAAATGATGAGCCCGCTCGCGGCCGGGAGCCTCTACCTGGCGACCGAGCGATTCACGCAGACGGGCCAGTCGATGGCGATTGACTTTGTCAACGGCGTGCCCGAGCCGACGGGGATGTGGGTGGTGCTGCTCGCCGCCTTCGCCCGGCGTCGGCGTCGGCGTCGGCGTGGACGTGAGCCGAAGTGAGCGAAAACAGGAACGCGCCGCAACGACGCGGCGGGCGGCTGGAGGGTCGCCGCCCGCCGGTCGCGTCGCGGGCGCGGAGCGGGCAAGGCGTCAGCGCGCCGGCTCTTCGGCGAGCTCCCGCCAGTTGGCGTCGGCCTTGCGGATGTGGCCGGCGACGTCCTCGTTGAACTTCGCGGCGATGCTCTCGTCGAGGTTCAGGTACAGCCGGCCGTCCACGATCTTCCAGACGGTGGGGTCGGCCGAGAACTTCTTGCCGACCGCGACCCCGTAGGCGCAGTACCCGCCGTACTTCGGAAGGTACCGGTCCGGGTTCTTGCGGAACAGCTCGCGGTGCTCCTCGTTGGCGAAGCGGTACACGGCGCCGTCGTGCTCGGCGGTGATCTGGAAGTCGCCCTTGGTCGGCTCGCCGAGGGTGAAGTACGCGACGGGGTCGTACCCGTTGAGCGCCAGGCCCGTCTTGTCCGTGTTGATCGAGTCGGCGGCCCACGCGGCGGCGACGCCTACCAGCAGGACGCCGGCCGCCAGGACCGGTGAGAAACGCGTCACGCGAACGGGACGTAAATCGGACATCGTGATGCTCCTTTTACATGCACGGGGATCGATGCCGCGAGCGTCGGAACGCCCGACGCCGCGGGATCGGTGTGATCCATCAGCTCGGTCGGTTCACGCGCGGCTGCCGGCGGGCGCGTCCGTCTCGGCGAACGCCTCGTCGATCGCCGGGTCGGTCAGGTGGTTGGTGTAGTTCGACAGCGTCTTGAACGCGACGCCGAGCACGACCTCCAGGGCCTGCGCCTCGGTGTAACCCGCGGCGAGGAAGGCGTCGAGCCCGTCGCGGCCCGGCCGACCGTCGGTGGCCACGACCGCCTCGGCGAACCGCCGCAGCGCCTCGAGCTTCGGATCGTCCAGCGGTCGGCCTTCGCGAGCCGCGGCGATCACCGCCTCGTCCACGCCCTGCTGCCGGGCGATCGTGCCGTGCGCCGCCAGGCAATAGTCGCAGCCGTTGCGCTGGCTGACCGCCAGCAGCACGAGCTGTCGCTCGGTGGGGTCGAGCGACACCGTCTCGTACTTGCCCGCCAGGGCGAGGTAGCTCTCGAGCACGGCGGGCGCGTGCGCCATGACGCCGAGCATGTTGGGGATGAACCCCATCTTCGAGCGCACCTGCTTGAGCGTCGCGGCGGCGCGGTCCGGTGCGTTCTGTTCATTCAAGGGGGCCAGGTCCATGGGTGTCTCCTTTCAGTGAGGGTCACCCACGCCAACCGGGGTTCTGGAACGTTTGTTCCAGACGAATCGAAAAAAACTCACCCCAGCGTCCGCTCCACCTGATCGATCAGCGTCTGCCGCATCGCCCTCGACGCCCCCGACCGCGTCATCACCATCCCCGCCAGCAGGTGCCCGAGCAGCGCCCGGCCGAGCTCCGCCGCGTCCAGCCCCCGGTCGATCTCGCCCGCCGCCTGACCCCGCTCCACCAGCCGCGCGAAGAACCGCGCGATGTCCCGAAAACCCTTGCGCACGATCTTCGCCACCTCCGCGTCGCGCGGCGCCAGCTCCACCGCCGAGTTGACCAGCAGGCACCCCCGGCAGCCCGGCGCACGCGGCGAACCGCTGATCAGCGTGCGAAACACGCTCAGGATCGCCTCCCGCGGCGGCCGGCCTTCCGCCGCCGCCCGCATCGCCTCGCCCCGCTCCACCGCGTAACGCCGCAACGCCTCCAGCAGCACCGCACGCTTGCTCTCGAACGTGTCGTAAAAGCTGCCCCGGTTGATCCCCATCCGCTCGAGCAACCGCTCCATCGACGTCGGCTCGTACCCGTGCGCCCAGAACGTCTCCATCGCCCGGTCCAGCGCCGCCTCCACGTCGAACTGCTTCTCTCTGGGCATCGCGCGGCTCCGACGCCCCAAGCGTAGCCCGTCTGGAACGATCGGTAAAGACCGGCCGCTCAACGGAGCGCGCCGGCTCGCTCACTCGCCCGCGTCGGCGGCCGCCGCGCCACGAACGTCAGCGTGCGGTCATCGGCACGCGGCGGACGCGCCTCGTACCCGCCATGCACCACGACATCGCGGTAGCCGGTCGCCCGCAGCATCAGCGTCATCTCGTGCAACCCGTACCAGCGCTCGTCAACGGTCACGCTCTGCTCGTCGAGCACCCGCGGACTCGGCCCGTCACCGCTGAGCCGCTCGTAGCGCAGCGTGACGCGAACCACCTGCGCGACCCAATCCACCGCCTCGACCCGCACATGCTTCTGAAGGACCGTGCCGTCCTCGGCGAGTCGCCGGCCACGAAGACGCCAGCGGCCGATCGCCCCGGCGTCATCGAACACCGCCGCCCCCTCCAGGTAGAGCACCGCGACGAGCAGGCCCGCGGGCCCGAGGTGTGCGCCGATCCGACGCAACGCCTCGCCCACCGTCTCGGCGTCCGGCAGGAGCTGCAGCGTGCCGCAGGGGATGATCGCCGCATCGAACCGTGTCGGCAGCGCCAGCGACTCGGCGGACATCACGTGCACGTCGGCGACGCGACCGGCGGCCTCGAGGCGTCGGCGGCAGCGCGCGACCTGGTCGGGCGACGGATCGATGCCCGTGACCCGGTGCCCGCCCGCGAGCAGGGGCAGCATGACCCGGCCGGTCCCGCATCCGACGTCCAGCACGCGCTGCGGGCGTCCACGGCCTGAGTCCCGCAGGAGCTGCTGG
>CAYSIX010000148.1:0-10445 GCA_964431205.1 uncultured Phycisphaeraceae bacterium
GACCCGGCCACGACCGGCGTGCTCCGAGAGGAACGAGGCGACACCGTGCCCAGCAACCCCACCCCCCCATCTCGCGGCGATCTGCATAACACGGCCACCGCCGCCGCCCCGCCGACGTCGCCAACGCTTAACGACCGCGAGTTCTTTCGGGCGATGCTCTGCGCGGTCCCGGCCCCGTCCGCGGTGCTCGACGACCGCAGCGTGATCGTCTGGGTCAACGATTCCTGGCACGCCTTCGCGAACGAGGGCCAGTACCGCGACGACAGTCACGGGCTGGGCATCAACTACCTGACGCTGTGCGACGGCGTGCGGGGCAAGGGCGCGGCCGACGCCCGTGCCGTGGCCCGCGGCCTGAGACGAATGCTCGCCGGCCGCGCCTCCAGCGTCTGCCGCACCTACCCCTGCCACGCGCCGGGCAAAAAGCGCTGGTTCCAGTTCCGCGCCAATCGCGTCGAGACCGGCGGCCGCGTCTGGCTGCTGATCACGCACGAGGACGTGACCGAGCGCAAGCTCGCGGAGCTGGAGCAGAAGCGCGTCGCCGAGCACGATCGCCTGACGGGCCTGGCCAACCGCTCGCTGCTGCTTCAGCGGCTTGAACGGGTTCTTTCCCGGGTGCACGAGGAGCCGGGGCGGCGGTTTGCGATCATGTTCCTCGACTTCGACCGGTTCAAGCTGATCAACGACAGCCTGGGCCACGAGGCGGGGGATCAACTGCTGCTGAGCATCGCGGGGCGGCTGCGTGAGCTGGCCGGGGAGTCGGGCAGGGGCGTGCTGGCGGCGCGGCTGGGCGGCGACGAGTTCGTGCTGCTGTTCGAGCGGGTCCGCGACGCGGCTGAAGCCGAGCGATGGGCGCAGCGGGTGCAGCAGGTGCTCGCACCGCCACACACGATCGCCGAGCAGGAGATGGAATCGACGGTCAGCATCGGGATCGTCTGCGGTGGCTCGGAATATCGCCGCCCGGCGGAGGTGCTGCGGGACGCGGACGCGGCGATGTACGAGGCCAAGCACGCCGGCCGGGCGCGCTACGCGGTCTTCGACGAGGCCATGCGCCGCCGGGCGATCGAAGAGTTCCAGATGGAGCTGGCGCTGCGCCGAGCCGTCGCGGCGAAGCAGTTGCGGCTGGTCTATCAGCCGATCGTGGACCTGGAGGACGGGCGGATCGTCGGGTTCGAGGCATTGCTGCGCTGGGAGCACCCGCAGCGCGGGCTTCTGAGCCCGGCGCAGTTCCTCACGCTGGCCGAGGACACCGGGCTGATCGTGCCGATCGGGCGGTGGACCCGGCGGAAGGTGCTCAGCGACCTGGCGCGGCTGGGCAGCGACGCGGGCGACGGTCGGGCCCCGGTGCTGCACGTGAACCTCTCGAAGCGCGAGCTGATCGAGCCGGGATTTGTGGACGAGCTGAGCCACGCGCTCGCGGCGCTGGACGTGCCGGCATCGCGGCTGCAACTGGAGGTGACCGAGAGCGCGATCGTCGCCGAGCCCGACCTGGTGATCCCCGTGCTGCACCGGCTCCGCGAGCTGGGCGTGGGCCTGTGCATGGACGACTTCGGCAACGGTCATTCGTCGCTGAGCCGGCTGTACCAGTTCCCGATCGACGTGCTGAAGGTGGACCGGGCGTTTGTACGGACGATGCAGCAGGAGATGAGCTTCGCGGCGGTGGTCAACGCGGTGGTGACGATGGCGCACCACCTGGGGATGCGCGTCGTGGCCGAGGGGATCGAGGCGCCCGAGCAACTGGCGTTGCTGCAGGGGGTGAACTGCGACATGGGTCAGGGGCATCTGCTGGGCCGACCGACGGCGCTGGAGGGGGCCGCGGCGCTGGTGGACGGCGGGCCGGTTCGGCTCGAGGCGATCACGGGTCCGTGACGCCGGCGGGCCGCGTCGATCGTCTGTAAATCGCGGTGGGAAAAGCGGTTCACTTGACGCGGCGGTCGTGAGCGGCTGAAATGGCCGTCGAACCCGGACGCGAAGCGGTGACGCCGGCGCTGCCATCCGCCCGCGTGGCGGAGCGGAGCACCGCGGGGAGGTGACCGACGCGCCGATCCGAGCGAGCGAGGCCCTGCGATGACCCCAAGCACTTCGGTCGCGACCGACGCCGAGACCGACACCGACCCATCGGTCCGACCGGCGTACCGCCGCGTGCTGCTGAAGATCAGCGGCGAGGCGTTCTGCAAGCCCGGCGGGTTCGGGATCGACAGCGAAGAGCTGCAGGTGATCGCGCGGGAGGTCGCCGCCGCGGCGTCGCTCGGCGCGCAACTGGCCGTGGTCTGCGGCGGGGGCAACATCATCCGCGGTTCCGCGCTGGCCGAGGCCGGCCAGGTCGAGCAGGCCTCGGCCGACTACATGGGCATGCTCGGGACGGCGATCAACGGCCTGGCGTTGAAAGAGGTGCTCGAGAAGCTCGGCCAGCCGGCGCGCGTGCTCAGCGCGCTGAACCTCTCGGCCGTCGCCGAGACGTTCATCCGCGGCCGGGCCCTGCGCCACCTGGAAAAGGGCCGCGTGGTCATCTTCGTCGCCGGGACCGGCAACCCTTTCTTCACCACCGACACCGCCGCCGCCCTCCGCGCCGCCGAGATCGGTGCCGACGCCCTGCTCAAGGCCACCAAGGTCGACGGCGTGTACGACAAGGATCCCAACCGCCACGACGACGCCCGCCGCTACGACGCCGTCAGCTTCAAGGACGCGATCGACCAGCGGCTCAAGATCATGGACGTCTCGGCGTTCTCGCTGTGCATGGACCGACGCATCCCGATCGTGGTGTTCAACATGAAGGTGCCGGGGCACATCGCCGAGGTCGTGCAGGGCAAGCCCCACGGCACGCGCGTGACACTCTAGAATCCCCGGGTTCGTACGCGGCGGGCGCACGGACCCCACGCCACCGCGGCGCGCCACGCCCCGCCTTGATTCACGGGAACCGACGATGCAACTCGACGAGCTGATGCTGACTGCCGAAGAGGACATGGACAAGGCGGTCCATTACCTGAAGAACGAGCTGAAGGGCATACGCACCGGCCGGGCGTCGACCGGGCTGGTCGAGTTCATCAAGGTGGACTACTACGGCTCGCCGACGGACCTGCGCCAGATCGCGATGATCAACGTGCCCGAGCCGGCGCAGATCGCCATCAAGCCGTACGAGGCCAACCAGGTCCAGCCGATCGTCAAGGCGATCCAGACCGCGGGTCTGGGGCTGAACCCGGTGGCCGACGGCAAGCTGGTGCGGATCAACATCCCGCCGCTGACCGGCGAGCGTCGACGCGAGCTGGTCGGGTCGGTCAAGCACATGGGCGAGCAGGCCAAGGTGACGATCCGCAACGCCCGGCGCGACGCCAACAAGCACATCGACCAGGCGGGCAAGGACAAGACGCTGCACCTGTCGGAGGACGAGGTCGAGGCGGCCAAGAACGAGGTGCAGGAGCTGACCAAGAAATACGAGGCCCAGGTCGATGAGCTGGTCCAGGCCAAGACGAAGGAGATCGAGGAGATCTGATCGCCGCGTGCGGTCCGCCGGCGCGGTGGCGATCCGTGGGACCGTGATCGCGGCGGCGACGCTGACGCTGATCGGCACGCTGGCCGCCGGGCGGGCCCGCGCTTCCGACGCCTCGGCCGCGTTCGACGACGCCGTCGCGCAGCTCACCGCCGAGGCCGACCGCCTCGACCAGCTCGACGCCACGCCCGCACCCCACTTCACCCGCCCGCACCCCGGCCTCCAGGGCCGCCAGCTCGAGTTCGCCCCCCTCGCGCTCGACCGCATCCCCCAGCCGTTCACCGGCAACGCCTACCACGACGCCTACGTCCGCTGGCACCTGATCGAAACCGTCAAGGCGTGGCTCGACGACCGCGCCCGTGCCGCCGACGACCCCGCCGCGGCGGCGGGCGAGGGCTCGACGAACGGCACGACCCGTGACGACCCGCGCGCCGCCGAGTTGCGCGAGGCCCTGACGCGCCTGCTGCGCGAGCTGCCGCCGGAGCTGCACGGCCAGAAGAAGGCGCCCGGCCGGTTCGAGCCCGAGCAGGTGCAGCGCGAGTACCTGAGCCTTCGCCGACGGACGCTGGTGATGGTCGGTTACCCGCCGTTCGAGCGTCGGCTGCACGGCGAGGAGGCGCTGGCGTACATGGAGCCGGCGAAGCGCAAGCGGCTCGAGCCGGTCGTCGAGCGGATGAAGCAGCTCGAGCGGATGCGCCGCTGGGTCGAGGACCCCGACGCCAAGCGTCACAACGCGCGCATCCGCGACCTGGACATCGCCGCCCGCGAGTACCGCGCCGACGTGATCTACGTGTTGGCCCAGAGCGGCGACCCGCACCTGCTCCGCCGCGCCGCCGCCGAGATCACCCGCCAGGTCCGCCAGCGGCAGCGCGCCGCGTTCGACATGATGCTGCACCTGTACCGCGCCGCGTTCGACGGGCACCTGTCGCGCTACGGCGAGCGGGCGCTGGCCGAGCTGGCCGGCGAGCTCCGCCTCGCCGCCCGCTCCGCCGACGGCTACTTCGAATACCAGCACGGCGACGAGCCGCCGCCCAACTGGCTCCAGCCCCGCCAACGCAACTTCGCCGACTACGCCTTCCACCTGATCGAGCTGGCGTCGAACCCCGACCTGCTCGCCGACTTCCGCCATCGCCCGCCCGACCCCGACGACACCAGCGGCGCCCAGCGCAGCGCCCGCCGCGACGCGCGGCCCCAGCCCGGCACCGTCACCGCCGAGACGCTGGATCTCGACGCCGTCCGCAACGCCATCGACCGCGCCGCCGCCGAGCTGCTCGACCCCAGCGCCGCCAACCGCGAGGCCTTCCCGCTCGACGAGACGCTCCGCGCCGACGACGAGCTGTACAAGTTCAGCGGCTACGCCAGCGGCGAGGGCCGATACCCACGCGTCGTGCACCGCTACGCCCACCGGGCGCTGATCGCCTGGGCCCTGCGCCGCGCCGGCGTCAGCTACCAGGACCCCCGCCTGCTCCGACACGTCCACTGGGCCCTGACCAGCGACTTCCCCTACACCCTCGACCGCGCCATGCGCCTGCAGATGCTCCACGAGCTCGGCGGCGCCCAGTGGAACCCGTGGGTCCGCCGCGACCTGCTCTGGCTCACCCAGGCCCTGACCGACCGCGGCGGGTTCGGCTACGAATACACCGGCGGAACCAGCAGCGGATGGGGCGACCACGCCAACGCCCAGCTCGGCGTGCTCGGGCTCTGGGCCGCCCAGGACGCCGGCGTCGACGTGCCCCTGGCCGTCTGGAAACGCATCGACACCCACTGGCGGCTCACGCAGGAACCGACGCCGGACGACCAACCCGCCGGCTGGGCCGTCGGCATGCTCGGCCGCAACCGCGACGACCCCGAACCCGCCAACCGCACCTGGACCGAACGACAACGCGACGCCCAACGCGACAACCTCTTCCAGACCACCGTCACCGGGCCCATGACCGCCGGCGGCGTCGCCTCCCTCACCCTCACCGAACGCTACCTCCGCGGGCCCGACCTGACCGGCACCGACCGCGACAACGTCTCGACCGAGCTGCGCAAGGGCCTGCGCTGGCTCGACGAGAACTTCTCGCTCGACGACGCCGGCTCGGCCGACACCGCCTGGTCCTATTACCTCTGGACCGTCCAGCGCGTCGCCCACGCCACCGGCCGACGCTCCTTCCACGGCGTGGACCTGTTCACCGTGCCCACCGTCCGGCTGCTCAACAGCCAGCAACGCGACGGCCTGTGGGACGACCCGTTCGAGCAGGTCAGCCGCCACGTCGCCAGCGGGTTCGCCCTGCTCTACCTCACCGACGCGCTGCGCCCGGTCGCGATCGCCAAGCTCCGTCACGACGGGCCGTGGAACAATCGCCCGCACGACCTGTGGAACCTGGTCGACCACGTCTCGCGGCAGTACGAGGCGCCCTCCACCTGGCAGGCCGTCGACCTCGACCTGCCCACCCACCGCCTGCTCGACGGCCCGCTGCTCTACCTGGCCTCGAGCCAGCGGCTGGACCTCGGCGACGAGCAGACGCGCGCCCTGCGCCGGTACGTCGAGTCCGGCGGCATGGTCCTGCTCAACCCGGAATCGGCCTCCAGCCCCGTCGTCCGGTCGTTCCAACGCCTCGCCGAAGCCGTCGCGCCCGGCCACCCGCTCGACCCCGCCCCGCCCGACCACCCCTTCTACACCCTGCACGAGAAGCTGCGCCCGCGCGTCCCGATCCGCGTGGCCGACAACGGCGTCCGCCCGCTGGTCGTGCTCTTCGGCCGCGATGTCAGCCGCGACCTGCAGCTCAACGACCCCGCCCGCACCGACGCCTTCGCCCTGCTCTCGAACATCTACCTCCACGCCGTCGGCATGGAGCCCAAGCGCACCCGCCTCGACCGCCGCCACCTGGTCCAGCGCGTCCTCGAGCCACGCCGTCGCCTGCTCGCCGCCCGCGTCCGCCACGCCGGCCGGTTCGACCCCGAGCCCGAGGCCCTGCCCCAGCTCCGCGCCCTGCTCGCCAACGAGCACGACGTCGCCCTCACGATCGAAACCGTATCCGCCGACGCGCTGGGCCCGCACCGCCTGGCGTTCCTCACCGCCGTCGGCGACGACGCCGAACTGCCCGACGACCAGGCCCGGGCCCTGCGCGCCTGGATCGAAGCCGGCGGGACGCTCTGGCTCGACGCCGCCGGCGGCAGCCCCGACGCCATCGACGCCGCCCGGCGCCTGCTCGCCGCCCTCTTCCCCGACCGCGCGAGCACGCCCCTGCCCGCCGACTCGCCCATCATCACCGGCCGGGACCTGCCCAAGGGCTACGACAATCATCGCGTCCGCTACCGTCTCTCGCTCCTTCGCAAGATGGGGCCCACGTACCGGCCCCGCCTCGAATCCGTCCTGCTCGACGACCGCCCCGCCGTCCTCTTCTCACCCGAGGACCTGACCGCCGGCCTCGCCGGCCTCACCCACTGGTCCGTCCACGGGTACGCCATCGACTCCGCCCGACAGCTCGCGGCCAACGCCGCCCTGCTCGCCCTGCACGGCTCAACCCGTTCATCGGAACCCAGCCCATGAGCCTCTTCGACCAGCCCCGCTTCCCCCTCGCCACCCTGCCCACCCCGCTTCACCCGCTCGAACGCCTCTCGGAGCACCTCGGCGGGCCACGCATCCTCATCAAACGCGACGACCTGACCGGCCTGGCGCTCGGCGGCAACAAGACCCGCAAGCTCGAGTACCTCCTCGCCGACGCGCTCGCCCACGACGCCACCCACCTGATCACCGAGGGCGGCTGGCAGAGCAACCACTGCCGACAGACCGCCGCCGCGGCGCGCGCCGCCGGCCTCGAGTCCGCCCTCGTGCTCAACTGCCCCCACCCCGATCCGCCGGACCAGGGCAACCTCCTGCTCGACCGCCTCTTCGGCGCCGCCGTCCACCGCGTCACCGAGAGCCGCGAACGCAAGCCGCGCATGAGCGCGCTGGCCGACGAGCTGCGCCGCGCGGGCCACCGCCCCTACGTCATCCCCACCGGCGGCAGCGACGCCGTCGGCTCGCTCGCCTACGCCGCCGCCGCCCTCGAGCTGCACCAACAACTGCTCAACCAGGGCGTTCGACCCCGTCGGCTCTACACCGCCTGGGGCAGCGGCGGGACCTTCGCCGGCCTCGCGCTCGGCGCCGCCCTCTTCGCCGCGCCCTACGAGCTGCTCAGCGTTCTCGTCGTCCCCGCCGACTCCGCCCAGGAAGGCATCGACGACGCCTGGCCGATCATCACCGCCATGTGCCAGCGCCTGGCCATCGCCAACCCCGTCGACAAGGCCGCGCTCCGCTGCGACGCCGAGCACATCGGCGCCGGCTACGGCGTGCCCACCCCCGAAGCCCTCGACGCCATCCGCCTGCTCGCCCGCACCGAGGGCATCCTGCTCGATCCCGTCTACACCGCCAAGGCCTTCGCCGCCATGATCGACCACATCCGCGCCGGCGAGCTGACCCGCGACGACACCGTCGTCTTCCTGCACACCGGCGGGGCGCCCGTGCTCTTCGACCGCGTCGAGCACCTGCGCCCGATCCTCGAGTGACCGGGCCGACCCGCCGCGACGGCCCGCCTGCAACCGCGTGGCCAGCGCCCTACAATCCGCCGCATGCCCGCGATCGCCGACAGCCTCGCCGCCGAGCTTCGGATCGACGACGTCGTCGCCGGCCGACGACGCCTCTCGTCCCACGACGCCCTGCGCCTCTACCACGAAGCGTCGCTTCACGACCTGGGCCGATGGGCCACCGCCGTCGCCGAGCGCATCCACGACCGCGCCGAAGGCCCCGGCACGCTGCCCGGCAAGCCCGCCACCCCCGGCACACGCACCTACGTCATCGACCGCAACATCAACTACACCAACGTCTGCTCCGCCCGCTGCACCTTCTGCGCGTTCTACCGCAGGCTCGGCGACGAGCAGGCCTACACCCTCACCGCCGAGCAGCTCCACGAGAAGGTCCGCGAGCTGGTCGCCATCGGCGGGACACAGGTGCTGCTGCAGGGCGGCATGCACCCGGAGCTGCCGCTGACGTTCTACGAGCAGATGCTCGGCGAGCTCAAGCGTGCGTTCCCGACGGTGCACATCCACGGGTTCAGCCCGCCGGAGGTCGTCGAGTTCGTGGCGGTGTTCGAGGTGGACGGGTTCCCGACGCCGGGCGTCGGCCGGGCGGGCGAGCTGCCGCCGGAGGTGTTCCGCGCCAAGCTCGAGGCGATCCTGCGTCGGCTTCAGGCGGCGGGGCTGGACTCGCTGCCGGGCGGCGGGGGTGAGATCTTCGCCGAGCACGTGCGACGCCGCATCGGCCTGGGCAAGGCGACCGCCGAGCAGTGGCTCGAGGTCATGGCCGCCGCGCACCGCCTGGGCATGTTCACCAGCGCCACGATGATGTTCGGGCACATCGAGGGCGTGGCCGACCGGATCGACCACATGCTCCGCGTGCGGGATCGACAGGACGTGGCGATCGAGCGGGGCTGGCCGGGCCGGTACGTCAGCTTCATCAGTTGGCCGTTCCAGCGCGAGAACACGCCGCTGGGCCGCGTGCCGGATTGGGACGCCGAGGCGGGTGAGCCGTTCCCCGGCGACGAGCTGGCCGAGCGGGTGTACGCCGGGGAGGTCGATCGGCTGGACAAGGCCGCGTGCGACCACGCCGCGCCGCGTGCCGGCAAGCGGGTGCGCCTCGCCGGCGCCGCCGAGTACCTGCGCGTGCAGGCGCTCAGCCGCCTCGTGCTCGACAACGTCCACTCCATCGGCGCCTCGTGGGTCACGATGGGCCCGAAGATCGGGCAGCTCGGCCTGTTCTTCGGCGCCAACGACATGGGCAGCGTGATGATGGAGGAGAACGTCGTCTCCGCCGCGGGCACGACCTACTGCCTCGACGAGCCGTACCTCTGCCACCTGATCCGCACCGCCGGGTTCACCCCCGCGCAGCGCGACAACCGCTACCGCGTCCTGCGCGCCCACCCCGGCCCGGAAGCGCCCGACCTCGCCGTCACCGACTGGTCCGAACACCGCGCCAAGCGCCTGCACGTCGAGGGGGCGGCGACCGACGAGCCGATCGCCCTGACCGTCACGAGCGCAACGGCCGAAGCCGAGGGCTGAGCAACGCGAAGCCCCGGATCGCGCAGGACACCCACGCCATCGAGACCGTTCGCGACGCGTTGCGTCGCGGCCGAAGCCGAGGGTTGAGCAACGCGAAGCCCCGGATCGCCCCGCCCCGACTATTTGACCAGTTTCAGCTTCTTTCGCCGCTGCCGCTCGGCCAACTGCACCAGCACCCGCTCGGTCACCGTGCAGTGCCGGGCCACCTGGTTCAGCAGGGCCAGGACCTCGATGGTCTGCTCGGCGCTCAGGCCGCGTTGCCGGCTGGCCGATCGCACCTGCTGAAGCGTCTTCGCCGCCGCCTTGACCGCGTCGATCGCCGCGTCCAGCGCGTCGTCCGCGTCGATCGTCCCGTCCTCGTTCACGTCCAGCTCCAGCTCCAGGTGCCGCAACTGCCACGCCGTGCCCGCCACGAACGCCGAGAGGATCGCCTCCTGCGCCCGCCGGTCCGGCAGGTGACGCACCAGCAGCCGGATCGAGTTGAAGTCCGGCTGGCTCTGCCCGCTGATCCAGCGATACACCGTCGACGTCGAGACCCCGGCCATCTCCCCGATCTCCCGGGCCGTCGTCAGCTTGCGATTGATGATCCGTTGCAGGGCCGCTTCCAGCATGCCGCGCGCTCCGGAAGAGTTCGCCTTCGGGAGCACGGCCCACGCCCGCCGCACCCCCGGTCACGTCCAAACCAGTGTAATCGCCGCCGCGGCCCGCCGGTGACCGCCCACGCCCGGTTATTCCCATTTCTGCACACCCCCGCCACGCCGCATAGACTACCGCTCCTCCGGTCGATCGCGACCGGCCCGATCCGCCCGCGATCGCCGCACGACGCCTGCCCCGCCCCCCGCCGATGGACACGCCACCGCCATGAACGCGCCGCCGTCCC
>CAYSIX010000149.1:0-2305 GCA_964431205.1 uncultured Phycisphaeraceae bacterium
GAGGCCGAGTAGGTCTGCCACACGCCGAGATCGAAGCTGTCCACGTCGCCGTCGCCGTCCAGGTCCGCGGGGCTGTCGGCGTCGGAGCTTTGAATCTGCACGATGCCCAGGTCGAAGGCGTCGACGTCGCCGTCGTTGTCCACGTCCCCGGGCGTCCAGCCGTGGCTGTACACCTGCCGGCGGCCGTAGGGGGTGTACTCGTAGCGTTCGATCAGCCGGCCGGACTCTTCGACGAGGCCCATGACGTTTTCGGCACTCCCGATCGCACAAGACGGCGATCGGGGGCCCGGGGTGGCGTCGTGGAAGACGCCGTCGTAGGTGAGGTTGCCGGCGGCGTCGTGGGTGAAGGAGGCGGGGGCGATCAGGAGGCGACGGGGACGGCGGGCGTGGCGTGGCGCGGCGGGTGGTGGCGCGGGGCGTGGTGTCTGAGGCCGACCTCGCGGTCGAGGGGCCAGGGGAACTCGCTTTCGTGACAGAGCACGAGCTGCCAGAGCTGGAGGTCGCCCCATCGGAAGGCGGCCTCGGCGCCCTTGAGGTAGAGCCACCACATGCGTGCGAACGACTCGTCGTGCATGGCGACGACGCGGTGGCGGACGCGCTGGAAGTTTTGCGACCAGCGTGCGAGGGTTCGGGCGTAGTGGGGGGCGAGGTTTTCGACGTCGATGACGCGGAGGCGGGCGTGGCCGGCGTCGCGGGCGAGCTGATCGAGCGTGGGCAGGTACCCGCCGGGGAAGATGTGTCGGAGGATCCAGGGGTCGCCGCGCTGGGGGTTCATGCGGCCGATGGTGTGCAGGACCGAGAGCCCGCCGGGCGCGAGCAGGGATTGCCACTTGTGGAAGAACGCGCGGTGCTGGGCGCGGCCGACGTGCTCGAACATGCCGACGCTGAGGATGCGGTCGAAGCGGCCGGTGGCCTGGCGCCAGTCGCGCGGCAGAACCCCTACGCGATCGTCGAGGCCACGGCGTTCGGCTTCATCGCGGATGTGGTCGGCCTGCTCGGGGGTGGGGGTGACGCCGGTGGCGTGGACGCCGAAGCGTTCGGCGGCGTGGAAGAGCAGCGAGCCCCAGCCGCAGCCGACATCGAGCACGCGTTGGCCGGGGGCGAGGCGCGCCTTGCGGCTCAGCAGCTCGAGCTTCTGGCGTTGGGCGGTCTCGAGGTCGTCGTCGTCGCGGAGGAAGTAAGCGCAGGAGTAGGTCAGGGAGGGGTCGAGCCAGAGGCGGTAGAAGTCGTTGCCGAGGCCGTAGTGGTGTCGGGCGTTGGCGACGGCGCGGGCCAGGCCGGTGGGTCGTGGGAGTCGGCGGAGCCACTCGACGGAGCGGAGGGGCTGTCGTGCGGCGCGTTCGCGCCAGGTTCGATAGTAGCCTTCGAGCAGGGCCAAGGGGTCGCCGCGGATGGTGACGCGGCCGCGCATGAAGGCCTCGCCGAAGGCGAGCGACGGGCGAAGCAGGGTGCGGCGGAGCAGGGCCGGGTCGTGGATGGTGACCTCGGCGTGGGGCTCGCCCTCGCCGAGGCGGTGGCGCCGGTTGGCGACGCGGACGGTCACCGCCGGTCCCCGCCAGGTCTTGGTCAGCGTCTTGAGCACCCACCGCTCGAACATGCTTTGTCGTCCACGATCGTGGAGAGGATCGGTCGCGGCTGCCGCAGACAGTTTACGTGTTTGGCGGCGGAAGTCACGCGGTGTGGTTGCGTGGGGTGGGATCGCAGGTTCTGACGATCGTGGTGCCGGACGCGGGCGCGGGCAACCGTGCGGCGTGCGTCCGCGGCCGGGGGGGTTGTGTGGCGCTCACGGGGTGGCGAGATGAGCGGTGTACGGGCGAGCGCGTGATCGTGCGAACGTTCAGACGCAGAGGCGTGCGTAGGCGTCGGTGGCGGCGCGGTGGAGGGTGGCGTGGCGGTCGCACAGCTCGTGGAGGTCGGCGCTGTATCCGCCGCCGATGACGCAGGCGGTGGGCAGCTCGCGGCCGAGGCACTGCTCGAGCACGTAGTCGTCGCGTCGGCGCAGGCCGTCGTCGGTCAGGGCGAACCGGCCGAGGCGGTCGCGGAGGTGGGGGTCGGCGCCGGCGTCGTAGAGGACCAGGTCGGGGCAAAACCCGTCGAGCAGGCCGGGCAGGTGGTGCGCGAGGGCGGCGAGGTAGGCTTCGTCGGCGGTTTCGGGCGGCAGGGCGACGTCGAGGTCGCTGCGTTGCTTGCGGGCGGGGAAGTTGCGGTCGCAGTGAAGGGAGAAGGTGAAGACGGCGGGCTCGTCGCCGAAGATGGCGGCGGTGCCGGTCAGTATCACGGCATTAACCGGCAGCCCGCTCTCGTA
>CAYSIX010000149.1:2315-10423 GCA_964431205.1 uncultured Phycisphaeraceae bacterium
GATGGCGGCGGTGCCGTCGCCCTGGTGGACGTCGAGGTCGATGATGAGCACGCGGTCGGCCCAGCCGGCGTCGAGGGCGAGGCGGGCGGCGACGGCCAGGTCGTTGAAGATGCAGAACCCGGCGCCGAAGTTGTGGAAGGCGTGGTGCGTGCCGCCGGCGGTGTTGCAGGCCAGGCCGTGCTCCAGCGCGAGCTGCACGGTGCGGCAGGTGCCGGCGACGGCGGTGAGGGTGCGGCGGACCAGCCCGGGCGACCAGGGCAGCCCGATGCGGCGGACGGCTTCGGGCGACAGGGAGCCGTCGAGGAACGCGCTGACGTAGTCGGGGGCATGAACGAGCTGGACGAGGTCGCGACCGGCGGAGATCGGGGCGATGAAACAGTCGTCGGTGGCCAGGCCCTCGGCGACGAGCAGGTCGCGGAGCATGTTGAACTTGGGCATGGGGAAGCGGTGGCCGGGCGGCAGCGGGGTGACGTAATCGGGGTGGTGGACGAGCGGCAGGTTCACGGCGGGATGTTAGGCCGATCAGATCAGGACGGCGGTGGGCACGTGCAGCAGGCCGTCGGGCGTGACGGCGATGAGGCGGTCGTCGGGCTGGGGGCGGACGGTGTGGGTGCCGGTGAAGGAGCCGAAGGCGGGCAGGACGGCGACGCGCGGGGTGAACCAGAAGCAGGGCAGGCGAGCGCCGCCGCGGCCGCGTTCGCTGAGGTGGATCGCGGGGTGGAGGTGACCGGCGAGGGCGAAGGGGTGTCGATCGGGCGGGGCGGGGTCGACAGGCGCGGGACTCAGCGAGGTCGGGTCGTGCAGGAGTGTGAAGCCCGCATCGTCGCGCGGGGCGTCGAAGGCGGCGATGGTGAGGTTGGCGGGCGGGTCGCCGGCGTGGGCGTCGTGGTTGCCTCGGATCAGCTCGACGGCCAGATGGCGGTGATCGCGACGCCAGTCGGTGAGCTGCTGGAGCAGAGCGGGGTCGCGTCCGGCGGCGGCGTGGAAGAAGTCGCCCAGGATGACGAGCCGACGCGGTGCGAAGTGCTCGATCAGGCGTGACAGTCGCGTCAGGTCGTGCGCGGTGCCGCCGGCGGGGACGGGGATGCCGGCGTGGCGGAACGTCGCCGCCTTGCCGAAGTGCGGGTCGGCGAGGTAGAGCGTGGCGGTGCGCGGGCGGAACGCGGCGCGCTCAGCGTGCAGCCGCAGCGGTTCGCCGCCGACGTCGACGGTCGTTTGCCTGTGCATCGGCGGACTCCTGCGGATCCTGCCGGCGGGCCTCGGCCTCGAGGCGCGCGGCCATGCGCTCGACGCGCTGCTGCCATCGCTCGGTGCTGACCTCGTGCTCACGCAGACGATCGGCCCAGAGCGGGAAGGCCAGCGGCGAGAGACGGCGCGTCTCGACCTCGATGATACGCAACCGCGCCACGCCGTTCAGCGTCTCGCTGAGCCGACGGACCTCGAGCTGCTGAGCCAGCACCTCGCGCCTCGCCTGGTCGAGCAGCAGGTTGTGCGGGTCGAACTGCCGGAAGACGTCGAAGAACAGGTCGCTGGAAGCCTGGAGCTGGCGGTTGGACCGAGCCTCGCCGGGGAAACCGGTCGAGACAAGCCCGGCGATGCGCGCCACGTCGCGGAACGCGCGTCGGGCCAGCTCGGTCGTGTTCAGGCAGGCGAGCAGGTCGTCGATGAGGCGATCGGGGGTGAGCCAGTCGCGCCAGGCGTCGGCCGTGACGTCGAGCCTCGGCGACGTGAGCAGCTCGAGGCCGTAGTCGTTCGCGTTGACGACGATGGATCGCGGCGTGTCGTGCGCCAGCCGATGGGCGAGCACGGCGCCGAGGCCCTCGTGCGCCAGTCGTCCGGCGAAGGGGTAAAGGAACGCGTGGTGGCCCTCGCGGGTGCGGGTGCGCTCGATCAGCAGCTCGTCGTCCTGTGGCAGGCGTGACCAGGCGCGTTGCAGTTCGAGCAGCGGCGCGATGCGACGCATCGGTTCGTCGGCGAGCGTGCCGTCGCGCACCTCGCCGAGTCGTCGGCGAACACGCGCCGCAAGCTGCGTCGAGAGCGGGAAGCGCGTCCCGCCCCACCGCGGCACCGTGCCCTTGCGGCCCCTGGCCGGCCGGACCCACGCGCTCATCGCGTGCACGCGGATCAGCTCCAGGTGCCGGCCGCCGAAGAGAAAGCGATCGCCCGGGCGCAGCCGCGCGATGAACGACTCCTCGACCGTGCCGAGCTTCCGACCGTTGCGGAAGCGCACGGCGATCGACGCGTCGGCGGTGATCGTGCCGATGCCCAGGCGATGCCGGCGGGCGAAGCGCGCGTCGGTGATCGCGTAGCGTCCCTTCGCGTCGCGGCGAAGCCGCCCGTGCTGCGGGTACGCGCGCAACGCCGGCCCGCCACGCGCCACGAAGTCCAGCGCCCACGCCCACTCCCCGGCCGTCAGGTCGCGGAACGCGTGCGTGGCCCGCACCTCGTCGTACAGCTCGGCCGGATCAAACGGCTCGTCCGACGCCACCGTCACCAGGTGCTGCACCAGCACGTCCAACGGCTTGTCCAGCGGTTCGCGTGGCTCGATCGCGCGTTCGGCGATCGCCTCGCGCGCCGCCGAGAACTCGATCAGCTCGAACGCGTGGGTCGGCACGCCCAGCACCCGCGACGCGACGCCCGGCTGGTGCCCGCTGCGCCCGGCGCGCTGCATCAGCCGCGCCACGCCCTTGGGGCTGCCGAGCTGCAGGACCTGCTCGACCGGTGCGAAGTCCACGCCCAGGTCCAGGCTCGACGTGCACACCACCGCGCGCAGGCGACCGTCACGGATCAGCCGCTCAACCTGCTGACGGATCGCGCGATCGAGCGAGCCGTGATGGATCGCGACCCGTCCGATCCAGTCCGGCTTTGCCCGCAGGATCGCATGAAACCACAGCTCCGCCTGCGAGCGCGTGTTGGTGAACAGCAGCGACGTCCCCGCCCGCTCGATCGCCTCGAGCACCTGCGGCAGCAGCTTGACGCCCATGTGCCCCGCCCACGGGAACCGCTCGATCGTATCGGGCATCAGCGTGACGACGTCCACTTGTTTCGGCAGTTGCCCGTGGATCAGCCGCCCCGCCGCCGCACCCCCCGGGCCCAGCAGCACGTCCCTGGCCTGCTCCAGATTCCCCAACGTCGCCGACAGGCCCCACGTCCGAAGCGTCGGCCGCCAACGCCTCAGCCGCGCCAGGCCCAGCTCCGTCTGCACGCCCCGCTTCGTGCTCATCAGCTCGTGCCACTCGTCGGCGACGACGCAACGCAGCGTCGCGAACCGCTCTCGCGCCCCGGGGTACGACAGCAGCAGCGACAGGCTCTCCGGCGTCGTGACCAGCGCCGTCGGCGGCCGCACGCGCTGACGCTGGCGCACCGAAGCCGAGACGTCCGAGGTCCGCAGCTCCACCGACCACGGCAACGCCAGGTCGTCGATGGTCTGCCGCAGCGCCGCCGCCGTGTCCCCCGCCAGCGCCCGCAGCGGGGTGATCCACAGCACGCGGATCGGCTCCGCCCGGCCCTGCCCGCGGCCGGAGTCATCACCTTCGCCCTGCCGCAGGGCCTGCATCACGGGCCCGAACCAGGCCGCGTACGTCTTGCCCACGCCCGTCGGCGCGTGGATCAGCCCGCTCTGGCCCGTGCCGTACGCCCGCCACGCCCGCCGCTGAAACGGGAACGGCGTCCACCCCCGCGCCGCGAACCACGCCTCGATTTTTCGTGTTACACCGTTGATTGGCTTTGCTCCCGCAGCAGCCGACGCAGGTCGTCGAGCGTGTCGGCGTCGGCCGGGCCCTTGTCGTCCCGCCGACGCAGCATACGCGGGAAACGCAACGCCACCCCCGACTTGTGCCGGTCGCTGGCCTGGATCTGCTCGAACCCCAGCTCGAACACCAGCCGCGGCTCGACCGTGTGCACCGGCCCGTGCCGCCCCGTCGTGTGCCGCCGAATGAACCGATCCACCTCACGGATCTGCTCGTTCGACAGCCCCGAGTACGCCTTGGCGATCGTCACCAGCTCCCCGCGATCCCACACCGCGAACGTGTAATCCGTGAACAGCCCCGCCCGTCGGCCGTGCCCGTGCTGCGCGGCGACCAGCACCGCGTCCACCGTGAACGGCTCGACCTTCCACTTCCACCACGCGCCCCGCTGTCGCCCGACCCCGTACGTCGAGTCCCAACGCTTGAGCATCAAGCCCTCCACGCCCCGCTGCCGCGCCTCGTCCATGCGCTCGTGCAGGTCCGCCCAGGAGTCGGCCTGCCACAGCGGCGACAGTTCCAAGGCCGCCTCCCCGTCCGCCTGCCGTGCCGCCTCGACCAACCGCTCCAGCCGCTCCCGCCGCCGCACCAGCGGCTCCTCCCGCACGTCGCGACCCCCCTCCTCCACCACGTCGTACGCCATGAACACCACCGGCACCTCCGGCCAAAGCCGCGGCTCCACCCGCTTGCGACCGATCCGCCGCTGCAGCATCGCAAAACCCAGCGGCCGACCGTCCTCCCACGCCAGCACCTCCCCGTCCAGCACCGTGCCGTCCGGCAGAACCCGCCCCGCCTGAACCAGCTCCGGGAACGACGCGTTGACCATCTCCTGCCCACGCGACCAGACCAGCACCCGCCCGCGCCGGTGAATCATCTGCGCCCGGATGCCATCCCACTTCCACTCCGCCAGCCACCCGTCGATCGGGCCGAGCGCTTCACCGCCCCCTTCCAGCGGCGACGCCAGGTAGAACGGGTACGGCCGGCCCGGCCCGTCCGTATCGCCCTCGCCGCGCAGCAGCGCCCCGAACGCCGCCGCGCTCGGCCGCCACTGCCCCGACAACCGGTGCGCCATCACCGCCGGGGCCACCCCCGCCACCTCCGCCAGCGCCCGGATCACCAGCGCCCGGCTCACCCCCACCCGCATCGCCCCCGAGATCAGCTTGTGAAACAAAAAGACCTGCTGCCGGCTCAGCCGACGCCACACCCCCGTGATGACCCGTCGCCGCGACGGATCGTCCATCCGCTCCAGCGGCAGCACGCTCTGTTCGATCAGCTCGTGCAGCGGCGGCGCCTCGTCGACGGCGCGCTCGGGCAGCAGCAGCGCCAGCGTCTCCGACAGGTCCCCCACCGCGCGGTACGACTCGTCGATCAGCCACAGCGGGTAGCCCGTCTTCTCGCCGATCCAGGCACGCAGCAGCCGCGTCGGCACCGCCCGGATCACCCGGTTGCCCGACAGCACGTGCAACGCCCACGCCGCGTCCGCCGCCGGCGCCTCCCGGAAATACCGCTTCATCGCCTCGACCTTTTCACCCGTACGCGTCGTGGCGTCCAGCTCGAGGTACAGCTCGGTGAATCGACGCATGGGTCAGACCTCGCCGTCGTCGCGCTCGCCGCTGAAACGCGTGGAGACCGCGAACGCGTCGAGCCCCTGCTCACCCAGCCAGCGCACCACCGCGTCGGTGTGCCCGTGCGTCACCCCCACCCGCCGCGCGCCCGTCGCCGCGATCGCCCCCATCAGCCCGTCCCAGTCCACGTGGTCCGAGAGCACGAACCCGCGATCCACCGAGCGGATCCGTCGCGCCCCGCGGATCGCCATCCACCCCGAAGCGAAAGCCGTCGAGATCGGCCCGAACCTGCGGCACCAGCTCGACCCGTTGGCCGACAGCGGCGCGATCACCATCGCCCGGCCGCGCGTCGCCTTCGCCGCCTCCGCATCGGCGTGCCGTGTCGCCGGCAGACGCACCCCCGCCGCTCGGTAGCACTCGGTCATCCGCTCGACCGCCCCGTGCAGCAGGATCGGCCCGATCCGCTCGTCCAGCCCGCTCAGCACACGCTGCGCCTTGCCCAGGGCGTACGCAAACAGGACGCTCGTCCGCCCGCGCTCCACGTTCGACGCCCACCAGCGATTGATCTGCTCAAACACGCGCTGCTGCGGCGGCCAACGATAGACCGGCAGGCCGAACGTCGATTCGGTGATGAACGTGTCGCACGGCACGGGCTCGAAGGCCGCGCAGGTGGCGTCCGGCTCGGTCTTGTAATCGCCGCTGGCCACCCACACCTTGCCCCCGCACTCGATCCGCACCTGCGCCGAGCCGAGCAGGTGCCCGGCAGGATGCAGCGAGACCGACGCCCGGCCCAAGGGAATCGACTCGCCGTAAGCCAGCTCGTGCAAGGGGAGGTCGCCGCCCAGCCGGGCGCGCAGCACGCCGGCGCCGGCAGCGGCGGTGTAGTACTCGTCGCTGCCGGCCCGGGCGTGGTCCGAGTGCGCATGGGTGATCACCGCCCGCGCCACGGGTTTCCACGGATCGACGTGAAAGTCGCCCGCCGGGCAGTACAGGCCGCGGTCCGTCGGTTGCAGCAGCTCAGCCACGGATCACCTCAGGCCCGAGGCTCGAATCGGCGCGGCAGGTGCGCGGCCCCCGCGGCTGAAGGGGCCGCTCGCGCCCGGGGCCACAGAGCGGCCGCCGTTCCCATCGCGGCCGGACCCGCTCGGACATTCGACTCGAAGGGGCACGTGGTCGGTCGCGCGGCATGGCCAATCGTAGGCCCCGCCCCGCCCACGCGATCGTTCCACACAAGCCTTCACCGCCGCGCCGCCGCTTCCTCTTGCTCCACCACCCGCGCCCCGGCGGTCTTGATCTCCTCGATGGCGCGATCGGCGTCGCCGGCCGAGATCTCCACCGCCCGGCAGCCCTCGAGCAGCACACGCGTCTGGAAGTCTTCCTCGCGTGCGTCCAAGGCCGTGAACTTCACGCACACGTCCAGCGCCAGGCCGACGACGTCGACCGCCGTCACGCCGCGCTGCCGCAGGAAGTCGGCCAGACCGGTGTCCTTGCGGTGACCGTTGTCGAAGAAGCCGCTGTAGCTGTCGATGCGGGGATCGTCGCCCTTGCGGAAGACCTTGTGGAAGTGTTCGACGTCGAGGCCGGAGGCGAACGAGGCACCGGGGGTGTGCTGGACGCAGTGATCGGGCCAGACGATCTGTTCGAGGCCGTCGAGGGTGGTGCGGTCGCCGACGTCGTGGTCGGGGTGCTGGCTGACGAACGAGCCGTGGTCGGGCGGGTGCCAATCCTGGCTGGCGACGATCAGGTCGTAATCGCCATCGGCCATGAGGCGGTTGATCACGGGCACGACCTGGTCGCCGTCGGGCACGGCCAAGGCGCCGCCGGGCAGGAAGTCGTTCTGCACGTCGATGACCAGCAGGGCGCGTTTGTTCATGGCGTCACCGTGTGAACGCTAGGCGCCCGTGCGTTGCCGTGCCAATGCGCGTCGAACCGCCCGCGCCGGGCGCTGAGGGTGTCGCCGATGACTCGACGCACACCTTCGGCACACGGGCGGGCGGTCCGCCACGTTCCGGGACATCAGCACCGTTCGATCGAACGGCACCGGCGGGGTCCGGCCCACGCCCGCGTTCGACCGCGGGGGCCGAGCCCGATAAATACCGGTAGTGCTCGGACTTGTACGGCCCTTCGATCGGCACGCCGATGTAGTCGGCCTGCTCCTTGGTGAGCTTGGTCAGCTTCACGCCGAGCTTGTCCAGGTGCAGGCGGGCGACCTTCTCGTCCAGCTTCTTCGGCAGCACGTACACCTTCTTCTCGTAGTCGTCGCGGTTCTGAGCCAGCTCGATCTGCGCCAGGACCTGGTTGGTGAAGCTGGCGCTCATCACGAAGCTGGGGTGCCCCGTCGCGCAGCCGAGGTTCAGCAGCCGGCCCTCGGCCAGGATCAGCACGCTGTGGCCGTCCTCGAACGTCCACTTGTCGTACTGCGGCTTGATGTTCGTCCGCTTGGCGATCTTCTTCAGCGCCGCCATCTGGATCTCGTTGTCGAAGTGCCCGATGTTGCCGACGATCGCGTTGTCCTTCATCTTCGCCATGTGATCGGCGGTGATGATGTCGAAGTTGCCGGTCGTGGTGATGAAGATGTCGGCGGTGTCGAGCACGTCCTCGAGGGTGGTGACCTCGTAGCCCTCCATGGCGGCCTGCAGGGCGCAGATCGGGTCGATCTCGGTGACGATCACGCGGGCGCCCTGGCCACGCAGCGACTGGGCGCAGCCCTTGCCGACGTCGCCGTAGCCGCAGACCACGGCGACCTTGCCGGCCATCATCACGTCGGTGGCTCGGTTGAGCCCGTCGATCAGCGAGTGTC
>CAYSIX010000150.1:0-10332 GCA_964431205.1 uncultured Phycisphaeraceae bacterium
CACGTCACATCAAGCGAGCCGTCATTTCGCCGCCGACCCCGGCCCCGGAACTTCGCGCCGTCCGGTTATCATGCCCCCATGATCACGACACGGTTCGAGGTCCGCACGCGGCAGCGCGATCAGATGCTTGACATCACCGCACGGGTCCAGCAGGCGGTCCAGGACGCGGGCGTGGATCAGGGCCGCGTGGTCGTGTACGTGCCCCACACGACGGCGGGGATCACCATCAACGAGAACGCCGACCCGGACGTGGTGCACGACGTGCTCGCCCAGCTCGACGCGATGGTGCCCTGGAGCCAGCCGTTTTACCAGCACGGGGAGGGCAACTCGGCCTCCCACGTCAAGGCGTCGATGATGGGCTCGAGCGTGACCGTCCTGATCGAGGGCGGGCGGCTGGTGCTGGGCACGTGGCAGGGCATCTGGTTCTGCGAGTTCGACGGCCCGCGGACGCGGACGGTGGTGGCGGCGGTGAGCAGCGGTTGAGCCGGGGCGTCATGGACGGAGTCGGGCGGCAGAATCGCGGCGCGGGCGAACCACTCTCAGGCCGCGTAGTGCTGGCAATTATCGGAGCTGATTCTCCCACAGGCTTGCGGTCCGACGGCGCCCACCCCGCCCGTGCAGGGGTCCACCGCGCAATAAAAAAACCCCGCTGCCGCCGAAGCGACAACGGGGCGGAGGGGAGAAAGCAGTGTTGACACCGATCACTTCGACGCATCACCTCTAGGGACTGTAATTTTTAGGCGACGCGAACCCCGTTCGTCAAGTGCCGAGATTACCTAACTTCACATTTTTCTGCCGCTTTGTCAAGTCCCCCCGAATCCAGGCCCTCGAGCCGGTCGCGAGCCAGCAGGGCCGCCCCGACCGGGCCGGCGTCGTCCTCCAGCTCGCTGGCGACCAGCCGGCAGTCCCGCAGGTCCTCCGGGAACACGTGCTCCAGGAACGACTCGCGGATCCGCTGCATCCACCGCTCATCCAGCGCCTCGGTCACCCCGCCGCCGACCACGACGCACGGCAGGGCCAGCAGCGTCACCGCGTTGGCGATCGTGATGCCAATGTACCGCGCCGCTTCGTCCAGGACACGCGTAACCAACGGATCGTCGGCCGCATAAGCCTTCGAGAGCACCTTCGAACGGATCTTATCCAGGTTCCCGCCGGTCAGCTCCGTGACCGCGCTTGGGTGGTTGGCGAGGATGAGCTGCCGCAGCAGGTTGGCCACGGCCGTGCGACTGGCCAGGCTCTCGACCGTCTGTCGCCCGAAGGCCGCGTCCGCCTGGATGATCGTGTGCCCGATCTCGCCGGCGGTCAGCTTCGCGCCGTGGTAGAGCCGACCACCCAGCACCAGCCCCCCGCCGATCCCCGTGCCGACGAAGATCCCCAACATGTCGTCGTAGCCCCGGCCAGCCCCGGCCATGTGCTCGCCCCACGCCCCCACGTTCACGTCGTTGTCCACCACCACCGGCACATTCAACTCCCCGGAGAGCACCTCACCCAGCGGGTAGTCCCGCCACCTCAGATTGACCGCGTTGAGCACCACCCCACGCCGCACGTCGATCGCGCCCGGCGCCCCGATGCCCAGCCCCGCGACGTCCGACATCGACAGGCCCGCCTTCTCGACCACCGTCGCGACCAGCTTGGTCAGCCGCTTGATCACCGCGTCGGCGCCGGACTCGGCCTTGGTCTTCGTGCCGTCGCGCGCCAGCATCGCGCCCTCGGCGTCGAGGATGCCGCACTGGATGTTCGTGCCGCCAAGGTCGATCCCGACATACGCGCCTGCCTTGTCTGCCATGGTGCTTACCCCTCGACCGCGGCGTCCAGCCCCGTCAGTGTCGGGCGGCGCCGGCCGTGGTCCGTCTGTTTCTCGTAGATCCGGGCGATGCGCAGCAGCTCCGCCTCGGCGAACGCCGGGGCCAGCAGTTGCATGCCGATCGGCAGCGCCGGCGTCTCGCCCCGGGGTTCGGTGTACCCGCCGGGCACGCTGATCCCGGGGATCCCCGCCAGCGGCGCCGCCACCGTGTACACGTCGTTCAGATACATCGCCAGCGGGTCGTCGAGCTTCTCGCCCAGGCGGAACGCGGGTCCGGGCGTCGTCGGGCACAGGATCGCGTCGCAACGCTCGAACGCGTGATCAAAGTCCTGTTTGATCAGTCGTCGCACCTTCAGCGCCCGCAGGTAGTACGCGTCGTAATACCCGCTGGACAGCGCGTAGGACCCGAGCATGATGCGCCGCTTGACCTCCTCGCCGAAGCCCTCGGCCCGGCTGCGGCAGTACAGGTCCATCAGGTCGCTGGCGTCTTTGGCGCGGTGGCCGTAGTGCACCCCGTCGTATCGGGCCAGGTTGCTCGACGCCTCGGCGGGCACCACGATGTAGTACGCGGAGATGCCGTAGTCGGTGTGCGGCAGGTCGACCTCGAGCAGCTCGGCGCCCGCGTCGCGGAAGACGGCGATGGCCTCGTCGAGCGCCGCGGCTACGGCCGGGTCGTTGGCGTCCGAGACGTACTGCCTGCCGATGCCGATGCGAAGCCGCCGCGGCGCACGGTCCACGTCGGTCAGGTCCTCGGGCACGGGCACGTCGGCCGAGGTCGAGTCCATCGGGTCGTGGCCGGCGATGACCCGCAGCAGCAGCGCGGCGTCGGCGACGGTGTGCGTGATCGGTCCGATCTGGTCGAGGCTCGAGGCGAAGGCGACCAGGCCGTAGCGCGACACACGACCGTAGGTCGGCTTCATGCCCACGACCCCGCACAACGCCGCGGGCTGGCGGATCGACCCGCCCGTGTCGGTGCCCAAGGCGCCCGCGGCGAGGTCGGCCGCCATTGCCACCGCCGACCCGCCGGACGAGCCACCCGGCGAACGCTCGGGGTCCCACGGGTTGCGCACCGCCCCGAACGCGCAGTGCTCGCACGACGAGCCCATCGCGAACTCGTCCATGTTCGTCTTGCCCAGCACGATCGCACCGGCGTCCTCCAGCCGGCGGACGGCCGTCGCCGTGTACGGGGCACGGAAGTGCTCGAGGATCCGCGAGGAGCAGGTCGTGTGCCCGTAGTCCGTGCACAGCAGGTCCTTCAGCGCGATCGGGACACCGGCCAGCGGCCCGGTGATCCGCCCGGCGTCCACCTGCCGGGCCCGATCCAGCGCCCGCTCGGCGTACACCTCGTGATACGCGTTCAGCGCCGGATTCAGCCGCTCGATCCGCTCGAGGTAGGCACGCGTGGCCTGCTCGGCCGAGAGCCGGCCCGACGCGATCGCGTCGCGAAGCTCGGTCAGTGTGGTCTGCGTCGGGTCCATCGCGTCTCGTTCAGTGGGGCAGGCGGCGGTTACTGTCGACCGGGCCGCCCTCCGGCTGCTGGTGCGCCACTGCCTTGCCGTTGCGGCTCACGCGCTGCCGCCGGCGTCACCGAGCACCTTCGGCACGCGGAAGTACGCCTCAAACGCCGACTCCGGCGCGTTCGCCAACGCTTCGGACACCGGCATCCCCGGCCGCTCCCGGTCCTCCCGAAGCACGTTCGTCAGCGCCAGCGGATGCGACAGCGGCTCGACCGACTCGACGTCCAGCTCGTTCAGGCGGGCGATGTGCTCCAGCACGCTCTCGAGCTTGGCCGCGTGGTCGTGGATCTCATCGTCGCTCAGGTGCAGCCGGCTGAGCTGGGCCGCGTGCCGCACGTCCTGTTCCGTGATCTGCTTGCTCATCGGTGTCGAATATATCAGAACCCGGCCCCCCGGCGAACGCCGCATGACCACCGCCGCGGAGCCGGCCGCTGCAGCACCCTCGGGACGCCGACCACGATTCCACGCCAAGGCGATATCATCCTCCCATGGCCGCCGCCGACCTGCTCGAGTGCTTCGACAATCCGCACCCCGAACGCGACTACGTCATCGAACACGTCGCCGAGGAGTTCACCAGCCTGTGCCCCAAGACGGGCCACCCCGACTTCGGCCGCGTCGTGCTGCGCTACACGCCCGACCGGCTCTGCGTCGAGCTCAAGAGCCTCAAGCTGTACTACCAGAGCTACCGCAACGAGGGAATCTTCTACGAAGCGGTCACCAACCGGATCGCCGACGACCTGATCGCGCTGATGCGGCCGCGGTGGCTCGAGCTGGAGACCCGGTGGACCGGCCGCGGCGGGATCCGCTCCACGATCCGCGTGACGCACGGTCGCCGTGGCGAGCAAGCGCCACCGGCCAACCCGTAACGGGCACGCCATCCGACCGCGATCGGCCTCATCCGGCGCCCATGCCGCACGACCCGGGCGCGTCGCCGCAGCGCGGGCACATCGCCGGCGGCGCCTGCGGGCCCGAGGCGTTCGGTGAGGCGACCGCGAAGACGCTGTGCTTGCGCGAAGTGTGCGTCGCGCCGCACCGCTCACACGCGATCGGCGAGTCCGCCTCGGCGCCGCGCCGAAGCGCCTCGGTCACCGCGCCACACTCACGACACTCGTACTCGTACAGCGGCATCCAACGCCTCCCTCGATTGACACGCGTGCCCGCGCCGCGCGGCCGCAGTTCTGACGCCCCTACCGCTGCAGGTTGCCCCGATCCAGGTCGATCTGATAAAGCGTCGGCAGCAGGTAGTTCGCGCCGCGGTACACAAATACCTCACCCGAAACGACGAACACCACCCTGTCACCCCTTTCCTGCACGATCCGCTCCATCGACTCGAGGTTGCGGCACGGCAGCATGATCATCGGCAGCTCGGGGGACTCGCGGTCGTCGGCCTCGAACTGATAAAGCACGTGACCACCGTCGGGTGAGCGCACGAGCCGCCCGCGACGCCGATCGACGAACTCGCCCTCGCGGCGAAGCGGCGGCGGTTCCTGGCCGGGTGCCAGGCCCAGCACCGATCGGTCCAGGTCCACGTCGGGTGCCGGCAGACCGACCCGGCCCGGGATCGTGCGCGCCGACGGCTGCCGCTCGGGGGCCACGACCGGCGGCGGTTGACGCAGACGGTCCAGCTCACGCAGGACGTCGTCGGCCGGCGGCGCAGACGTCGACGCCTCCCCCTCGGTCGCGTCCGCGTCGGTGCCGGCATCGGCCTCCTCCCGCTCGGCGGCCTCTTGGCCGATCGTGAGCGTCGGCGGCTCGTCGGCGGGCGCCTGTGCCATGCTCAGCGTGATACACGAGAGCGCCGTCACGCCGCAGGCGGTCACGAACCAGTGTCGACGGGTGCGAGTGGCTTGCATGTGGGCCTCCTTACCCTTGGAGTCTTCGGGCACGCACGGCGGGCCGATGCGACGCCGAGCGCACTAATTGTACTCAGCGCCCAACTCGTCGAGCAGGCGCTTGGCCGTCTCCGCGGCGAGGTGAAACGCATCCTTCGGGCCCAGGTCCTTCAACGCCTCGTTCGATCGGCCGGAGGGCCCGGTCGCGAGCACGGCCTCGGAGTGAGCCAGGTGCGGCTCGAGCGCCACGGGCCCGGACCAGCCCATCGCCACGGCGTCGGCAAGGATGTCGCGTGCCCGCCCGTTGCCCTCGCCCAGCGGCACGTGCATCGGCTTGGGCGGTGCGGTCGAGTCCTTGAAGTGGAAGCTGTCGGTCGCGCCCTTGAGGCGTCGCCAGTTCGCCCACACGTCGTCGCCGGACTGGTTGAAGTTGTCGAAGTCGAAGATCAGGCGGAACGTCTGCCCGTCGCGGAGCTCATCGGCAATGACCTGCACCTGCTCGCACCGGTCGCCGAAGATGTGCCGCTCGTTCTCGTGGTACAGCACGAGGCTGTGTTTTTCAGCCAGGTCGCGCAGCCGGCGAAGCCGATCGAGCGACTCGCGTTGCCACTCGTCCATCGGCGCCCCGCCCTTGTTGAAGTAACTGAAGATGCGGACCCAGCGGCAGTTGAACACGTCGGCGAGTCTGGCCAGGTGCTCGAGCTTGTCCAGGTCACTCTGGAAGTCGTCGGCGATGTCGATCTTGCCGATCGGCGAGCCGAACATCTGCACGTACACCTTCGCCGCGTCCAGGTTTCGCTTGACCCCCTGCGCGACGTCCAGCGGAAGCGCGGCGATGTTGTGGCCGTCCACGTTCCGCAGGTCCACGCGGTGAAGGCCTGCGCGTTGCAGCGCGGCGATCTGCTCCGCGATGGTTCCACCGGCCTCATCCGCAAACGCGCTGAACGTCCACGTCATGCACTCGCTCCTATCGAACCGCGGCCCGGCCGGCCCTGTCGCGGCGCGGTACGGCCGCGCCGCCGGGCACCGGACGCGCCGGTGCGTTCAGGTCAGTTCTGCTCGTCCAGATTGATCTCTTCGATTTCCTCGTAGGTCGGTTCGGGCCGCGGTGACGGCGCCTCGTCACGCGGCGGGACGGCGCCCCGCCACTCGCGCACGCGCTGAGCGGTCCAGTCGGAGAAGGGAGCCCAGGTGAGATAGACGGTGACGAGCTGATCCCGACCGCCGAGCCCGGGCCGCACGACGTCGACCTGCGCCTCCGCTCCGCGGACGCGCACCTGCTGGACGCGGACGGTGCTCATCGGCGTGACGCTGTCGTTGTACGGCGAGACGGCGGGGGAGCCGATCCGTTCGGCGACATCGGCGTGCGTCTCGACGTCGGCGCCGTCGGGCAGCTCGATGGCGACCGGTGCCGGGAGGGGTCGATCGGCCAGGACGGCGCCCAGAGCCGCGGCGTAGACCTGACGGACCAGCGAGCTGTTGGGGCTGTGGCGGGCGACGTCGCCGGTCTGCGGCGGGATGTTGACGTAGGCGTACGGGCTGCAGCCGACGACCGAGATCGCCAGCAGGATGCTCCAGGCCAGGCCGACCGCCTGGCCGCGTGCGTGACGCTTCATGGGCGCTCCTCGTAGTGGGTCGAAACGGGCCCCGATCATGACGAGCGGGATTGTAGCACGGGCACGCGGCCGTGACCGGCTCGACCCGGCTCGATGAAACGGCACCATCGACCGGCGTGGCTCAGCGGCACCCCCACCGGCCCGCTACTCCACGGTCACGCTCTTGGCCAGGTTGCGCGGCTTGTCCACGTCCAGGCCCCGCAGCCTCGCCGCGTGATACGCCAGCAACTGCAACGGCACGACGGTCACCAACGGCTGCAACGCCTCGGGCGTCGGCGGCACGCGGAAGATCATCTGCGGCTCGGCGTACTGCGTGATCCGCTCGTCGCCCTCGGTCGCCACCGCCAGGATCCGCCCGCCACGCGCCCGCACCTCCTCGATGTTCGAGAGCACCTTGTCGTACTGCGAGCCCTGCGTCGCCACGAACACCACCGGCATCCCCTCGTCGATCAGCGCAATCGGGCCGTGCTTCATCTCCGCCGCCGGCATCCCCTCCGCGTGGATGTACGAGATCTCCTTGAGCTTCAGCGCCCCCTCCATTGCCACGGGGTAGTTGTAGCCCCGCCCGAGGAACAGCCAGTTGTTGCGATCGACCACCCGCTCGACGCACGCGCGGATGTGCTCCGACTGCTCCAGGACCCGCTCGATCGACTCGGGGACGCGGCTGAGCTGCTCGATGTAGTTCGCGACCGCCTCGTGCGAGAGGTACTTGCGCTTGCCGACGAACAGGGCCATCATCGTCAGGACCGTGACCTGCCCGACGAACGCCTTGGTCGAGGCCACGCCGATCTCAGGGCCCACGTGCAGGTACACGCCCGCGTCGGTCTCCCGTGCGATCGAGGAGCCGACAACGTTGACCGCGCCGAGCGCCAGCGCGCCGCGTTCCTTGGCCTCGCGCAGGGCGGCGAGCGTGTCGGCCGTCTCGCCGGACTGGCTGATCGCGACGATGATCGAGCCGTCCTCGATGATGGGGTTGCGGTAACGGAACTCGGAGGCGTACTCGGCCCGGGCGGGGACCTTGGCGACGTCCTCGAACAGGTACTCGCCGATGAGCCCGGCGTGGAAGGCCGTGCCCTGGCCGGTAAAGATGTACCGTTTGGCCCGAACCATCTCGCGGGTGAACCGCGACAGCCCACCGAGCACGATCCGCGACTCGCGCCCGTCGATCCGCCCGCGCATGCACGTGCGCAGCGTCTCGGGCTGCTCCATGATCTCCTTGAGCATGAAGTGCTCGTAGCCGCCGAGCTCGATCTGCTCCAGGTCCATCTCCAGCTCGGTCACGGCCGAGGTCACGGGCACGTTGTCGATCGTCGTCGTGCGCAGGTCGGTCTCCCAGGCGTCGGCCGCGCCCGGGCCGGCGTACAGCCGCGCGACCTGGTAGTCGTCCAGCGTGATGACCTGCGTGGTGTGCGCGACGATCGCCGAGGCGTCCGACGCGACGATGTAACCGTCGTCGGCGATCCCGACGATCAAGGGCGAGCCCTTGCGGGCGGCGACCATCGCGTGCGGCTCGGCGTCGCAGATCGCCGCGATCGCGTACGCGCCGTTGACGTCGCGCAGCGCCGCCTGCACCGCCTTCTCCAGGTCGCCGTCGTACAGCTCGGCGATGAGCTTGGCGAGCACCTCCGTGTCGGTCTGGCTGCTGAACGTGTGGCCTCGTCGCTCGAGGTAGGTGCGCAGCGAGGCGTAGTTCTCGATGATGCCGTTGTGGACCAGCGCGATCGTCTGGCCCTCGCGGGTCTGGCCGGTGTGAGGATGGGCGTTGGCCTCGCTGGGCTCGCCGTGCGTCGCCCAGCGCGTGTGCGCGATGCCGAGCGCGCCCTGAAAGCGATCGGCGCCGTCGCGGAGTTTCTGCTCGAGCACGCTGACCCGGCCGACGCTGCGACCGACGGTCAGTCCCGAGTTCGAGCAGACCGCCAGCCCCGCCGAGTCGTAGCCGCGATATTCCAGCCGCTTGAGGCCCTCGATCAGCAGCGGGGCCACGCGCTTGCGGCCGACGTACGCGACGATTCCACACATGACGGCTCTCCTTCGACTGGCGCGCCAACGCGGCGGCCCGTGTCTCCCGCATCGTCCAGATCGTGTCGTCGCCGTACGAACGCGTGCGGACAACAGGGATTATAGGACGCGGCGCACGTCCCACCGATGCACCGCTCGCTGCGCGCGTCGCCGGCGCCGTGACGCCAGTCTCGTGTGCGTGTTGGGCCGCGGCACGTGGTGGCGCAGCTCGAAGGGGGTTGAATCGTCGCGCAACGTAAGCTGCCAGAAGCCCTGGCCGAGCGGATACCGCCGGGACGTGAGACAGGGCGAGCCGGCGTTGACGCAGGTGAACGGCGCGAGGCTGCCGCGATGCTCGGCCGACCAGCACCACGGCCGGTGGATGTGGCCGTGAAGATATACGATTTTTGCCGGACACATCTCGAGCAGGCGGCGCAGGCGGCCCGCCTCGGCCAGGTCGTGCGACCAGGCGCTGGGGGTCTGGGGCGGGACCACAACCGGGTAATGACAGAGCACGAGCAGACGATCGTCGGACTCGAGGCCATCGAGCACGCGCGAAACGCGGTGCAGTTGCTCGCGGCCGAGCTTGCCGCGCGAGAGCACGAGCTGGGCCCGAGCGGCGTCCAGCGCCAGCAGACGCCATCGCCTGTTCAGTGATCGTGTGTGGGGGAAGCGCGCAGGCATGAGCCCGGCCAGATGCCGCTCGATCCGCCGCTGCCGTTCAGCCCCGCGCGTGTACCGGTCGTGATTGCCCGGCACGAGCACGACCGGGGCCACGTCGGTCAACGGCGCCAGCTCACGCACGACCCCGGCGAACTCATCGTCGAGAGACGTCGTGGTCACGTCCCCGGACAGCAGCACCAGGTCGGGCTCGAGCGTGCGGATGCGCTCGACCAGCGGGGTCAGCAGGTGGTGGTTGAAATGGAACTGTCGATTTAGCCAGAGGTTGGATTGGCCCAGCAGCCTCCGCCCCAGCAGTCTCCGCGGCGGCAGACGCAGGCTGAACGCATGAATATCGCCAATAAACGCGATCTGCATGGCACGTTGCGAAGCATAGCCTGCGACGGATCGACCCGCACACGCGGCGCCCCGTCGAGTCGGCATGCCGCCGAGCGATGCGTTCTTGCCCCTTGGAATTGGGGGTTTCCCGCCATTCTCACAATCGGGGTTGCGTTGCTCACAGAGTCCGATATACTCGATCCTCGTTGTCGCGGTTCCGGCGGTTCTCGCCGCAGCCGCGAACACAAAGTGGATCGTCAGCCGAAGGGAGTCGGTGCAGGTCGGCAAGGAGCAGCCGAGACGCGGTACTTGTCTTTTGCCCCGATTCGGCGGCAACTATGAGACTTCAAGAGAGTTAGCGGAAGCGGCACGTCGCCCGAAGGACATCGCATGCTGTGGATCAGAGAGCGGGCACAAGGGCTCGCGCGACGTGACGGCGTGGGGTCAAGCCCGATCGACGCCGGGCCGCTCGGAGAGTGGCGATAAAGGGTGCGGAACTGATCCACAGACCGCGTGGTACGGGTGGAGGAGAGCGGCTGGGGAGGAGCACCGAGGAGGAGAGGGGT
>CAYSIX010000151.1:0-10309 GCA_964431205.1 uncultured Phycisphaeraceae bacterium
CGAAGTGACGGTCGATCCAGTTGGCGACGAAGCGGTTGGGCACGGCGACGCGAAGGGTGCGGTCGTCGGGCTCGAAACGGAACCGCGTCGAGCGGTCGAACCACATCGCGTACTTGTCGGGGCCGACGGAGGCGGCCAGTCGTCGGGCGACGCGCGCAGTGACATCAGACTCGGCGAGCGTGGTCGTACTCACGGGTGGCCCTCGCTTGAATGAACGCAACACTTCCACAGCTCACGATCCGGCGACGATGGCCGCCTGACCGCAGAGCATGATCATTTTTCCTGGTGGTTCCGTCCGGGTGCCGACAACAGAGCGAACCGTACGAATCCCCCGTTCGGTGCGTCGGCTGATGAAGCGAGCGGCAATCCCTTACCGCCGGTGGCCGAGAATAATGCGGCCGGGCGTCGGCGGCAAGAGCCGGGCGAACGCGATTGGCCCTAACCGCACGCTCATGATTCGCAACGGCAAGCAATTACAGAGGCGGAAAAAACTTATCCACGCCCCGCGCGCCGCACGGGGGAATTCTGTGGATAAGGCCGCACGTTTCGACCGGCGCTCAAGTCAACACGCGAATCATCGCGAGCTTGCGCGCGATCGGTCGAAAGCCCAGGGACCGGTACAGCTTGATCGCCGGTTGATTCGACTCGTCCACGGCCAGGACCATCGCCTGTGCCTGACGCGCCGCCGCCGCCGTGAGCCCGAAGCTCAACAGCCGGCGTCCCCAGCCCTGTCCGCGATACGCAGGCAGCACGCCGAGATAGACCAGCTCAAACGCGCGCCGATCCGACACCTCGTTGATCAGCATCACGCCCAGAGGCTCGCCCGCGCGTTCGAACACGAACCACATCGCCGGGTCGAACCGACCGGTCGCCATGTGCCCTTCGATCACCTGATCCATCGAGCGCAGGCCGAGCAGCCCGGGACAGTCGAGCGTCCCCTCGTACGACGCCTCGATCACCCGGGCGAAGCGTGGGCGGTCCTGCTCACGCCAGGTGTGCACCGACACGCCGTCGCCGGTCAGGTCGATCGACCGGTCGATCGGCTCGGCTCGCCGCTGCATGTACACCAGCCGCGCCAGGCGATGGAACCCCGCTCGCTCGAGGGTCTGTTGCTCCCCGCGCTGGCCGGGCTCCAGAAGCGCCTGAGCCAGTCTCAGGGCGGCGGGCAACGGCGACGAAAGGGCGGCCTGCAGCAGCGACACGGTCAGCTCGGCCCGCCGCGGCTCGCTCACGGGGCTGAGAAACACCATCGCCGTCTGCCCCGGGTTGGGAACCAGCAGGACCGCCGCCCGCGGTTGACCGGCCTCCTTGGCCAGCCACAGCTCCTCCACGGACAGGTGGTGCTCAGCACAGAAGCTCAGGAACCGCTGGACCGACGGGTCGTCGGCGTCCGCCCGGCCGCTGAGCACCAGCGCCAGACCCGCCTGTCGCTCCGCCGCCGTCGCCCGGACCAGCCGGACCCCCGGCGCATCCCCTTCGCCCGGCGGCAGCGTGGTGCGAATACTGGCCATGGCGTCCTGAGCCCGCGGCCCCGCCGCAGTGGCGTCGTTGACCGCTCCGTATGGGATCGTACAATCCCTGACACACTCGATAAAGCCTAACGGCCCCAGGGACCGCCCACCGATGCCAAAACACTTGTCGCTTTCGTCTCGGGAGTTGATCTGCACGCTGGTCGTGGCGCTGACCGCATGGGTCGGCACGAGCTCGCTGATGGCGGCGCCCGAGCCCGCCGTCGTCAGCCCGTCCTGGTCGCTCGACTTCGAGCTGGGACATCCCCAGCCTATCTCGGTCACCACGGTTCAGGGCGACGTGCGCTGGTACTGGTTCGTTCCGTTCGAGGTGGTCAACCGCACCGATCGCGACCGCCTGTTTGTGCCCGAGGCGACGGTGGCGACCGACGCCGGCGACATCGTGACCGCCAACCAGGGCGTGCCGCCTTCGGTTTACCGCGCCATCGAGCAGGAGCTCGGCAACCCGTACCTCGAGCGGCCGGTCGAGGTCATCGGTACGCTTCGCCAGGGCGAAGACTTCGCCCGCGAGAGCGTGATCGTCTGGCCCGCGTTCGAGCACGACGTCGATGAGGTGCGCCTGTTTATCAGCGGTCTGAGCGGTGAGACAAAGACCGCCATCAATCCGATGACCGCAGAGCCGATCCTTCTGCGTCGCACGAGGATGCTCATCTACGACAGCCCCGGCAACCCGCAGCGACCGCAGGATCAGCCCATGATCCTCCGCGAGTCGACCGACGTGATGCGGTAAGGTCAACCGCGGGACACCCTTCACGACCGCAACGCGAAGCCTGCCCCGGTGTCCCCGCGAGGGCTGGTGACGCCTCGCAGCCGCGGCTACGCTACAGCCCGGCATGACCGCGCTGGCTGTTCCCATCATGGTCCATTCGGTCGAGCGTGCGCTCGCCGACGCCGCTCGCGCCGCCGAGTTCGGCGCGGATCTGGTCGAGTATCGACTCGATCGGGTGGCCGACGATCCCTCCGCGGCGACCGCGATCGTCGAGGCCTCGCCGCTGCCCTGCATCGTCACGTGCCGGCCGGTGTGGGAGGGCGGCGAGTTCGAGGGGCCCGACGGTCAGCGCGTCGAGCTGTTTCGCGCCGCGTGCGCCGGGGCCCGGCGGCCGGCTTACCTCGACGTGGAGCTGGCCGCTTTTCGCCGATCCGCTGAGCTTCGCCGCGTGTTGGCCGAGCTGGTGGACCGACCGGATGGCGGCTCACAGCGAGATACCGGCCTGATCCTCTCGGCGCACGATTTCACCACGCGGCCGGCGGACCTGCTGCAGCGCGTCGCGGCGATGGCCGACGAGCCGTTGTGCCGCGTGATCAAGGTCGCCTGGCGGGCCCGGTCGCTGCGCGACAACCTTGAGGCGTTCGAGCTGTTGGGTCAGGCGTACAAGCCGACGATCGCGTTGTGCATGGGGGAGTTCGGCCTGGCATCGCGGGTCCTGGCCGGCAAGTTTCATGCGTTGCTGACGTTTGCCTCGCTCGATGAGCAGGCGGCGACCGCGCCGGGGCAGCCGACGCTCACCGAGCTCAAGACGCTCTATCGCTGGGACCGCCTGGACGCGCAGACGCGAGTGTACGGGGTCGTGGGCTATCCCGTGGGACACTCGATGAGCCCGCCGATCCACAACGCGGGGTTCGACGCCGCCGGCGTCAACGCGGTGTATCTGCCGATGCCGATCCCCCCGGAGTACGAGCACTTCAAGGCGACGATGACGGCTTGGCTGGAAGCCCCGACGCTGGGCTTCCGTGGTGCGTCGGTGACGATTCCGCACAAGGAGCACCTGCTGCGATTCGTCCGGGAGCGTGGCGGGCGGATCGAGCCGCTGGCCGAGCGGATCGGTGCCGCGAACACGTTGACGGTGGGGGAGGACGGCGGTTTGGAGGCGAGCAACACGGACTACGCGGCGGCGCTGGACGCGGTGTGTGAGGCGTTGTCGATCGGGCGGGAGCAACTGGCGGGTCGGCGTGTGGCGGTGTTGGGCGCCGGGGGGGCGGCCCGGGCGGTGGTGGCTGGCTTTGCGGCCTGCGGCGCAACGGTGGTCATTTACAACCGGACGCTGGAGCGGGCGAAGCGCCTGGCGAAGGAGTTCACAGAGGGGCCGGGCAAGGTAGTCGCCGCCTCGTGGGACAAGCTGTGCGACACGTGCTGCGAGGTATTCATCAACTGCACGCCGCTTGGAATGTATCCCAACGTGGACCAGACGCCGATGCCAAGCGAAGGCGAGGGGGCGTTTCGGGGCGTGGGGCCGGGCGTCGTGGCGTTCGACACGATCTACAACCCGATGGAGACGCGGTGGCTGCGTGAGGCCCGTGCGGCGGGTTGCGTGACGATTCCGGGGACGGCGATGTTCGTGCTTCAGGCGGCGGGGCAGTTCGAGCGCTGGACCGGGCGCGACGCGCCGATCGAGATTTTCGAGCGTGCGCTGCGGGAGCGATTGAGCCGGGGGCCGAGCGCGTAAGCGGGCTCAGACGTGCGATTCAAACGCGTGCGGGTGGTGGCGGATCTCGGGCCGGCCGTGGTCGGGCAGATCGATGCCGATGATGTCGAACCGCACGGGCCGCTCGGTCAGGCGATGGGTGCGCAGCCAGTTGGCGGCCAGAGCGGTGAGCTTGCGTTGCTTGTCGCGGTTGACGCGGACCTCGGGTCGCGGCTGCTGACCGCGGCCGGCCTTGACCTCGATGAAGACGATCGTGCGGCCGTCGGGGGCCTGGGCGACCAGGTCGATCTCGCCGAGCCGGCTTCGCGTGTTCCGTGCCAGCAGGCGATACCCGCCGCGTCGCAGGAATCGCGCCGCGACGCGTTCGCCGCGGCGGCCGTGTCGCAGGTGCTCGGGTCGGTTTCGTACGAGCCAGGGCCAGAGCATGCGGCCGTCCTCACGGCGGCGGGGGGGCGTAGCGGCTCATCGCCACCTCCAGCAGCGCCACCACCATCTGCTCCGGTCGCGTGTAGCTGCCCTGCTCGAAGATCTGCTGACGGAACTGATCCTGCAGGGCCACGAACTGCCGCTCACGCAGCTTTTCGCGGATCTCCACCTGAACGTCCTGAAGCGTGCGACGGTTGCCGCGTTCCAGGCGTTCGACGTGAACGAACCAGAACACGCCGTCGATCTCGATCGGGCCGGCGTACGCGCCTTCGTCCAGCGACGTCAGGGCCTCGTTGATCGCCTCCTGCCTCAGGGGCGCGTCCCCGACCGTCTCGCCGAACAGCCCACCCTGCGCACGCTTGAACGTGTTCGCCTCGTGTGCCGCCGCTTCGGCGAACTGAATCGATCCCTGCTCCAGAAGCCTCGTGATCTGCTGCGCTTCCGAGCCGCTCTGACAGCGGATCAGGCGCAGGACCCGACGGGCCGGCGGGTTGTACTCGTCTTCGTGATCACGGTAGTACCGCTCGATGTCGCGTCGGCTCACGTTGATCAACGGGCCGAACCTCTGCCAGAAGTACCGGCGGATCACCACCTCCTGACGGTAGGACTCGAGCTTCTCGCGAAGGCTGATCCCTTCCTTGTCCTGAAGCGCCTTTTCGGCCATGGCCACCGACCCCCGTCCGTATTGCCGCAACAATTCACGCCTGCGAATCTCGACCATGGCCCGGACCTGGAGCTGTTCCTGTTCGGACAGGTCGCGCTCGGCTTCCCCAAGGATCAGCGCGTTCTGAAGCATCTCCTTGATGCGGCTGGCGATCAGTTGCGCAGCCCGCTTTTGAAATTCGTGATACGGCAGCTGCCCGGCGAGGGTACGCAGCTGAGCGTCGATCGGCTCCAGGACGGCTTGGGCGTAGATCGGCTGGCCGTTGACCTGCCCGACCATCGCATCGATCGGATAGCGTGAGCGTGTGCCGGAAGGTTCAGCCAGCTCGTCGACCGCGGCATCCGGCGTCGTGTCGAGCAAGGTGTCGGTCGCCGACTCGACGTCGGCGGGGGGGGCGGGGCTGTTCTGCGCGCTCGCGGGCAGGGCCACGCCCAAGCCCACGACCAGAGACAGGCTGACCACCGTGCGATCGACGCGGTGACCAGCCCGGCTTGAGCGTAAAAGAGAATGCATCGCAGGCAAGTTTAGAAGACGGTCGCGCATCGGGCAATCCTCGACGGGCTTGGAAGTGCCGTTTCGTGGTTCATCGGCCGCGGGAAGCATGTCAGCGGAGGTTTTCATCGTGACGATCGCCGTTTGTCGAATAACGGGGCAGTCGCTATCTTCACCGCGACCACGGGGGACACGCGAGACGGCGGCCGTTGACCGCCGGACCAAACACCCTAGAATCCGGCCGCGTTTGGACCGGCCAGGGGCCTCGGGCCGTACAGGAACATCCGCCAGCCGATGGCGAGCCGTCAGTACTCCAACTTCCTCTTCCCGCGATGGGGCAACTACCTGCTGCCGGCCTTGGTCGTGGGGGTGGTCGGCGGCGCCTTGTACGCGCCGGTGGTCGTGACGTTCGGCTTCTCGCCGACGACCCTGTTCCAGAACTACCAGCCCGAGCAGCCCGTCGAGTACAGCCACGCCCTGCACGCCGGCCAGCTCGGCATCGACTGCCGCTACTGCCACAGCACCGTGGAGGACGCGTCCTTCGCCGCGATCCCTCACACCGAGGTGTGCATCAACTGCCACAACCCTGGCTCGGCCGCGGGCATCCGCAAGAAGAGCCCCAAGCTCGCCGAGGTCCACGAGAGCTATTCCACCGGCATGCCCATCGAGTGGACCAAGGTGAACGTGCTGCCGGACTACGCCTACTTCAATCACGCGGCTCACGTGAACAAGGGCGTGGGGTGTGTGAGCTGTCACGGCCGCGTGGACACCATGGAGAAGGTGTACATGGCCAAGCCGCTGAGCATGAGCTGGTGCCTCGAGTGCCACCGCGAGCCGGAGAAGTTCCTGCGTCCGGTGGAAGAGGTGACGAACATGACCTGGACGCCGCCGGTGCAGGGCGGCGAGTCGCTTGCCGCGGCGCAGCTTCGGCTGGGCAAGCAGCTCAAGGAGCAGTACAACATTCGCGGGGAGACGTACATGACCAACTGCTCGACGTGTCACCGCTGATCGGCAGTATGGCAAGACCGACGACGGTGTGTTGAGTGGGGATTCGGCCGGTGAACAACATGGATGGACAAGATCGCACAACCGGCATGACCACCGACGCGACGCCCGAGGTCTCGGGGCAGGCGTATTGGCGGAGCCTCGAGGAGTACGCCGGCTCGGAGGAGCTGCAGCGCTGGCTGGCCGACGAGTTCGGCGGGTACGATCCCGACGGCGTGATGTCGATGTCGCGCCGGCGGTTCATGAAGCTGTGCGGCGCGTCGATGGCGCTGGCGGGGCTGACGGCGACCGGGTGCCGCCGCTGGCCCGAGGAGAAGCTGGTCCCGTACGCGCACCGCCCCGACGGGCATGTGCCCGGCGAGCAGCGGCACTTCGCGACGATGACCCGCCGCGGCGGCGCCGCGGTCGGCCTGCTCGTGACCAGCTACGACGGTCGACCCATCAAGGTCGAGGGCAATCCCTCCCACCCGATCTCGCGAGGGGCCACGGACGCTTTCGCCCAGGCCAGCGTCCTCGAGTTGTACGACCCGGATCGCAGCCGCGGCGTTCTGTACGGCAAGGCGGAGAAGCAGCGCAGCTCCTGGGATGCCTTCGACCAGCAGATCGCCGAGCGGCTCGAGAACGAGCACGGCGACGGGGGGTCGACGCTGGCGGTCTTGGCGCCGCCGGACGACGGGCCGTCGCGGGCCGCGATGCGCGCCGCGTTTGCCGAGCGTTTCCCCCGCGCGAGCTGGTACGAGTGGGACCCGATCAATCGCGACCGGGAACGGACGGGGACCGAGCGGGCGTTTGGCCGGGCGCTGCGACCACATTACCACCTCGATCGCGCGCAGGTGATCGCGTGCTTTGATGCGGATTTGCTGTGGGAGCACCCCGCGGCGTTGAAGCACGCGCGGGATTGGGCCGCCGGTCGCCGATCCGCGGACAAGGGTCGGATGAACCGCCTCTACATGGCCGAATCGGCCTTCTCGATCACGGGCAGCGTGGCGGACCACCGCCTGCCGACAACGGGTGCGGCGCTGGCCGACGTCCTGCGGGCCGTGGCCGTTCGGCTCGGGGTGTCGGGCGTGACGCCGCCGGGCTCGTTGAACGGCGCCAGCGCGTTTGTCGAGGCGCTGGCGCACGACTTGTCGCAGCACGCCGGCGAGGCGCTGGTGGCCGTGGGCCCACGCCAGCCCGCCGAGGTGCACGCCCTGGCCTGGGCGATCAACGACGCGATCGGGGCGATCGGCCGGACTGTCACGTTCACCGAGGAGCCCGCCGACGATCGGCCCACCAACCTCGAAGACATCCGGAATCTGGCCGACCGCATCTCCGGCAACGGCGTCAAAACGCTTGTGATCCTCGGCGGAAACCCGGTGTACGACGCGCCGGCCGACCTGGAATTCGCCGAGCGGCTCGGCCGCGTCGAGTGCGCGATCCACCTGGGCCTGTACGTCAACGAAACCGCGATGCGCTGCCTCTGGCACCTGCCCGAGGCGCACGAGCTGGAGAGCTGGTCCGACGGTCGGGCGTGGGACGGGACGGTCAGCGTGCAGCAGCCGCTGATCTACCCCTTGTTCAACGGGCGGTCCTCGATCGAGCTGCTCGCCCGCCTGGCCGACCACTCGACCACCGAAGGCAGCGAGATCGTGCGACAGACCGCGGGCGAATACCTCGGCGCGGACGCGAGCCGCACCGCCTGGCAGGAGGCGCTGCGCGAGGGCGTGGTGGCCGGTTCGGCGTACGAGACGGTACGCCCGACGCTGCGGTCGGCCGCGGCGTCGGCGCTCGGCGGAGCGGCGGAGCGTTCGACCGAGGCCGGATTCGAGCTGGAGTTCCGGCCCGACCACAGCGTCTTTGACGGGCGGCTGGCCAACAGCGGGTGGATGCAGGAGACGCCCGATCCGCTGACCAAGCTGACCTGGGACAACGCGGCGCTGATCAACATCGAGGACGCTCGGGAGCTGAACCTGAGCAACGGTGATCTGGTGCGCATCACCGTGGGCGATCGCGAGCTGGTGATCGCGGCGTACCTGATGCCGGGCCAGGCGAAGCGGACGGTGTCGCTGCCGCTGGGCTACGGTCGGGAAGGCGCGGGCCACGTCGGGCGGCGTGTCGGATTCAACACCTACACGTTGCGGACGACGGATCATCTGGATCGGGCCTCGGGCGCGACGCTGAGCCGTGCCGGCGGGCGTTATCGCCTGGCGATGACGCAGAATCATCACCTGATCGACCACGTTGGCCGCCTGGCGACGGAGAATCGCGTTGGTGAGCACGGCGAGAGCGGCACGATCGTGCACGAGGCGTCGTTGCAGGACTACGAGCGATCGGGCGCCAAGGCGTTCCCCGGACCGCACGGGGACGTGCACCTGCAGCTCTACAACGCGCCGTTGGTAGGCGAGCCGAAGCGTCCCGGCGGGCCACAGTTGTTCAACGAGCCGCACGCCTGGGGCATGACGATCGACATGAACGCCTGCATCGGCTGCAACGCGTGTGTGGTCGCCTGCCAGGCGGAAAACAACATCGCGGTGGTCGGCAAGGACCAGGTGCTGATGAGCCGGGAGATGCAGTGGCTGCGGATCGACCGGTATTTCAAGGGCGACCCGGCGGAATCGCCCGACGTCGTACACATGCCGATGATGTGCCAGCACTGCGAGAACGCGCCGTGCGAGCAGGTCTGCCCCGTCGCCGCGACGGTGCACGACAGCGAGGGCCTGAACACGATGGTCTACAACCGCTGCATCGGCACGCGGTACTGCTCGAACAACTGCCCCTACAAGGTCCGGCGGTTCAATTACTTCGACTTCCACGCCAAGGACACGCGCGGCATGGCCAAGCCGTGGCTGAACATGCCCGACAACCAGCAGTGGGACGCCGACGCCTACGACCCGATCAAGCGGATGGTCTTCAACCCCGACGTGACCGTGCGGATGCGCGGCGTCATGGAGAAGTGCACCTACTGCACGCAGCGGATCGCCCGCGCCAAGATCGCCGCCAAGAACGCGTACAACCGCACGCTCACCGGCGTGGCGCGGGCCGACGAACGCCGCGAAAGCCCGCTCGTCGAGGACGGCGACGTCGTCACCGCCTGTCAGCAGGCGTGCCCGACCCAGGCGATCGTCTTCGGCGACCTCAACGACGCCGACAGCCACGTGACCCGACTGCAACAGAACAAGCGCGCCTACTCGGTGCTCGACGACCTGAACACCCGCCCGCGATCGAAGTACCTGGCCAAGATCCGTAACCCGCAGGGGGAGGTGTCAGCCGGCTAACCTGAGTCGATGGGTGCCACGGTCGCTTGCGACCGTGCGAACCACTCTGGGGCTTCGGCACGATCGAAAGCGATTGCGGCGCCCTGAGGCAACCTCGGAACTCGGAACTCGGAACGCGAAATTCACGCATGGCCTCGATCTCGACCCAACACGACCTGCCGATCCCGCTGGACAACACGGGAGACGACCCGCGCCATCGGGCGCCGCTGGTCGTCGGGCGGAACGACTTCGCGTCGGTGACGGACAAGGTCTGCCGCCTCGCCGAACGTTGGCCCTCGCTGTGGTGGTGGATCGCGTTCATCGTCGCTGTCCACGTCTTTGGCATGCTCCAGGTGCTGATCCTGTACCTGTTCACCACGGGCGTGGGCGTTTGGGGCAACAACCAGCCGGTGTCGTGGGGCTTCCCGATCATCAACTTCGTGTTCTGGGTCGGCATCGGCCACGCCGGCACGCTGATCTCCGCGATCCTGTACCTGTTCCGGCAGAACTGGCGAACCGGGATCAACCGCTTCG
>CAYSIX010000152.1:0-10293 GCA_964431205.1 uncultured Phycisphaeraceae bacterium
GCAGCGCGAGAACGAGGGGGACCTGGTTTGCGCGGCCGAGGCGGTGACGCCGCAGACGATCAACTTCATGCTGCGTGAGGCGCGGGGGATGCTGTGCGTGTCGCTGGCGGGGGAGCTGTGCGATCGGCTGGAGCTGCCGCTGATGCGGGGCGGCGGGACGAGCCTGCACGGGACGGCGTACACGGTGAGCGTCGATGCGCAGCCGCGGCTGGGGATCACGACGGGGGTGAGCGCGGCGGACCGGGCGAAGACGATCCGGCTGCTGGCCGATCCGCAAACGCGGCCGGGCGACCTGGTCCGGCCGGGGCACGTGCAGCCGCTGCGGGCGCGGGCGGGCGGGGCGCTGGTGCGCGCGGGCCAGACGGAAGGCTCGGTGGACCTGTGCCGGCTGGCGGGGCTGACGCCGGCGGCGGTGATCATCGAGGTCATGAACGAGGACGGGACGATGGCGCGCCAGCCGGAGCTGCGTCGGCTGTGCGAGCGGCACGGGCTGAAGATGTGCTCGGTGGCGGACGTGGTGGAGTATCGGCTGCAGCGTGAGAAGCTGGTGCGTCGGGTGGAGCAGGCGCCGTTCGAGAACGGTGCGGGCCGGTGGACGCTGATGGCGTACGAGTCGCGTGTGGACCCGCTGCCGCACGTGGCGTTGGTATGCGGAGGCCTGGGCGAGCGGGACGCGACGGGCCAGCCGGTGGAGGTGGACGAGCCGGTGCTGGTGCGGATGCACAGCCAGAACCTGCTGGGCGACGTGCTGGGGGACGTGACGCAGCCGAGCGGCGCGACGCTGCAGCGGGCGATGGGGATGATCCAGCGTGCGGGCCGGGGTGCGGTGGTGTACCTGCGTCACGAGCGGACGGGGACGGGTTTGCTGCAGCGTCTGCACACGTCGAGGACGGGTGAGGACGGCGACGCGGTCGAGGCGGGCGGTCAGGCCGCGGCACACCGTCAGGGCTCGCGTCTGGGCGAGGGTCAGCCGACGCCGGGGATGCGCCCGCCGGCGCACACCGGCGCGTACGGGATCGGGTGCCAGGTGCTGCGAGACCTTGGGGTGCGGAAGCTGCGGCTGATCACGAACCACCCGTTCATGCCGACGGCGTTGAGCGGGTTCGGCCTGGAGATCGTGGAGTTCGTGCCGGTGGCGGGCGAGCCGGGCTGAGGCGCGGCGCATGAGAAAGCGCGGCGCTTCGGTTCAACGAAGCGCCGCGAGTCAGTTACTTCCGGGATGCGGATCGCTCAGCGTTCCTGGCCGCGATAGCCGCTGCCGGCGTAGCTGCCTCCGTCGCCGCCACCGCCGTAGCCGCCGCCTCCTCCCCCGCTCCGCTGCTGACGCGGGCGAGCCTCGTTGACCGTGAGCGTCCGGCCGTTGAAGGCGGTACCGTTCAGTTCCTCGATGGCCTTGCGGCCCTCGTCTTCATTGTCCATCTCGACGAACCCGAACCCGCGGGAACGCCCGGTGTCGCGATCCATGATGATCGCTGCCCGGGACACGCTGCCAAACTGAGAGAACAAGGACTCCAACTCCTCTTCCGTGGTGTTGAACGGAAGATTCCCGACATAAATGTTAACCACTACCGACCTCAAACTTTCATCGAACCCGAACCAGAAACCTTCGGACGTGTACCTCGGGCAGAGCCGCATCCGAGCAAGCCCAATCGCCGGCCAAACCTCGTCCGCTCAAATGCGACCGCCGGCCCATGCTTGCACCAACGCCTAAACAATACATTTATCGGTTCACCAAGGCAATAGCTCTTGGCCCTCTGGGGCGAAAATCACCCGCGGCAGCCCCTGAGCGCGGCCCCGGCACCGGGCCCGACTCGCGCCTCAGCTCAGCAGCCGCTCCAGGTCGTCCCGCGTCAGGCTCCGCAGCAGGTTGTCCTGCCCGTCGATTATCGCGTCGGCCAGCTCCCGCTTGCGCTGCTGCAGCTCGATGATCCGCTGCTCGACCGTGTCGCGACAGATCAGCCGATAGGCAAAGACTTTACGTGTCTGACCGATGCGGTGCGTCCGGTCGATCGCCTGCTGCTCGACCGCCGGATTCCACCACGGGTCGAGGATGAAGACGTACTCCGCGGCGGTGAGGTTGAGCCCGAAGCCCCCCGCCTTGAGGCTGATCAGGAACACGGGCACCGCCGGGTCGGTCTGGAACCGCTCGACGACCTGCCGCCGATCCCTGGTCTGCCCGTCCAGGTACGCGTAGGGGATGTTCTGCTGGTCCAGCCGGCGGCGGACGATGGCCAGCATCGAGGTGAACTGGCTGAAGACCAGGGCCTTGTGGCCCTCCTCGACGACCTCCTCGAGCTGCTCGATCAGGGCCTCGAGCTTGGCCGAGGGCTCGTCGGCACGCTTGGGATCGACCAGCGCCGGGTGGCAGGCGACCTGCCGCAGCCGCAGCAGCGCCTCGAGCACGACAAAGGCGTTGCCCCCGCCGAGCACGCCCGGCGCGTCCGCCGGCTTGGCCGGGCCCGTCGCGTCGATCTGGCGGAACAGGTGCGCCCGGTAGTAATCGCGCAGCTCGTCGTACACGCGGCGCTGGGCCGGCTCCATCTCGCAGGCGATCGTCTGCTCGGTCTTCTCCGGCAGGTCGGCCAGCACCTGCTTCTTGGTCCGACGCAGCACGAACGGCCGCAACGCCGCGGCGATCTGCTGCAGCGTGTCGCGGTGCCCGCCGGCCTGCGCGGCGTCGGCGCCGCCGCCCGTCGCCGCCGGGCGCAACCGCTGCCGCTTCGACTGGCTCATCCGCACCAGTTCGTTGAATCGCGAGCTCGCCCCGAGCATGCCGGGGTTGAGAAACTCGAAGATCGACCACAGGTCCCCCAGGTGGTTCTCGACCGGCGTGCCGGTCAACGCCAGGCGGTGCCGCGCGTCGAGCAGGCGGGCGGCCTTGGCCGACTGCGAGCCGGGGTTCTTGATCGCCTGGGCCTCGTCCAGCACCGCGTAGTCGAACGGCTGCTCGCGCAGCAAGTCGATGTCGCGGCGCAGCAGCCCGTACGACGTGACGATCAGGTCGAACTCGCCGAAACGTCCCTGCCACTCGGTGCGTTCGGCCCCCGCATAGGCGAGCACGCGCAGCTCCGGCGTAAACCGCTGCGCCTCGTCCGCCCAGTTGAACACCACCGACCGCGGCGCCACGACCAGCGACGGCAGCGACGCGGCCTGACCGGCGGCCTGCGACCCGTTGCCCGACGCCGTCTGCTCGTCGCCGTGCCCCGGCACGCCCAGCTTGCGCGCCTGGAGCATCGCCAGCACCTGAATCGTCTTGCCCAGGCCCATGTCGTCGGCGAGGATCCCACCCATGCCGAACTCACGCAGGAACCGGAACCAACCCAGCCCGTCGCGCTGATAGGCCCGCAACTCGCCGTGAAACGCGGGCGCGGGCGCCAGTGGCGTGATGCCCTCGAAACGGTGCAGACGCTCGCGGGCGCGCGCGAACGTCTCGTCCACGTGCATCAGGTCCTGCTCTCGCACCAGCGCGTCGAGCATGGCCGCCTGCGACGAGCGGAAGCGCAGGTGATCGTCCTCGACCTTGCCCAACGCGGTCAGCAGGCCGTGCTCACGCAGCCAGCCCATCGGCAGCAGCCCGGTCGTCCCGTCGTCCAGCGCGATCATCCGCTTGCCCGCCCGCGCCGCGGCGAGGATCTGCGGCAGGGACACCGCCTGCTCGCTGCCATCCGCACGCCGGTACGTCACGTTCCCGTGCAGCTCGAACCAGTCGATCCCGCTGCTGATCGAGAGCTTGGGCGGCCCGGCGCGACGCACCGCCTGCTCATCGGCACGCACCGTCCAGCCCAGCTCCAGCAGGCGACTGACCGCCGCGGGCATTCGCCTCACCGGCAGCATCATCACGTCGCCCGGCGCCTGGCTGACCGGCCGAAACCCCAGCGACGCCAGCGTCGCGAACGCCTCCTGCTCCGCAGGGTGATCCCGACGGATCAGCCGCTGCTCCGCTTCCGCCTCGCCCGACGCCTGCGCAAGCGCCGCGTGCGGCTCGGACGCCTCGGCATCACGCGTACCCTCGGACACCACCTCGGCGACCGGCGCCTCCGGCGCGGTCTCGGCTTCGGTTTCCGACAGGTTCCTCCCGCCGGCTTCGTCGCTCGCGATCGCCTCGGCGTCCTGGTCGGCCCCCTCTCCCGCTCGGTCCGTTGACGACGCCTGCTCGACGTTCAGCGAGACGAACCGGCCCGGCTGGGTCGGGTCCACGACCTGATCCCCGTAGGTGAACGCCAGCCGCGCCGCGAGCATGTTCCGCGTCGAGCTGGGCAGCCAGCGGCTGGCCTGAGTCGACCCGGGGCTGTACAGGTCCAGCCGCGGAACGGGGCGGATGTGCTCGGCCGTGTGCCCCACGCCCGGCGGCAGGTCCAGCTCCGGAAGCTGCGGCAGCGTGTACAGCCGATCCAAGAACCGCCCGATGTCCTGCCTCGGCACGCGCAATGGCTCGGCGGCGCCGGCGCGGCGAACCTCGTCGCGGAACTGCGCGTGCCACCGCGTCGCGTCTCGATCGTCGAACGGCGCGGCCCGCTGCTCCTCGATCACGATGCCGTCCGGCCCGCCGACGACCAGTTCCGGCCGCTCGATCCCCAGCCGCTGCTCGCCCCGACGCAGCTCCAAGTGCACCAGCAGCTCGTCCTCGGCCTCGGTGCCGCGCAGCCACAGAACCCATGGCTCGTCGCCGTCCCAACGCAACCGTCGCTCGCGCTCGTTGGGGGCCTCCTCGTGCTCGACGAAGCACCGCCCCGTCGCGCACATGCGCTTGAGCAACGACCGTCGCGCCCCGATCGGCAGGCGGAAACGAGCCTGCGACCGCTGGATCGACGACGGCTCGTGCCAGCCGGCGTCGTCGACCCACGTGCCGCCCAGCAACAGCGCGCACAGCTCGCGATCGGTCGCCTGCTGGATCGAGCTGAGCACCTGCGGCGTCAGGCGAAGCGGCTTGGGCCGGCTCCAACCCGTCGCCGTCGGCGAGCGGTGACGCAACTCGACCACGACCCCGCCTGCCTGTCGCGAGGCCTCGACCAGCACCATGTAACAGACCTGTCGCTGAGCCGGCAGCAGTGACTCCCCGCTGGCCGGCGAATCGCCGCCCGAAGCCCGCACCAGGCTCAGCCGGCCCATCCAGCGCGGCTCCGCCGCCGGCTCGACCCGCGGCGCCGACCCCGCACGCCGACGCGCTCTCGGCGGCCGCACCGCCAGGCCCGACAGCTCCGACGCCGACGCACCCGGGCCTTCCGATTGCTGAATGTCCAGCAGCGTCGCCCACACGTGCTTGCAGTACATCCCCTTCTCGAACGCCGGGCACGTGCACTCGGCCGTCAACGCCTCGCCCTCGCGGCGGATCACCACCGTGTACGGCTGCTGACCGCGAACCTCGGCGCGGACCAACTCCCCGTTGGTCGGGGGCAGGCGCTTGACCCGGCCTTCGAGCTGATACGCTCGCCCCCGCATCCGTGCCCCACTCTGAAACAGCGGCGACCATGCCGAAACCAGCGACATGCACTCTCCCGGCGTCTCGTGACGCAGAAAAATCCCGAATCAGGCAGCTTAGGCGAACCGCCGCGTCGGAGCAATCCCGCCACGTCGTGATCGGATCAGCCGACGGCTCACACGAGGCCGTCCGAACCAGGTGATGGACGGGATGGTGCTCCGGCGAGGGCTCGCTACTTGGCCGGCTCGATCGTGACCGTCAGCCCGCGGCTGGTGAACTGATCGCGGTACAGCTCGGCGCGTTCCTGGTGGGTGCTCAGCAGCAGGGACTGTCCGTTGTGGTGGGCCTGGAGCATGCGTCGGAAGGCGGCGTCGGGGGTCAGGGGCGTGAGCATGAGGATGGTTTCGACCACGAAGCCCATGTCGTGCACGTCGTCGTTGTGGAGGATGACGTGCCAGGGCGGCAGCTTCTTGGGCGGGGTCTTCTTCGGCCGGGGCTTGCGTTTGGGCTTGGGCAGCAGCTTGGTGGCGCCGGCGGGGGCCTCGGAGCGCTCGGGCTCGGCGGGCGGATGGGGCTCGGGCTTTTCGTGTTCTCGATCGGGCATGGCGAAGTCCGTCAGGAGCAAGGTTCAGCGGGCCCCGGGGACGGGGGCGTCGTTGCGGTAAGGATAGGGCGTGCGCGGGGCGGCGATCAAGGCTCGCCGGGGATGTCGGCCGACATGAGCCCGGTGGCCAGCAGCGCCGCGAGCACGGACGCGATGGCCAGGCGGTACCAGCCGAACGGCGCCAGGCCGTGGCGGGTCAGAAAGCCCACGAACCACTTGACGGCGAGGGCGGCCGAGACGGTGGAGGCGACGAAGCCGACGACCAGCGGGCCGGCGCCGAAGTGCGTGACGATGGCGTCGCCGCTCTTGTATCCCTCGTAGGCGGTGGCGGCGCCGAGGGTGATCAGGCCCAGCAGGAAGCTGAACTCGGCCGCGGCGCGGGCGCGCAGACCCAGCAGCAACGCCGCGACGATGGTCATCATCGAGCGGGACGTGCCGGGCCACATGGCAACGCACTGGCCGAACCCGATCAGCAACGCGATGGGGATGTTGACGTCCTCGAGGTTGCGGATCGAGCGTCGGTCGAGCAGTCGGCGGTTCCAGGCGACGGCGAGCATGAGCCAGGCGCCGACGAACAGGGCGCCGACCACGGGCCAGACGCCGTTGAGGTAGGCCTTGATGGTCTCGTGCAGGAGCAGGCCGAGGACCGCGGCGGGCAGGAAGGCGACGAACAGGTGGATCGCCAGCCGCAGACCGACGGGATCGCGCCCGAGCAGGCCAAGCGACATCTGCTTGACGCGACGCCAGTACAGGCCGAAGACGGCGGCGATGGCGCCGGCCTGGATGACGATGTTGAAGGCGAATGCGGCCTCCCAGCGCTCGGCCGAGTCGCTGAACCCCAGCAGCCAGGCGGTGAGGATCAAGTGACCCGTGGAGCTGACCGGCAGGTATTCGGTGAGCCCTTCGACGATGCCGAGGATGAGCGCTTGCCACCAGGTCATGCGGGGTCCTCGAAAAAGAGTTGCACGCCGCGTTGTCTGGCGGCACGGGCGAGTGGCTGAACCCAGGTAGCCAGCGGCAGGCGACTGCTCAGGGCCAGCTCGAGGTACTCGGCGTCGTAGGCCGTCAGACCCTCGCCGTCGGCCAGACGCAGCACGTCGGTCAGCTCGTCCCAGGTGAATGGAGAGGCGAGCTTGACGGCAAGCCGATCCAGAGCGTGACAGGCCGCGAAGACGTCCGGGGCTTCGATGCGTCGCCGTCGCTGACAGACGAGCAAGGCGTTGGCGACTTCACTCGGCCAGAGGCTGGGTGCCCGGGCGCCGCGTTCCTGAACGACGGCGAGCAGGCGGTCGTCCTGTTCGGTCGCTTCGTCGGGAAGGAACCACCGGACAGCGGCGGAGGCGTCGATCACGACCATGGCCGGTGCCGCGCCTCCTCGATGAGGTCCTTGAGGAAGGGAGGGCCGGGCTTGACCCGCCTGCGAATAGCGCGAATGGTGTCGACCGCCTCCTGGACGGAGGGTCGCGAGGCGGCGGGATCGCTGGGCACCAGCCGGGCGACGGGCCGGCCGTGCTTGGTGATCTCGATGACCTCGCCCTGTCGGGCGCGTTCGACCAGCTCGGAGAGGTGGGTCTTGGCGTAGAACATGCCGACGGATTCCACGGAAGAAGTATCGGCGAGGCGGGGACGAGAATCAACTAGTTGCCAACTAGTTTGAATATCCCCGCCAGCGCCGACTTGCCAACGCCGGCCCGGCCTATTATCATCCCTTTATCCGGATGGAGGGATTATTGAGAGCCGTCCGGGCCAACCGAAGAAGCGAACCGACCATGAATGCCTTTGCCCGACAACTCGAGCGGCGCGTCCTGTTCTTTGACGGCGCGATGGGTACGTCCATCCACAACATCGACCTGGACCTGGAGAAGGATTACCTCGGACGGGAGAACTGCACCGAGGTGCTGGTCCTCTCGCGACCCGAGGTGATCCAGCAGATCCACGAGTCGTTCCTGGAGGTGGGCGCCGACGGCGTGGAGACCGACACCTTCAACGCCAACGTCATCACCATGGAGGACCAGGACCTCCAGGACCGGGTGTACGAGCTGAACAAGAAGGCGGCTGAGATCGCCCGCGCGGCGTGCGAGAAGCACGCGACGGCGGACAAGCCGCGCTTCGTCATCGGGTCGATGGGCCCGGGCACGAAGCTGATCACGCTGGGCAACACCGACTGGGACACGATGCTGGTCAGCTACGCCGAGCAGGTGCGCGGGCTGATCGACGGCGGCGCCGACGTGCTGCTGATCGAGACCGCCCAGGACCTGCTTCAGGTCAAGTGCGCGATCAACGCCTGCCTGGCCGTGCTCAAGGAGAAGGGCAAGCGGCCTTGCTGGAAGGGGGACCCGGACGGCGACATCCCGATCATGGTGCAGGTCACGATCGAGCAGACCGGCACGATGCTGGTCGGCACGGAGATCGCCGCGGCGCAGGTCGCCCTGGACCCGTTCCCGATCTTCTCGCTGGGGATGAACTGCGCGACCGGGCCGACGGAGATGACCGAGCACGTCCAGCACCTGGGTCGGCACTGGGACCGCTGCATCAGCGTGCTGCCCAACGCGGGTTTGCCCGTGCTGGTCGAGGGCCGGACCGAGTTCCCGCTCAAGCCCAGGGCGTTCGCCGAGGCGCAGCTGCGTTTCGTCGAAGAGTTCGGCGTCAACGTCGTGGGCGGCTGCTGCGGCACGACCCCCGAGCACATCGCCGAGCTGGTCAAGCTCGTCGGGGAGCGGGCCCCGGCGAAGGTGGAGAAGCAGCCGCCCAAGCCCGGGTGCACGTCGCTGTACTCGGTGGTCGAGTACCGCCAGGAGAACTCGACGCTGAACATCGGCGAGCGGACCAACGCCTCGGGCTCGCGGGCGTTCAAGCGCCTGCTGGAGAACGAGGACTGGGACGGGATGGTGAGCCTGGCGCGGGAGCAGGCGCGGGAGGGCTCGCACCTGATCGACGTGAACGTGGACTACGCCGGCCGGGACAACGCCGCCGACATGGCCGGCATCGTCCACCGGTTCGTGCGGCAGGCGAACCTGCCGCTGATGCTGGACTCGACGCAGCCGGCGACGATCGACGCGGGCCTCAAGCACGCCGGCGGCAAGTGCGTCATCAACTCGGCGAACCTGGAGGACGGCGAAGAGAAGTTCGCGGCGCTGTGCCAGCTCGCGCGGGCGTACGGCGCGGCGCTGGTGCTGGGCACGATCGACGAGGACCCGGACGAGGCGATGGCGCGTACGGCCGACCGCAAGGAGTCGATCGCCGCGCGGATGTACGAGCTGGCGACCGAGAAACACGGGTTGCGCCCCAGCGACATCTTCTTCGACCCGCTCGTGCTGCCGATCTCGACGGGGATGGAAAAGGACCGGCGCAGCGCGCTGGAGACGATCGAGGGCGTGCGGCGGATCGCCCAGCGTTTCCCCGAGTGCCAGACGACCGTGGGGCTGTCGAACGTGAGCTTCGGGCTCAAGCCGGTCGCCCGCGTCGTGCTCAACAGCGTCTTCATGCACGAGCTGGTCGAGGCGGGCCTGACCAGCGCCATCGTGCACGTCTCGAAGATCCTGCCCAAGAACAAGATCGAGGACGAGCAGTGGGACGCCGCGCTGAACCTGATCTACGACCGTCGGCCCGAGGAGCCGGTGAAGCTCGAGGACGGCACGCTCACGACCGATCCGCTGCAGATCTTCATCGACCTGTTCCCCGACGACGCGACGATCGCCTCGACCAAGCAGGACCTGACCGAGCTGCCGCTGGAGGAGCGGCTGCAGCGGCACATCATCGACGGGGAGAAGAAGCACCTGACCGAGACGCTGGACGAGGCGCTGAAGAAGTACAGCGCGCTGGACATCATCAACGACCACCTGCTGGCGGGGATGAAGGTGGTCGGCGAGCTGTTCGGCTCCGGGCAGATGCAACTGCCGTTCGTGCTGCAGTCGGCGGAGGTGATGAAGATGGCCGTGGCCCACCTCGAGCCGCACATGGAGCGGGCCGAGGGCGATTCCAAGGGCGTGGTCGTGCTGGCGACGGTCAAGGGCGACGTGCACGACATCGGCAAGAATCTGGTCGACATCATCCTGAGCAACAACGGCTACACGGTGCACAACCTGGGCATCAAGCAGCCGATCTCGAACATCATCGAGGCCTGGCGCAAGCACAAGGCCGACGCGATCGGTCTGTCCGGCCTGCTGGTCAAGTCCGTCAACGTGATGGAGGAGAACCTCAACGAGCTGAACGCGCAGGACATCACCGTCCCGATGCTGCTCGGCGGCGCCGCGCTGTCCAAGCACTACTG
>CAYSIX010000153.1:0-10261 GCA_964431205.1 uncultured Phycisphaeraceae bacterium
AGGCCGAGGTCGAACGCGTCGACGTCGCCGTCGCGGTCGAAGTCGGCGCGGTACCAGGGTTGAGCAAAGACCTGCCGGCGGCCGTAGGGGGTGTACTCGTAGCGTTCGACCAGCCGGCCGGACTCTTCCACGAGGCCCATGACGTTGTAGTTGGCGTCCTGCATGGCGTAGAAGTGCCGGGTGCAGTTGTTGTGGCTCAGGGTCGGGGCGAGGTTGTGGCTGACCTGGACGAGCTCGTCGATGTAGCCCAGGCCCCAGACCAGTTGCTGGATCGCCTTGTCCGAGCCGTTGCGGATCTCCACGATGGACTGCTGATTGTAGTAGTAGTGGTCGGTGCGGTCCAGATCGGCGGAGTTTTTGACAGGGTGAAGACATATACCCGATTCTCATGTGACAGGCGGCCAAAGCCCGAAAGGAATAAGTTGGCCTCGGTTTTCTGGCCTCCAGTCGTTAGGCTCTCACGAGCTCAGAATGAGGTCGGCGCTGACCTCGTTCGGAGTGACGGTGGGTAAATGTCTTCACCCTGGAGTTTTTGACGGTTCGGGTGATGCGGCGGCCCAGGCCGTCGTAGGCCATCTCGGCGACGACGGCACGCTTGCGGGTTGACATCGTGATGCCGCGTCTACCCGCCCCGCCGCCGTCTTAGCACGTACGCCGCCAGGGACAGCAGGCCGGCGAAGCGGTAGGTCGGGTCCACGTAGCGCTGGAGCACGTAGAAGGCGAAGTAGTAGGCGCGGGCGAAGGCCCAGACGGTGACGCCGAGCAGCGAGGCGGTGCGCAGGTTCGGCGAGTCGATCAGGATCAGCGTCGCCGCGCTCAGGCCCAGCAGGACGAACAGGGCGGCCTTGGCGCAGAGCAGTCGCGGGTTGCGGATCTCGGCCATGGCGTCTCCCGGGCCCCAGTGTCCTCGGCGGGCGGCCGGGCACAAGTCGGGCGGCGCAAACGGTCGGGCGCGAGGCACCGGGCGGCGGGCCGACCGGAAACGCTGCGGCCGGCCAGACGCCCGCCCCACCCGAGCGGCCCCGCTGAGGTTCAAGCTGACCCGCCGCCAGATTCGCGCACACAAGGCTTGACCCCGCCGATCGCATGACCTAACATCATGCGAACCATGACGGCTTGGCCGTCTGCCCGCCGCCGCCCGAAGACGATCCCGTTTTCTGTTCCCGGCTCCCTGACCCCTTCTGTGCTCAAGCCTCAGGACGCAAGCCTCATGCCTTCGCGGCCATCGCCCCTTCGGGCGAAATCAGGGACTTCCCCAGGGGGGTGACGTCACCCTGACACGGGGGTGACACCGGGGTGACACGCTATAAGATCTTTGGTCATTGCTACTTATGCATTTTGCATTGGTAGGGGGGGTACCGGGGGGTGACACGGAGCATCGCACAATACAGAAGGCAAGATGGGCAAGGAAGAAGAGCGGCGGGCAGGCCCGCCGGCTAAACGCGACGTTTGTGGTCGTCGCCGGGCGTTCGGGTGCATGTGCAGGGCAAGTCCGCAAGCGTCGGTGGCGGCCGGGCCGACGGGGCTATACTCGCACCATCAACCGCGCGACCCACGAGCCCGACACGCTGCTGCACTTCGCCTCGGACAACGCGGTGGGCATGTGCCCCGAGGCGCTGGAGGCGACGATCCGCGCCAACGCCGGTGCGGCGCCGGCCTACGGGGACGACGCCTGGACCGCCCGCGCCGCCGACCTGGTCCGCGACCTGTTCGAGAGCGACTGCGACGTGTACTTCACCTTCAACGGCACGGCGGCGAACTCCCTCGCCCTCGCCTCGATGTGCCAGAGCTACCACAGCGTGATCTGTCACCGCGTGGCGCATATCGAGACCGACGAGTGCGGGGCGCCGGCGTTGTTCTCGCACGGCTCGCGTCTGCTGCTGGGCGACGGGGAGGACGGCAAGCTCACGCCCGAGGCGATCGAGGCGATCGCGTGCAGCCGCAGCGACATCCATTTTCCCAAGCCACGGGTGGTGAGCCTGACGCAGCCGACGGAGGTGGGCACGGTGTACCGGCCGCAGGAGCTGGCGGCGTTGGGGGAGGCGTCGAAGCGGCTGGGTCTGCGGGTCCACATGGACGGGGCGAGGTTCTTCAACGCGGTGGTGGGGCTGGGGGCCACGCCGCGGGTGCTGGCGCAGGAGGCGGGGGTGGACGTGATGACGCTGGGGGCGACGAAGGCGGGGGCGGCGGTGGGCGACGCGGTGGTGTTCTTCGATCGCCGGCTCTCGACGGAGTTCGCGTACCGGTGCAAGCAGGCGGGTCAGTTGGCGTCGAAGATGCGTTTCCTGGCGGCGCCGCTGATCGGGCTGCTGGAGGGCGGGGCGTGGCGTCGTCACGCGGAGCACGCCAACGCGATGGCGGCGCGGCTGGCCGAGCGGCTGACGGCGGTCGAGGGCGTGTCGCTGCTGCACCCGTGCGAGGCGAACGCGGTGTTCGTGCAGATGCCGGCGGCGGTGTCGCGGCGGCTGCGCGAAGGGGGCTGGAGGTTCTACGACTTCGTGGGCGGCGGCGGGGCGCGGTTCGTCTGCTCGTGGGCGACGACGGCGGAACACGTCGACGCCCTGGCCGAGGCGGTGCGGCGCGCCACGCCGCGGGCGCACTCGGTCGCTCCGGGTTCATGAGTCCTCGGGAGGCGGAGCGCGATGCGACGGCTCCGGCACGGTTCACACGAGGCGGCGGGGTGCTCGGCCGAGCGTCACCGCGACGAGCAGCAGGCCCATCGCGGCGCCGGCGATCGCGGCCGTGGGCGTGGGGATCACCATGTAGTGCGCCCGAGCCATCATCTTGTCGCGCTCGGAGGGCGCGACGTAACCGCTCGACGGTGTAAACCCAGGGTCCATCGCGTGGATGCGCTCGTTGCCGGGCCCGCGCGTCGGGTCTTCGTCCAGTCCGAGCACGTGCCCGAACTCGTGCGTGGCCAGGTTCTTCATGAGGTTGGCGTTGCCCAATGCGCTGTTGAGGATCTGGATGGTGGAGCTGTCGATCACGCCGTGCGCCGCGTCGGGCGGGTCGAACAGCGGCGAGGTGAGCGTGTTGCCGCGCAGGTCACCGGGCAGGGTGTCGACCAGGTCGATGTTGACGAAGTTGGTCGCGTTGTCCGGCGGCTCCTGGTCGTCCTTGAACTGGACGGTGATCTTGGGCAGCAGGTCGTCCCATGCCCGGATGCCCATTTTGAAGTTCATGCGGTCGTCGCCGGCCAGGCCGGTGGGGATGAAGAGCATGATGGTGCTGGGTTCAGGCCAGCTGGCGGTCTGGGCGGGCAACTGCGGGTTGCCTTGGCTGTCGGTGTTGAAGTTGATGGAGTTGGCCGGGGCGCGGGGTGCGGCGGCGAGGGCGGAGGCGGCGGTGAGCCATGCGACCGTCAGACGCCGTTGGGCGGGTGCCATGGGAGGCTCCTTTCGGTGTTGAGATGTGCGAGACGGGTCGGGGAAGTGGGCGCGTGGGCCGCCGGGGGCGGTGTCCGCGTGAGGCCGGCGGCCCGGAATCAGGATACCGGGGAGGATCGGCGGGCGGAATCGGGTAAAACCCGCGCGAGTGGGGCGGCGACGAGTTGGCCGTCAGACGCCGCGGATGCCGAACACGGCGGCGGCGCACCAGCGGTTGCCGATGCGGTCGGTGATCTCGAAGCCGCGCACCGCCGGCGCCGCCACGGGATAGCCGCGATCGAGGCAGCGGCGGTGCCAGGCGGCCAGGTCGTGCTCGGCGACGGTCCGGGACTCGGTGAACAGCACGAGCAGCAGCCCGCCCATGCGGATCAACCCGTCGTTCCAGATCTTCTTGACGTCGTGGGCGACGGGGCTGAACAGCTCGGTGGAGTACCGTCGGAAGGGGCCGGAGGTTTCGTATTGGGCGACGGTCTTGACTTCGAGCCAGCAGGCGTCTTCGGGGTCGGTGGCGGGGGTGTGGGCGAAGAGGGTGCCGCGGAGGTCGGGGTCGCGCAGGGGCAGGCCGTTGGGCGTGAGCACGAGGTCGCAGCGCAGGCCCTCGGACTTGCGGGCGCGGTGCCAGTCGCCGGGGTAGCGTTGCTCGGGCCAGACGCCGAAGCCCTCGGCGAGCAGGGCGTCGCGGAGGATGGGGTGCAGGCGGAGCTCGTCGAGCGCGTCGAAGCCGTAGACGGCCTGCTCGGCGTCGTCGTCGCGGGCGCGTCGGCGGAGCCCGGCTTCCACGGCGTCGGCGATGTCAGAGGGACGAAAGAGCATGGGCGAACGAGTCACAGAATGGCCGCGCATGAGAGTCACCAGCTCCACAGTTCACCCGTGATCGGTTCGACCAGGTCCTTGACGGTGACGATGCCGAGCGGTCGGCCGTTGGGATCGGTGACGACCGCCAGGCCGATGTGTTCTCGCTGCATGCGACCGAGCGCGGTGCGGAGGGGCGTGTCGGGAGTGAAGACGGTCGGCGGGAGCATGAGCTGGTCGAGGGGAGGACAGGCGTCGCGGCCGAGGCGCAGCGCCTCGTCGACGTGGACGACGCCGACCACGCGACCGCGTCGATCGACCACGGGCAGGCGGGAGCGGCTGTGACGATCGGCCAGCTCCCAGAGGCGGTCGAGCGAGTCGGTCGCGCGGACGCGGATCACGTCCGCCCAGGGCAGCATCTCGTCGATGACGCGGCGATCACTGAGTTCGAGGACGCGCTGGACGATCGCGGACTGATCGTCACTGACCAGGCCGTAGCCGACGCCCTCGCGGACGAGGTGCTCGACGTGGCGGCGCGGGTGTAGGGTGGCGCGGGCGTCGCGTTGGCCGAGCAGGCGCATGATGCCGGTGGTGAACAGGCCGATGAGGGGGACGAAGCCGGTGACGGTGAACAGCCAGCGCGAGGCGATGAGGACGGGTGTGAGCGGATACATGAGGCGGTCGGCGTGCGCGGCGAAGAGGTCTTTGGGAAGCGTTTCGCCGAAGATGAAGAGAAGCGGGGTGATGATGAGGGTGGTGAGCACGAGGGTGCCGATCAGGCCGACGCCGGCGGCGTCGAGCAGCGCGGTGAGGCCGGCGGTGCCGAGCTGGTTGGCGAGGTTATTGCCGATCAGCAGGGTGGTGAGGAGAACGGTGGGTCGTTGGACGAGGCGGTGCAGGGCGGCGGCGAACGGAGCCTGCTCGTGCTCGAGGACCTGGAGCCGAATGCGGTTGAGCCGGTACGCGCCGGTCTCGAGGCCGGAGTAGAGCGCCGAGGCGGCGAAGCCGAGCAACATCAGGCCGGACCAGAAGATGGTGTGCGGGTCGATCATAGCGCGGAAGATTCAGATGCGAGGGCTTGGGAGGTGGTTTTGCCGGGGGCGTCGGTCGGGTCGACCAGCTCGATCAACACGAAGCCGATGCGCTTGCCGAGCATGGTTTCGACGGTCATCTGAACGTTGCCGAGGCGAACGCGATCGCCGACCTGGGGCAGCCGCCCGAGCTTGGCCATGACCAGCCCGCCGACGGTGCTGACGAGGCGGAGCAGGGCCTGATCGGCGGTCATGGCGTGTCGGCGGAAGAACTCGGCCCACTCGTAGACGGGCAGCTCGGCGCTGACCCGCCAGGTGTTGGGCCCGACGGGGACGACCTCTGCGGGGCCCTCGCGTTCGTAATCGCCGGGGATCTCGCCGACCATGTGCTCGACGACGTCCTCGAGCGTGATCAGCCCCGCCGTGCCGCCGTACTCGTCGACGACGATGGCGATCGTCGTGCCGCTCTTGCGCAGGTCGACGAGCAGTTGATCGGCGCGTTGCTGTTCGGGGACGAAGCGGATCTGGCGGATGAGGCGGGTGACGTCGTCGCGACTGGTCGGGGGGTTGAGCAGGACCTGCCGGGCGAAGACCAGGCCGCGCACGTCGTCGAGAGTCTTCTCATATATCGGGATGTGCCGGAGCCGTTCGCGGCGGATGAGCTCGAGCAGGTCGGCGGGGTCGTTGTCGAGGTCGTGGGCGACGATGTCCACGCGCGGGGTCATCAGGTCGCGGACCTTGATCTGGTTGAGCTCGAGCACCTGTTGAAGCAGTTGCTCCTCGTCGGGGCCGATGACGCCGTGCTTCTGGCTGAGCTGGAGCAGGGCGTCGAGCTCGTCGGGGTGGATGGCCGGGGTGGGGTCACGCGGGGCGATCAGGCGAGCGAGGGGCGCGATGATCAGTTGCTCGGCGGTGAGGCGTACCGGGGCGATCGTGCGGTGCACGAGATAAAGAGGCAGGGCGCAGAGGCGCGCCCAGGTCGTGGTCAGGCGTGCGGCGATCAGCTTGGGCAGGACCTCGCCGAAGAGGATGATCCCGATCAATGGCGCGACGCTGGCGACGGCGACGGCGAGGCGAGGCGCGTCGGTCCGGCCCAGGCGAAACAACAGCACCGAGGCCAACGCGAAGTACATCACGTTGACCGTCATGTTCGTCAGCAGGAGTGTGATCAGCAGGCCGCGCGTCTCACCCAGCAGCGTCGTCAGCGTCTGACCGATGAGGCTCGTGTCGCGAGCCAGGCGGATGCGCTGGTGGCCGCTGAGGCTGAACAGCGCCGTCTCGCTGCCGCTGAAGAACGCGCTGAACACCAGCAGGGCAGGCAGGGTCAGCAGCAGGATCAGGTCTGCGATGGTCATCGCGCCCGCAAGGCTAGGGTGGCGGGCGCCGGCCCGCAACGCGCCAAGCGGCGCGCCTCAGCCGATCCCGTGACCGAACGAGACGCCTCGCACGGCCTCGCGCCCCGCGTCACGACGTCCCCGCCGGCAGACGCGCCCCGCTCAGCCCGTGCCAGTGGTGGGAACGGATCGCCTCGACCACGCGTTCGGCCGCCTCCACCGCCGCGTAACCCGCCCGCGCATCGACCGTCGGCCGACGGCCGTGACGCACCGCCTCCAGAAAGCTCATCAGCTCCGCCGTCAGCGGGTCCCGTTCGCCCTCCGGCGTGTCCATCGTCAGCTCCTCCACCCGCACGAGCTGCGCGTAGTCCAGGTCCGACAGGTCCCGCCCCTCCGCGAGCTGCTGGCGCAACCGCTCAAGCGCCTCGGCGTTCCGAGCGTCGCGACGGATCACCACGCCGCTTCGCTTCTGATAGTCCAGGCTCACGTACGCCGACTCGCTGAACACCCGCAGCTTCCGCTCGGTCTTCAGCGCCAGCCGCGACGCCGTCAGGTTCGCCACGCAGCCCGATTCGAACACCAGCCGCACGTTCGCCACGTCCTCGTGCTCGCCCAGCACCGCCACGCCCGCGGCGTCCACCCGTCGGATCGGCCCGCCCGCCAGCGTCAGCACGATGTCCAGGTCGTGGATCATCATGTCCATCACCACACCGACGTCCAGCGACCGGAACGTCATCGGGCTCACGCGGTCCACTTCGAGAAACCGCGGCGTGATCCGCATGTCCACCACCGCACGCACCGCCGGGTTGAACCGTTCGGTGTGACCGACCTGCAGCATCGCGCCCTGCTGGTCGGCGACCTCCGCCAGCCGACGCGCCTCGGCCACCGTCGACGCCAGCGGTTTCTCCACCAGGCACGCGACCCCTCGCCGCAGCAGCGGCTCGGTCACCGTCGGGTGGTGCCGCGTCGGCACCGCCACGCTCACCGCCCGCACCCCCGGCTCGGAAGCCAGCAACGCCTCGACGGACTCGTAGCCCGCCACACCGTGCTCGTCCCCCACCGTCGCCGCCCGCTCGCCGTCGGCGTCCACCACCCCCACCAGCCGCGCACCGGGCAACCCGCGGTAGATCCGCGCGTGGTGCCGGCCCATGCGGCCCACGCCGATGACCGCCACGTCGATCCGCTCCGCTTCCGCGCCCATGGCCGCGATTGTAGGTCGCCTACGCACCCGTGCCAGCCCCCGCCGAGCTCCCCGCGGCCTCAACCCGAGCCCGGCGAGGAACGAGCGAAGGCCCGGGTCCGTCCGTGACGCCGCGGCGCAGCCCGCCGGGCGAGATCGCGCCCAGCGAGCCACCTCGTGGCCGCGAACCCCGGACGATTCCCTGATCCGCCACCGCACGCGGCGCGCCACCGCCTCGGCACGGCTACGATACCCCCATGGCCGGTGACGCCTCCCATCTCAGCCTGCCCCGACGGCCGGTCATCGGCATCACCATGGGGGAACCGGCCGGCATCGGCCCCGAGGTCATCGTCAAGGCGCTGGCCGACCCCGAGTTGCGACGCTCGGCCCGCTTTGTCATCTACGGCATGAACGAGCTGCTGGCTTACGCCGCCGACCTCGCCGAGGTCGACCCCTTCTGGTGGCGGCTTCAGCACGACTCGCCCCGCGCCACCTTCGACCTGGTCCACGACGTCGTCGTGCTCGATTACGACGAGTACTCCATGCTCGGCTCGGCGATCCACCGGCCGACCAAGCCCGGCGGTCAGGCCAGCCTCCGATTTCTCGACGACGCCGTCGCCGCCGCCCTGCGACCCCACGACGACGGCGGCATCGACGCCCTCGTCACCGCGCCCATCTGCAAGGAGTCCTGGCAGCTCGCCGGCTGCCGCCTGCCCGGGCACACCGAGTTCCTCCAGCATCGCACCCGCGCCAAACGCGTGGCGATGATGTTCCAGTCACCCAAGCTCAACGTCGTGCTCGCCACGGTCCACCTGCCCCTCATGGACGTCCGCAACGTCCTGACCATCGGGTGCGTCTTCGACCCCATTGACCTGGGCGCCCAGGCCTGTCGCCAGCTCGGCATCACCCACCCGCGCATCGCCGTCTGCGGCCTCAACCCCCACGCCTCCGAGAACGGCCAGTTCGGCGACGAGGAACATCGCGTCATCGAGCCCGCCATCGAGATGGCTCAGCACCAGGGCATCGACGTGCGCGGCCCGTTCCCCGCCGACTCCGTCTTCCTCCGCGCCGTCGCCGGTGAGTTCGACCTCGTCGTCGCCATGTACCACGATCAGGGCCTGATCCCGGTCAAGCTGCTGGCGTTCGACCAGGCGGTCAACGTCACGCTCGGCCTGCCGATCATCCGCACCAGCGTGGACCACGGCACCGCGTTCGACCTGGTCGGCAAGAACAAGGCCGACCCGGGCAGCATGAGAGCGGCCATCCGCTTGGCCGTGCACCTTGCGGGGCATAGGATGCGTGCGTCAGCAGAGCGAAAGGACGCCGGATGATCACGCGACCCCCAAGGCGAACGATAGGGACAGCGGCATGGCCGCTGGTCGCCGTCGCGACGCTCGTCGGCTGCCGTGACGCCGAGCCGCCCGACCCCACACCCCCCGAACCCCAGGTCATTCTCAAGAGCACCACGATGAGCGACGCGCCCGACGTCCCCCTGTCCGCCGGCGACGGCGAAACCCTGACCGTCCTTGAAGTCGACGGCATGACCTGCGACGGCTGCCGCGGCTCGGTTCATCAAGTCCTGGCCGACGCCCCCGGTGTCACCCGCGCCAGCGTCTCGCTCGATCAGAAGCGGGCGTGGGTCGTCGCCGATGCGGCCAAGGCCCCGACCGCCGGGGCGCTGCTCGAGCGCGTCACGGCCGCCGGCTACAAGGCCCGCACTCTGGACGCGACGCCATAGGCCGCCGCGCGATCGCCCATCGTGAAAACGTCGACTCACCGCCCTCCCCCGCCGCTCGACGCTGTGCACCCCCGCTCATCCACGTAACCACAACTCAGCCCGCGCGGCCTGAAACGACGCCCCGCGTTATTCTGAGCTGTGACGGCGGCTGACGGTTTCGCCGCCGACCGATGCCACCGAGCAGAACCACCGCGATGAGCGTGATGGAGCCCAGGAGCGTGACGCTGCGGGACGGCCGCGAGGCGACGCTGCGCAGCCCGTGCGAAGCCGACGCCCAAGCGATGCTCGAGTACATCGACGCCGTACGCCGCGAGACGCCGCACATCTACCTCTGTCCGCGAGACGCGCTGTGGACCCGCGATGAGCAGCGGCAGCGCATCCGCGAAGCGCATGGCCCGGACGCGATGATCGTGCTGGCCGAGTGCGACGGGCGGATCGTGGGCATGGCGCACATGCATCGTGAGAAGCGGTACAAGCTGCGGCACGTGGCGACGTTCGGCATGACGGTGCGGCACGACTTCCGCGGCGTCGGGCTGGGGCGCGCCATCCTGAACGAGCTGATCGTCTTCGGCCGCGCCCACCCCGAGATCCTGAAGATCCATATCGGCGTGTACCCGGACAACCCGCCGGCGATGGAGCTGTACCGCAGGCTCGGCTTCATCGAAGAGGGCCGTTTCGTCCGGCACCTGTGCGAGATCGACGGCACGTTCCACGACGAGGTGAAGATGTACCTGTGGGTCGGGGAGCAGGCGGGGGCGGGGTCCTGAAGGGCCTTGGGCCTGTGGCTCTCGGAAAGCTGC
>CAYSIX010000154.1:0-6917 GCA_964431205.1 uncultured Phycisphaeraceae bacterium
ACGAGGGGCGTTAACCCCCACACGAATTCCAATCGTGCGCCTTAAGCCGCTCGGCCACCTCTCCGGGAGTGGTGGAGTTATCGTAGGCGAACGGGCGGGGCCGTCAAAAATCCGGGGCTGTCGCCGGTCTGGGGGACGAAACGGGAGCGTGTGGCGCATGGGACGCGGACGGTACAGCGGGACGCACGTCAACGGGCTGCTGGTGGTGGACAAGCCGGCGGGGCTGAGCTCGATGGACGTGGTGCGGCGTGTGCGGCGGGCGGCGGGCGATGCACGGACGGGTCACGCCGGGACGCTGGACCCGCTGGCGACGGGGGTGGTGATCTGCTGCCTGGGGCGGGCGACGCGTTGCGTGGAGCGGCTGATGGAGCTGGCCAAGACGTACGAGGCGACGGTGGACCTGTCGGCGTTCACGAGCACGGACGACGCGGAGGGGGAGGCGGAGCCGGTGGAGGCGGCGAGTCCGCCGCGGCGGGAGGCGATCGAGGCGGCGTGTACGCGGCTGACGGGTTGGATCGATCAGCGACCGCCGGCGTTTTCGGCGGTGCACGTGGGCGGGCAGCGTGCGTACAAGCGGGCGCGTCGGGGCGAGGCGATGGAGATGCCGGTGCGTCGGGTGCGGGTGGACGCGATCGAGGTGCTGGGGTACGCCTGGCCGCGGCTGGAGCTGCGGGTGACGTGCGGGCGGGGGACGTACCTGCGGAGCCTGGCGCGGGACCTGGGCGTGATGCTGGGCACGGGCGGATACCTGACGGCGCTGCGGCGGACGGCGGTCGGGCCGTACTCGGTCGAGCAGGCCGTTCCGATCGAGCGGTGCGAGCGGCCGATCACGCAGGACGACCTGCTGCCGATGCCGGAACGGCGAGCGTGAACGGCATGGCACGCGATCGAGTGGTCGGCGGCGCGTCAAGGGTCGGTGGTGGCGGCGCCGATCCGGCCATTCGCTGGGGCTCAGGGCACGGCTTGGCGTTGGCTCAGGCTTCGGTGCTCGTGTCCGGTTCGTCGCGTCGGCGGACCGGGTCCACGAAGCGCATCAGCAGCAGGCCGAACTCGAACAGCGCGTACAGCGGAACGGCGAGGATGAACATGCTCAGCAGGTCGGCGGGGGTGAGCACGGCACCGATGGCGAAGCAAATGAACAGGGCGTACCGCCGACCGCGGGCGATCTGGTCGGGGTCGATCAGCCCGGTCCAGCCTACCACGAGCATGATGACCGGGAGCTGGAAGGCGATGACGACGCCCAGGCCCATCATGGCGGCGAAGGAGAGGTACCGGCCGATGTCGATCAGCGGCGCGAGCATGCGCTGCGAGTTCTGCATGAGCGAGCGGACGCCGCCGTCGACGGCGATCTTGACACGGCCCTCGCGGCGGTTGATCCAGACCGAGCCCTCGGCGGGGGCGACCGGGTCGTCGTCGAGCAGGGGGAGCGTGGGCAGGCTGGGGGCGGCGGTGAGGTCGGCGTCCGCCGCGGCGTCGGTGTCGGCGGCGTCGGTGGGCGGCGAGTCGGGTGCAACACGCTCGGTCTGTCCGCCGAATCGATCGAAGATGAAGGACCCGCCGGACACGTCCACGGGAGGGTAGAGCTGGGCGAACCCAAGGAAGAACATCAGGCACACCGGCAGGAGCAGGTAATAGGTGAACAGCACGCCGAGCACGGTCATGACGACGCTGAACGGCCAGAGGATGTAGACGGCCCGGCGTTCGTTCTCGTACAGGCCCTCGACGATGAACCGCCAGATCTGATAGACGACCCACGGGGAGGCGACGATGATCGCGGCGATGACCGAGACCTTGAGGTACACGGAGGTGAAGCCGGCGGTCGGGTCGGAGACGTAGGTCTGGGGGGTGAAGCCGCGGGCGGCCAGGGCGTGGATCATGGGCGAGGCGAGCCAGGCGATCAGGTCGAAGCCGAAGTAGAACGTGACGACCAGCGCAGCGACGATGCCGGCCAGGGCGAGGATGAGCCGGCGGCGCAGCTCCTCGATGTGCTCGCCGAGGCTCATGCGCATCTCCCCGACGCGGTCGGCCATGGGGCTGTCCTGTGGCTGGTCAAGGGGCATGGAGGGGGATTGTATCGCCGGGGCGGGCGCGGCTTGGCCGAGCGGGTGCGCGGCGCAGGGGCGTGGCAAGCGGAAGTGAAACTGTTTCATACGTTCCCGGTGTGTCGGTGTGCTAAACTCCCCGTCCTGCTCTTGGTCCATGGAAAGGGATGAATCGATGAGGCAGACTCGGGATCGCGTGGCGTGGGTGATGATGAGTGTGTTGCTGGCGGCGGCGTGGCCGTGCGCCCCGGTCGCGTGGGCGGAATCGAAGCCGAACCCATCGCCGGCTGAAGCGGACGGCCCGTCGGTGGTTCGCGTCGAGAAGACGGAGGACGGTTACCGGCTGCTGCGCAACGGCGAGCCGTACTTCATCCGCGGCACGGGCGGGCACCTGGACATGGAGTCCTTCGCCGCCGCGGGGGGCAACTCCGTCCGCACGTGGGGCGCCGACGACCTCGAGGGCGTGCTGGACAAGGCCCACCGCCTCGGGCTCACCGTGACGATCGGCATCTGGCTGGGCCACCCCAAGCACGGGTTCGACTACGGCGACGAGCAGCAGGTGCGCGAGCAGCTCGAAAAGGCCCGGGCGTACGTCCGCCGTTACAAGGACCATCCCGCCCTGCTGCTCTGGGGCGTCGGCAACGAGGTCGAGATCCAGACGCCCGGCGACGAACGCGTCTACCGCGCGATCAACGATATCGCCCGCATGATCAAGGAAGAAGACCCCAACCACCCAACGATGTCCGTGACCGCCGGGATCGGCAGCGGCCGCGTCGAGAACTTCGTCCGCTACTGCCCCGACGTGGACATCTACGGGCCGAACGCGTACGGCGACCTGGACACGCTGGCCGCCGAGATGCGCGCCGCCGGCCTGACCAAGCCCTACGTCGTCCCCGAGTTCGGGCCGCTGGGCTCCTGGGCGCAGCCGAGAACCGAGTGGGGCTCGGCCCTGGACCCGAACAGCACCGAGAAGGCGCGCACGTACCTGCGCAGCTACAAGCTGGCGATCGAGGGCGAGCCGTCGCAGTGCCTCGGCTCGTACGTGTTCATGTGGCGCAGCGACGGCGAGAAGCAGGTGAGCTGGTACTCGATGACCCTGCCCGACGGCACGCGGTTCGAGTCGGCCAACGCGATGCAGTACGCCTGGACCGGCCGCTGGCCGGACAACCACGCCCCGCGTGTGGTGTTCCTGCGTTCCCCGGCGACGCGGCAGGTGCTCGAGCCGGGCCAGCCGATCGAAGCCGAGGTCAGCGCGTACGACCCGGACAACGACCCGCTTCGGTACGAGTGGTTTGTCGCCTTTGACACGCGGGTCAAGGATCGTAAGTCGAGCGAGACGATCCGTGTGCCGCAGGCGATCGTCTCGGCCGAGGGGGCGAAGGTCCGGGCACGGGCGCCGCGGGAGCCGGGCGCGTATCGCCTGCACGCGTTCGTGTACGACGGGCAGGGCCACGTCGCCACGGCCAACTTCGCGTTCCTCGTGCCCACCGAGCAGCAGAAGATCGAGCTCGCCTCGGCCGCCGAACGCGCCTCTAGCGACGAGGACGCCTCCGCTCCGATCGTCAGCCGCGACATCCCCGGCCGCTACCACGCCATCGAGGCGAGCTGGAGCGACGAGGTCGTCCTGTTCGAAGACGGGACCATCGGGCGACCCGAAGAGGGCGACGTGTTCCGAAACGAGGGGACCTGGCGGTTCGAGGACGGCCGGCTCGTGCTCGACTGGCAGGCCTACGACGACGAGCCGCTGAAACCCGTGGTCGGCTTCGAGGCCGAGACGCTCAAGCTTCGCAAGATCGGCAACATCGAGGACGAGTCACCGTGAGCGACGCGCTCGCCGCGCGACCGTTCATTCAAGCACGTGTCAAAACAGCCGGCCAAGCCTGCCGCGACGCCGCAGCAGCGTAAGGCCCGCAATCCAGACCAGCCCCGTCGCCGGTTCCGGCACCACGACGTAACCGTCCCAGTCGTCACTGATCGCCATGATCACACGGACCTGATCGAAAACAGCCGTCGGCTCCGTGACTTGGAGGTCGTCGCTCACATCCAATTCATACTGGAGGAGGATCGATGCTGGAATCTCGACGGGAAGGGGTGATGACCCGCCATCATCAAAATGCGGAGGAACGATCTCGAACAGCGCCTGCCCGTCGCTCAGGTCCGTGTCTCGTGTGATCAGGTCTCTTCGCAAGCCCGATCCGAAAGCATCTCCAACAAACTCCCGCTCATCCAGTCGCTCATCGTCGTCAAGCGATCCGCCGTCCCATCGCACCACAAAAGGATCCGGCCCGACGGTGGCCCCCTGCTCCGGCTCGAGGATGCGTACCTGACCCGGCGTCGGCACGATGTCCAGCGAAAAGTCGCTCACGCGAAACTCGCCGATCACCGTGGACCCGCCCGGCTCTTCCAACTCGATTCGCCAGTCCCCCACCATCAGCTCGCGAAACTCGGCTGGACTCGCGTCGCGAAGCACCGGCCGCGAAATCGGTCCCCCGCCAGTCATCTCCACCGGCATCGTCCGATCGACCGGCACGATCGCCTTGGATCCCGAAGTCCCCGGCCCGCCCACGTATGAAACGCCACCCCAGGTCACGAGAACATCGTCCGGACCGGACCCTTTGGCCGTGAATTGGAGGTCCAACCTTGATGGGAGCTCCGACGCGGCCGCCGCGTCGACTCCGGCCACACCGTACAGAATCACCGACACCGCCGACGCCGTCGCAAGCCATCGCGTCCCCGACATCACAACCTCCCGTACTGAATCCCTGCACCGCCCCTGTGAACACACACCCGGTCAAAGCGGTAGATCATCCTAGCCCCGGAGGCGGCGGGGTCAATGACGGTTTCGGGTTTTCGTCCGCGGCTCGCGCGATGACCCGGTGGGGCTGAGATGCGATCTGCCGGCGTCCATCACGGCCGAGTCGGCGCCTGCCCCCTCACGCGCGAGTCGACGACGACGCGCTCCGCCGACCAAGCGCCAGAAACGCCACAGGGACGAGCGAGGCGGTCGCCGGTTCCGGCACCACGACGCTCCCCGACCAGTCGCGCTCCACGGTCAGCAGGATGGAGAACTCGTCGAACACCGCGTCCGGCGGGGTCGTCACCCAGGCGTCTGTCGTGTCAAACACGTAGGCGACGTGGACCGTGCTCGCGGCTTCGAAGGGCGGCGTCGGCGGCGTGCCCGTCCGCGGGTCCGGCCGAATCCTCTCGACCTCCAGCGGCGCTTCGCCACCGCTCAGGTCGACACCCTCGGCGACGACGAAGTCAACGACCGCGCCGGGCGCGCTGCCTTGACCGCGCACCTGCCGACTCGACAGTCGGTTGTCTTCGTCCAACGCCCCGCCGTCCCACGCGACCGTGAACGGCGCCGGGCCCACCGTCGCGCCCTGATCGGGCGCCGTGATCCGCAGCTCTCGCGGGTCCGGCACGCTCGACGGCTCAAACGCATCGACCTCGAAACCCGCCGTCACCACCGAGCCATCAGTGAGCATCTGCTTGACCTCCCACGCGCCGCCGAACAACTCGGACAGCTCCTGGGCTGACAACGCGTCCACGTCCGGCAGCGTCCACTCGACCCCGAGGCCGCTCAATGTACGCGTTTCGAACGCACGACCGACCGGAAGAATCGATACCGCTTCGGTCTCGTCCGCGTTGTCGAGGGCCCACTCGATGGCGGAAAAATCGATCCGCGTCGTGCCCTCTTCGGCGGTCACGTCGAACGCCAGGCTCGCCACGTTCGCCCCGTGAACCGGCAGCGCACACGTCAGCCCCGCGACCACCCACATCCATCGAGACGCAACCGTCATGGCTTTCATCGCAGATTCTCCAAAAAAAACGGGCAACCGATCCGACGATGATAGCCCCGCCGAAACCGTAGCCGGGTTAGAATTGCGTGAAAGTCCCGTGCAGCCCGCCGTGCCCGTGTCGGCTATAACCATCGTATGTCCGAGCGCGGCCACCCCAACCCCGGGATCGCCTACCTGCTGTGGCTGCTGATCTTCGTCGGCTTCGGCGGCATCCACCGCTTCTACACCGGCCGATGGGTCACCGGCCTCATCTGGGTTTTTACGTTCGGCCTGCTCCTGATCGGACAGGTCGTGGACCTGTTCCTGATCCGCGGCCAATGCCGCAACCCCAAGTGGTAACCGCCGTCACCCGTCGCGCCGCGGCCCGGTGCGCGGCGCTCCCGTGCGTCACACGCCGCGCCGGCGTCACGCCGCCACCGCGGCCGTGATCTTCTCCGCCGCGTCCGTCAGGTCCGCGCCCACCGTCATCGTCGGGATGTCCGACTTGGCGTCCTCGAGCATCCGCCGCGCCCGCTCGACGTTCGTGCCCTCCAGGCGCACCACCAGCGGCACGTTGAACCCCACCTCCTTCGCCGCCGTGATGATCGCCGCCGCGATCGTGTCGCACTTGGCGATGCCCCCGAAGATGTTCACCAGCACCCCCTTGACGTTCGCGTCCTCCAGGATGATCCGGAACGCCTCGGTGACGGCTTCTTCCGTCGCCGACCCGCCCACATCCAGGAAGTTCGCCGGCTCACGCCCGTGCAGCTTGATGATGTCCATCGTCGACATCGCCAGGCCCGCCCCGTTGACCAGGCACCCGATTTGACCGTCCAGCTTGATGTACGAGAGCCCGAAGCCCTTGGCGCGCCGCTCGGCCTGGTCCTCCTCCGCCGGATCCTCCAGCGCGCGAAGGTCGTCGTGGCGGAACAGCGCGTTGTCGTCGAAGTTGATCTTCGCGTCGATCGCCAGGACCCGCCCGTCCGGGTGATCATCGGTCGCCGGTGTCAGCACCAGCGGGTTGATCTCCGCCAGGCTCGCGTCCGTCGCGACGAACAGCTTCGCCAGGTTCTGCATGATCTTCGCCGCCTGG
>CAYSIX010000154.1:6927-10226 GCA_964431205.1 uncultured Phycisphaeraceae bacterium
CCTGGCTCACCTGCTTGCCACGCAGGCCCAGCGCGAACGCCAGTTTCCTCGCCTGGAAGCCCTGCAGCCCCGCCAGCGGATCGATCGGCTCACGCAGGATCGCCTCCGGCTTGTCCTTGGCCACCTGCTCGATCTCCACGCCGCCCTCCGCCGACGCGATCATCACCGGGCAGCCTCCCGCTCGATCCACCGCGATGCCGAGGTAATACTCCTTCTCGATGTCCACTCCCGACGCCACCAGCAGCTTCGACACCTTCACCCCGCCCGGGCCGGTCTGCGGCGTCACCAGCGGCTTGCTCAGGATCGCCTCCGCCGCCTGCCGCGCCTCCTCGGCCGACCGCACCAGCTTTACCCCCCCGCCCTTGCCCCGGCCACCCGCGTGCACCTGCGCCTTGACCACCGCCAGCTTCGCGCCGTGATCGGCCGCCAGACGCTCGTACGCCTTCGCCGCACCCGCCGCGTCCTCCACCACCTCCGCCGGCGGCACCGCGATCCCGTAACGCTCCATCAACTCCCGCGACTGATACTCGTGGATCTTCACCGCCTGGCTACCTCCTCGGGCGCGCCGGCGCCCATCGTCTCGCGTCACCCGGCCCCACGCGGCGCCGGGCCGGCGATCATACCGACCCGCCACCATCGGCGCAACCGCCGGCCCTCGTGACGCCGACGCGAGCGGTGGTCATTCTTGGCGACTCCCTGCCTTGCCTAAGCAAACGTGGCGCGAGCACGGGTTCGGGCAACTGTCTTGGATGATTCAGGAGTCGGGACGCGTGTTCACCGCTTGACGACGAGCAAGCGTCCGCCGCATCGAAGCGCCATTCGACCTCCGCGTTCCGGAGAGGCGTGCGTACGCCCGGCCGGTCTTCTCGTGGGTCGCCCGCGGGGCGATAGCCACCTGACACGCGACACAGCCGCTTGGCGACTCAGCGTTCTGGCGTTTCGGCACGTCGGCCGCTCGCAGTTGAGCTACACCACCGCGTGAGCCTTGAGCTCCTCCAGGCTCACGAACTCCAGCGCCGACATGTGCGTCGCCTCCAGTACCACCGGCGGCGCGACGCCCGCCTCCAACGCCTCCTGCCACCGCTGCACGCACAGGCACCAGCGGTCGCCCGGCTTCAGACCCGCGAAGCCCATCTCCGGCACCGGCGTCTCCAGGTCGTTGCCCCGCGACCGGGTGAACTCCAGAAACTCCCGCGTCATCCGCGCACAGACCACGTGCAGGCCCAGGTCGTCCCGGCCCGTTCGACAGCACCCGTCTCGGTAAAAACCGGTCAACGGCTCCAACGAGCACGGCTCCAGCTCGCCACCCAGCACGTTCTTCGGCGTCGGCATGTCGAGATTGTAGGAGCCGCCGATGCGCGATGCCGTCGGTCAGCCGCGTCGCGGGTTGCGACCGACGCCGCGGGGACGCACGCGTGATGGGGTCGAGCGCGGCTGAGCGGCGTCGGTGGCTGAGGCGGCGACGGGGGCGCCCGAGTCGTCCGCGGGCGGCGTGGATGCCGTGGCGGTCTGGGCGTCGGAACGATCGGGCTTCTCATCCGCGATCTTGCCGAAGACCATGCGGCCGGCCTTGGTCTGCAGGGTACTGGTGACGGTGATGTCGAGCGTCTCACCGAGGCGGTGGCGAGCGCCCTCGACGACAACCATGGTGCCATCCTCGAGATAGCCGACGCCTTGCGTGGGCGCCTCGCCGGGCTTGATGACCTTGACGGACATCGGCTCGCCGGGCAGGACGACGGGGCGCATCGCCTGAGCCAGGTCGTTGAGGTTGATCACGTCCATGCCGCGGAGGGTGGCGACCTTGTGGAGGTTGAAGTCGTTGGTCATCAGCCGGGCCTGCTGGCGTTCGGCCAGGGCGAGCAGCTTCTGATCGACCGAGGACCCGGGCGGGTCGGTCTCGTCGATGTGGACCTCGACGAGGTGGCCGTCCTGGAGTTTCTGAAGGACGTCGAGGCCGCGGCGGCCGCGTTCGCGTCGGAGCCGGTCAGCGGAATCGGCGACGTGCTGGAGTTCCTGGAGGACAAACCGCGGGACGATGATCGTGCCCTGAAGGACATTGGTCTGAACGATGTCGAGGATGCGGCCGTCGATGATGACGGAGGTGTCGAGGATGGTCGGGCGGTTGCCGCGGACTTCCTTGGCGAACTCGACATAGGGGATGACGAAGCGGAAGTCGTCCTTGGTTTGCAGGGCCAGGGACATGGCGACGTAGCAGGAGATCAGGCCGATGAGGACCTTGACGCCCTGGAGTAGGTTGGCGAAGGCGGAGGCGGTGACGCCGCGGGGCCGGGGTGCGAGCAGGCCGATCAGGTCCACGACGAAGGAGAGGGCGTAGGCGGCGACGAGGCCAGCGATCAGGCCCAGGAACACACCGGAGATGGCCGAGAGGCGCTTGCGCGGGCTGGCGACGTCGATGGCGATGATCAGCCCGGCCACGGCAAGCGCCGCCATCATGAGGATGACGAACTGAGGGAAGTTGAGATCGGCGCCCCATTGGTTGGGCAGCAGATAGAGGGCGGTGACGGCCGCGACGAGGATGATGAACGTGCCGCGAAGGATGTAGAGGATCATGAGTTCGTTCCGGATGACAGAAGCGATGAATCGGCCAGCGGGCCGGGATAAATGGATGTCAAAGCATAGACGGCCGGTGGACCGCGGCCAAGGGAAGCGGGCCGTGACCGCGATTGGTCGGCGGCCTCGTCCGCCGATTCGCGGCAGACCCGATGCGGCGCGGCCCGCGGATGCCGGCGAACAAGGCTTGTGGACCCGCCGCCCTCACCGGGCGTCCGGCAGGAGTCGTCGCGGTCGACGGACCTCGCCGCTGTTCACGGCGTGGGGCGTGGACGCCGAGCGATGACGCGACAGCGTCTTTCCCGCATCCCTCGTGGCACGGACTTGCATCGAGGGGGCTAACATTCGACACTGCCTTCACGTCGCGTGGACAGGTGGCCGGGCCCGGTGCACGGGTCGGCTCGTGAACCGGGTCAGGCCTTGACCGGAGCAGCCCTAAGCGTCGTCGGCCCGGTGCCGCCGGTGTCCTGGCCCCCTGTCCCCGCGACGTGGAAAGGCAGGGAGCAGGGGTCAGGGTGCAGGGATCAGGACTCGGTCCAATGCCTTTCGGGTACGCCGACGCTCGCCCTGAGGCCCGACCCCTGAGCGCTGTTGCCTGATCGACCCCCCCGGCCCCCGGACGCGGACCGCCATGGCCTACACCGTCCTCGCACGCAGATACCGCTCGACCAGCTTCGGCGGCGTCATCGGCCAGGAACCGATCGCCCGCACCCTCCGCAACGCCATCG
>CAYSIX010000155.1:0-10174 GCA_964431205.1 uncultured Phycisphaeraceae bacterium
GGTCCGGCGTGAACTGGATCCGCTTGAACGCCAGCCCCACCGCCTGCGCCAGCGTCCGGACCAGCATCGTCTTGGCCAGGCCCGGCACCCCCACGATCAGCACGTGCCCACGGCACAGCAAGGCCACCAGCAGCGACTCGACCGTCGCCTCCTGGCCCACGATCACGCGGCCCAACGCGTCTCGCAACGCCTCGGCCCGCTGGCGGATCTCGTCGAACGTACGCAGCTCATCGCCGGGGGCTTCACCCATCGGCCCCAAGCATACCGGCCCGACCCGCGCCTTGTCCCGCCGATCCCGTGGAAAATGATGCGCGGCCGACCGCCACGGTCGATATAATCGGTGATGATGCTTCCCGCTCGCCGTGCCATGTCGATCCTGCTGCTGACCGCAGCGCTGATGCCGGCGGGGCCGGTCTCGGCGCAGACCCAGGCGTTCAGCCCCGTCGATCAGGCCGTGGCCGACCTCGACCCCCTGGCGACCAGCTTCCGCCGCATCGACCCGAGTCTGGCCGTGTACAACCCCAACTCGTCCATCTACCAGATCGGCGGAAGCGATCCGCTGCGCAACGCCGCCGGCGGCATCGACCCGAGGACCGGCCTGGCCGTGCCGCGCAACTTCGTCTTCGAGCAGCCCGGTGTCCGGGTCTTCCTGAATCGTCCCGATTACCTCGTCCTGACCAACGAAGACCTGCGCCGGCCCGAGTTCGGGCTCAACGTGGCGCCGGCGATCGACCGCGCCTTCATCGAGCTGATCCCGCCGGGCGCCGTGTTCGACCTGGTCCCCCGCGATGACCGCGCGCCGCTTCTGATCGACGAAGACGATTCGCAGCCGGACCGCCGCCTGGGCACGCCGCTGAGCGGCCTCGGGGGCGCGGCGGACCCGCTCGACGCCGACGGGCTGGCCGGTTGGTCGCGGCGCGAGCTCGACCCGGCGGGCCTGTCGTGGTCCGTGCGTCAGACGCCCTGGGGGCAGGAGCGGCACATCCATCACGCGCCGGTGGGCCCACGAGGGACGTCGCTCGCTGATCCGGCCCGGCGTGTGCCTCTGCCGCGCCGGCTTGACGCGGCCGAGCAGCCGCCCGAGCGCTCGCCGGAGGAGATGATGCCGCTGCCGCCATCGCTGCTCGATGCACCGGTCGTGCCCGACAACGGCGACGGGGGCGACCGCGACGGGCAGTAGATCTCCCCGGGCAGGAGCCCGACCGCGACAAATCGCGTCGCTTCGTCAGGCGCTTGCATTCATCGCCCGGATCGATCGCGGGCGACAAGCCGCGTCGCTTCCTGAGCACGACCGCTTCGTTCGCTGGTTACGACGCGTCGCCGCCGAGCAGCATGTTGTCGATCAGGCGGACCTCGCCGAGCTTCGCCGCCACGAGCGCGATGACCCCGCCGGTCAGTGCCGGCTCGAGGCAGTCCAGCTCGACCAGGGACCGCGGGTGACGCACGACCGCGTATTGCACTTCGAGTTGGTGCGCCTCGAGGACGGCACGCATCGCCGCCTCGACGGCCTCCGGCTCGCTCTCGCCGTCCCGTGCGACCAGCGTCTCGGCCTGCCGCAACGCCTTGACCAGCCCCAGCGCCCGCCGCCGCTGCTCGTCGCTCAGGTAACGGTTGCGGCTGGACATCGCCAGGCCGTCCGCCTCACGGATCGTCGGCACCTCCACGATCCCGATCGGCATCGACAGGTCCCTCACCATCGCCTCGACCACGCGGAGCTGCTGGTAATCCTTGCGCCCGAACGAGGCGTAATCGGGCTGGACGATGTGCAGCAGCTTGAGCACGACGCGGCAGACGCCCGCGAAGTGCCCCGGCCGCCATCGGCCCTCGAGGCCCTCCGCCAGCGCCGGCACGTCCACCGCGGTGGCCGGGACGTCCGGCGGGTACATCTCGGCCGTGGTGGGGCTGAACACCCCCGTCGCCCCGCGCTGCGCGCACATCGCCACGTCCCGATCCAGCGAGCGCGGGTACTGCTCGAAGTCCTCGTGCGGGCCGAACTGCGTCGGGTTGACGAAGATGCTGACCACGACGTGGTCCGCCAGGTGGCGGCACTGGGTGATGTGCTCGAGGTGGCCCTCGTGCAGCGCGCCCATGGTCGGCACGAGCGCGACGCGACCGGTCAACGCCGCCCGATCCCTCCGCAGCTCGTCGATCGTCCGCGCGATCCACATGCGAGCAGATTAGCGGGAATGCGGGGCAGCGTCAGCGTTGAGCCGGCGGGCCTGCCCGCCTCTGACCGCACAACGGGTCGCGCCGCGTCACCTATCGAGCCGGGAACTGGATGCCCTCGCCCGTCACGGTGCGGTAGAGGTGCAGGACGCGTGACATGCGATCGGAAGCGAGCCGCCCGTCGCAGATCCACTGCTTGGCGCGCCGGCCCAGGTCCTTGGCGGCTTCGGGCTCCTCGATCAGGCGGCGCAACTGCTTGGCCCACTTCGCCGGCGTCGGGTCCTCCATCACCCACGCCGTTTGCCCGTCGATCAGGTAATCCAGCCACGGGTCCCGCTGGGCGATCACGGGGATGCCGTGCGCCATCGCCTGCAGCGTGATGGTCCGCGACTTGCCGAGCGCCTGCGGGTGAAACAACACGTCCGCCCGCAGCAGCAGCTCGCGGTGCCCCAGCCGACGCGGCACGAACGACAGGTTGGACAGCAGGCCCAGCCGACTGGCGACCTTCCAGATCTGATGCTGATCGGCGCCCTGGCCGTCGAAGAAGAACTGCGTCTGCGGGTGCTGCTCGGTGACCTCGGCCATCCCCTGCAGCAGGACGGCGTAGTCGTCGTCGTACATTCCGTTGCCGCTGACCACGGCGCACAGCGCGTCGCGCTGGTCGGGCGGTTCCGCATCGGAGGCGTCCCGGCCGCGGGGTGCGTGGACGCCCGGCGGGATCGTCTCGACGACGATCGACGGGTCCACCCGCTGACGCAGTGCCTGACCGATCGGCTCGGTGCTCGCCGCGAACGCGGCGCGGTTCGCCGGCGTCCGCTTCAGGATCGGCTCGACCAGCTTCAGGTCCAGGCACGAGTTCGCGGTGAAGATCACCGGGCACTGCAGCTCCTCGCCCAGCCGCGCCGCCGCACGCCACATCCGCCCGTCGACCGCGTGCACCAGGTCCACCCCCGTCCGCGCCAGCTCCGCGCTCAGCCGCGCCAACCGACGCCGGTTCAGCACCGGCCACCGCGACTCCTCCCACGTCAGCCGGTTCACGAACATCGTCGAGTCGTCCAGCGCCAGCGTGCTCGGGGTCACCTGCGTCACCTTCACCTGCTCGTCGATCAGTCCCACGGTCAGCGCCGCGAACCATGACAGCTCCTCGTCCAGCCAGGCGGTGTTCGCTACCAACGCGACGTGCATGCCGTCAGTGTCGATCTTTGGGCAACGGCTTGCAAATACGGGCCGCGCGACCCGGCGGGCCCACGCCCCGCCACGTCCCCACGCGCCGCACTTGCACCGCGCCGCGCACCGCTCGACACTAACGGCGTGACCTGGACCACCCGCCGACTCCTGGACTGGACGACCCAATACTTCGAACGCCGGGCGCTCGACTCGCCACGGCTGTCGGCGGAGATGCTGCTGGCGCACGTGCTCGGCGTGCCGCGGCTGCGCCTCTACATGGAGGCGGACCGCCCGGCGTCGGAGCTCGAGCGGGCCGCCTACCGCGAGCTGGTCGAACGCGCCACGCGGCACGAGCCGGTCGATTACCTGGTCGGCCAGGCGCCGTTCTTCTCGATGATGTTCCGTGTCAACCCGGACGTGCTGATCCCCCGGCCGAGCACCGAGACGCTGGTCGAGCACGTGATCCAGCACGCGCGACGGACGCCGGGGTTTCACCGGCCGCTCATCGCCGACGTCGGCACGGGCAGCGGCGCGATCGCCGTGGCCCTGGCGCGGCACGTGCCCGAGTCACGGGTGATCGCGACCGACGTCAGTGAGGCGGCGCTGGAGCTGGCGCGCCAGAACGCCGAGGCGCACGGGGTCACCGAGCGCGTCGAGTTGCGCCACGGCGACCTGCTCGATCCGCTGCGGGGGCTGCGCGTGCGTTACCTGGTGAGCAACCCGCCGTACATCAGCGACGCGGAGTGGGCGCAGGTGCAAGCGAACGTGAAGGAGCACGAGCCGGCCGGGGCGTTGCGGGGCGGCCCGGACGGTCTGGACGTGATCCGGCCGTTGATCGGCGGCGCCCGCGCGGTGCTGGATGAACCGGGGCAACTGGTGGTGGAGATCGCGGCGTCGCAGGAGGCGGCGGTGCGGGGGCTGGTGGAGGATGACGGCGGATTCGAGCACGTGCACGTGCTGGCCGATCATGAGGGTCTGCCGCGGGTGCTGATCGCCGACACGGCGTGAGGGCGTCCCCGCGGCGCGCGGACATCGGTATGATGGTCGGGCATGCTCAGCGAACAGATCAAGCAGGAGATCACCAAGGCGATGCGCGCGGGCGACACGCTGCGTCGCGACGTGCTGCGTGTGGCGCTGGGGGAGCTGCAGCTCGAGGAGGGTCGGCAGGGGCGGCCGCTGCCGGACGACGAGGCGCAGCGGATCGTCCGCAAGCTGATCAAGTCGAACCAGGAGACGATGGAGGCGTCGGGCCCGGGCGAGCGGGCCGACCGGTTGCGCGCCGAGATCGAAGCGCTCGAGTCGCTGCTGCCGCAGGCGCTGTCGGTGGAGCAGATCGTGGCGGCGTTGGAGCCCGTGGCCGACCAGGTGCGTGCGGCGGGCAACGACGGTCAGGCGACGGGGGTGGCGATGAAGCACCTGAAGTCGAGCGGCGCGGCGGTGGAGGGCCGGGACGTCGCCGAGGCGGTCAAGCGCATGCGGTCGTGAACGGTCACGGATCAGCCGCGTGGCGTGGAGGGCTCGTCATCGCGCGGGGCGCGTTGGTCCGTCGGCTGGGTGTCGCGACGGACGTGACGCCGCAGCAGCGCGTCGTACGCCTGCGTGTACCAGGCGTGCAGGGCCTCGTAGTCCGCGTCGATCAACGGTTGAACCTGTGGATCGTTGAGCACGCGTTCGGGGGTGAAACGCCAGGGCGACGCGCTGTCCGGGCGATACAGGACCCGATGCCGCAGCGTCAGGAGCACGTCGCCCTGCTCGGTGGTCCGTTCCAGGCGGGTCACGACCAGCGCCCACCGACCGCGAACCCGCGCGTCCACCACCGCCATGCCCACCGCCCCGGCGCTGGTCAGCGCCGCCAGGCGATCCATCTGATTCGCCAGGCGACGACGGCGCAGGTCCTCGCTCGGCTCAAGCACCAGCGCCAAAGCCGCCTCGCCGTCGTTGCGCTCCAAAGCCTCGATGAACTCCGTCATGACCTGCGACGCCGCGACGACCGCGTCGGACTCGCCCGTCTCAGCCACCGTCGTCGCATCCGCCGGCCTCGGTGACGCGACGCCTTCGCTCGCCCCGTCGTTGCCCTGACCGCATCCGGCAATCGGCGAGCAGCCCATCGCCACGACCGCGGGCCACGCCTTCGATCGCCAGCCGCCCCGGCCGCGGCACGCACGCCGCCCCATCCGCTCACCCGCTCGCTCCGCCATCGCCCTTCTCACTTCGGCGCCGCCGCGGCCTGACCCGCACGCGACCAGGCGTGGCGCAGCAGCTCCACGCACGCCGCCCCCGCCTGATCGATCGGCGCCGTCCACTTCGCCTCGATGCTCACGCCGCCGTCGTATCCCATCGCCCGCAGCGTGGCGAAGAACGAGACGAAGTCGAACGCCTTGTCGCCGGCGTTCGGCCCGTGACCGCCCGGCTGCAACCGGTCGATCGGCTCGGCCACGTGCACGTGCCGCAGCGACTCGCCCAGCGAAGTCACCGACTCGAGCGCCTCACGCTCCAGCCCGAAGTGATAGCTGTCCACCAGCGCCCGCACACGCGGGTGGTTCACCCGCTCGATCAGCTCCGCCATCTGCTCCAGCGTGTTGATCGTGTTGGTTTCACCGCGGTTGAGGTGCTCGACGACGATCGTCACGCCGTGCGGCTCCGCCGCCTCCCCGGCGATCTTGCCGAACTCGACCAGGTGCTCCATCGCCGTCGCCTCGCCGACGCCGTCCGGCCGCTGGCGCGCCCCGCCGCTGCCGAACACCAGGTGCTCGATGCCCAGCCGCTTGGCCCGCTCGGTCACGCGCTGCATGTACACCCGCAGCTTGCCGGGGTCGCGCTGCGGGCCGACGATCGGCAGGTGGCCGGGCACCAGACAGTTGGCGGCCGCGATCGGCAGCGCCACCGCCACCGGCGCCGGCGCCGACGCCGTCCATTCACCGTCCGGCTGCTCGCCCTTGAGCACCGACTGCACGTTCACCTCGACGTAGTCGAACCCCGCCGCCTTCATCGCCTCGGCCTGTTCGATCCCACCACAGCAGCCCAAACGCATCGTGCTCGCTCCTTATCCGTGCCTGAGAGTCCCACGTCCGAGGCAGCATCATAGCACGCCGGCCCCTCCGGCCCGGCTTATCGGAGCCGGGCCGTTCAACCGCGGCCGGCGACGACCCGATGGATGGACGGGGCGCGGCGACATCGGCGCGCCCGGAGGCGATCACGGATGAAACACTATGACGTCGTGGTGATCGGCACCGGCCCGGCCGGGCAGAAGGGCGCGATCCAGGCCGCCAAACTCGGCAAACGCGTCGCCGTCATCGAGAAGAGCCACGTGCTCGGCGGGGTGCAGGTCAACACCGGCACCATCCCCTCCAAGGCCCTGCGCGAGGCCGCCCTGCACCTGACCGGCACGTCCAAGCGCGCGCTGTTCGGCAACAACTCGCGGATCAAGAAGACGATCACGATCAGCGACCTGATCGCCGTCGCCGACCGCGTGATCCGCAACGAGTGGGAGCTCATCCGCGACCAGTTCGATCGCAACCACATCGAGCTGATCTGGGGCAAGGCGCACTTCGAGGGCCCGAACCTCGTGCAGGTCGTGCGGCAGGACGAGGCGGAGCTGATCACCGCGGACAAGTTCCTCGTGAGCGTGGGCACGCGGCCGGCGCGGCCGGCGCACGTGCCGTTCAACGAGCGGAACATCCTCTGCGCCGACACGCTGCTGAAGATCGAGACGCTGCCGAAGTCGATGATCGTGGTCGGCGGCGGGGTGATCGGGGTCGAGTACGCGTGCATCATGGCGACGCTGGGCGTGCGCGTGACGCTGATCGAGGGGCGCAGCCACGTGCTGGGCTTCGTCGATCGCGAGATCACCGAGGCGTTCCACTTTTTCATGCGTAAGGCGGGGATCACGCTGCGGCTGGGCGAGAAGGTCGAGAGCATCCGCGAGCTGCCGCCGGAGAACGGCGACGCGCCGCTGGTCGAGGCGGTGCTGGAATCGGGCAAGCGGCTGCGGGCCCAGACGCTGCTGTTCGCCGCGGGGCGACAGGGCGTGTGCGGCGAGCTGGGGCTGGGCAACGTCGGCATCGAGTTCGACGACCGTGAGCGGCTGAAGGTCAACGAGCACTACCAGTGCCTGCAGGCCAACGGCGACGGGCACGACCGGGACCGCGGGGAAGACGGCCACCACGCCACGCCCCGCCCGGTGGAGCACATCTACGCCGCCGGCGACGTCGTCGGGTTCCCCGGCCTGGCCAGCACCTCCATGGAGCAGGGCCGCCGCGCCATCTGCCACGCCTTCGGCGAACCGACCGAGAGCTTCAACACCGTCTTCCCCTACGGCATCTACGCCGTCCCCGAGATCTCCATGGTCGGTCGCACCGAGGAGCAGCTCACCGACGAGGGCGTGCCCTACGAGGCCGGCGTCGCCTCCTATCGCGAGATCGCCCGCGGGCAACTGCTCGGCGACGAGGACGGCATGCTCAAACTCTTGATTCACCAGGAGACGCACGAGATCCTCGGCGTCCACGCCATCGGGACCGGCGCCACCGAGATCATCCACATCGGCCAGGCCGTCATGGCCCTGGGCGGTACCGCCGAGTTCTTCATCAACAACGTCTTCAACTACCCCACCCTCGCCGAGGCGTACAAGGTCGCCGCCTACAACGGGTTGAACAAGCTCGCGCACGTGTGAACTGGTGCGTCGCGCGGCGGATCACCCCGCGGTGACCGGCTCCGGCGCCGCCAGGGGCGGGGCGCCCGTGATCTGCAGCATCCGGTTCAGCGCCACCAGCGCCCACTCGCGCACGTGCGGCGCCACGCGGATCTGATTCACCACCCGCCCGGCCGCCAGCTCGTCCATCGTCCACAGCAGGTGCGGCATGTCGATGCGGTACATCGTCGTGCACAGGCACTGGCAGTCGGAGAGGATCCGAACGGTCACGCCGCGCTCGGCCGCCTCGTCCGCCAGCCTCTGGACCAGGTGCACCTCGGTGCCGATCGCCCAACGCGTGCCCGGCTCGGCCTCGCGGATCGCCTTGACGATCCCCTCGGTGGACCCGAGTCGATCCGCCTTCTGGCAGACCTCGTAGGCGCACTCGGGGTGGACCATGACGGTGACGTCCGGCCAGAGCTGACGGATCTGATCCACGTGCTCGGGTCGGAACAGCTTGTGGACCGAGCAGTGGCCCTTCCAGAGCAGGAAGGTGGCGCGGTCGAGCGCCAGCTCGTCGACGCCGCCGAGCCCGTCCGGGTCGCGGGGGTCCCAGACGATCATGTCCGTGTCGACGTCGTAACCCAGCGCCGCGGCGGTGTTGCGGCCGAGGTGCTGGTCGGGCATAAACAGAATCTTGATCCGCTCGCCTTCGGCGCGAGGCGTCTCCCCGCCGGCCAGCGCCCAGCGGAAGACCTTCTCGCAGTTGGAGCTGGTGCACACGGCCCCGCCGTGCTCGCCGCAGAACGCCTTGATCGCGGCGGACGAGTTCATGTAGCAGATCGGGATGACGCGGGTCGGCCCGTCGGCGGCACCGTCGCCGAGCGTCTCGTGGATCACCTCCCACGCCTCGACGACCTGGTCGTGCTCGGCCATGTCGGCCATCGAGCAGCCGGCGCTCAGGTCCGGCAGGATCACCGACACGTCGTCGGGCGTGAGGACGTCGGCGCTCTCGGCCATGAAGTGCACGCCGGCGAAGATCACGTGCTTCGCCCCCGCCTCGCGCACACGTTCGGCGGCGAGCTGGCTGAGCTTGAAGCTGTCGCCGGTGTAGTCGGCAAAGCGGATGACCTCGTCCTGCTGGTAGTGGTGGCCGAGAATGACCAGGTCGCGGCCCAGTTCGGCGCGGCGCGCGGTGATGGCGGCGACGAGCTGGTCGTCGGACATCCGGGTGTAGCGCGGCGGCAGGGGCGGTTGCCAGAGCATGGGTGTCTCCTGGAAGAAGAAGTATATGCCGGCGGGCGGCGTGATTCCGGTCGGCGGCTCAGCCGGTGCCGCTGAGGCGTCGGACCGTCTGATCGAACCCCCGCACCATGCCCAGCAGCATGCCGTACACGATCAGGCTGTAGACCGCCGCCGCCGTCACCGCCCCCAGCGCCAGCCAAAGCCGGCCCAGCCCCGGCTCGATCGCGAAGTCCAGCACCCGGTCGTACGGGTCCATCAGCATCGCCAACGCCGTCACCGGGCTGAAGGCGTTGATCATCGGCCCGAGGATCGGGATATTCGCCGCCGCGTTCCAGCCGCACAGACCCAGCACCAGCATCAACGCCCCGATGATCGCGATCGTCGGGATCACCGCCCCGAGCACGCCCCGCGCCTTGAGCGACCAGTTCATCCCCGCCGTCACGCACAACGCCACGAACGGCACCAGGATCACCGCCAGCAGCAACGCCGCCTCCGGCAGCATCAGCGGCGCGTCGATCCGCACCTGCCCGTACTGCGACGACACCGACGTGTGCGCAAACGTCGCCCCTTCCCAGTCGAACGCCCGGCCCATCACCGCGTACGCGCTGACCCCCGCCACCGTCAGCACCGGCACCGCGATCAGCCCCGACAGGAAGCTGACCAGCCCCCGCAGCTTGCCCCAGATGTACTGCCGCGGCGTCACCGGCGTGGTCAGCATCAGGTCCAGCGTCCCATCCTCCCGCTCGCGGCTGACCGACCCGGCGCTCATGTAGATCGCTACCAGCGTCACCACCGCCAGCTCCAGCAGCAGCAGCGAGAACAGGGCCTGCTGAAACACCTCCGCCCCGCTCATCGCCGCCCCCGTCGCCGTCAGCAGCGCCGGCATCGCCTCGAAATGGTGCGCCACCAGCAGCCCCGCCGCCGCGGCCAGACCCAGCGTCCCGAACCCCCATCGCGCCAGGATCCCCC
>CAYSIX010000156.1:0-10136 GCA_964431205.1 uncultured Phycisphaeraceae bacterium
CGTTGGAGCGGACCAGCATCTCGCAGATCTCCAGGGCCTGCTCGCCGGTGTCGGGCTGGGAGACGAGCAGGTCGTCGAGGTTGACGCCCAGGCGTCGCGCCCAGGAGGGGTCCAGGGCGTGCTCGGCGTCGATGAAGGCGGCGACGCCGCCGGCCTTCTGGGCGTTGGCGATCACGTGCAGGGCCAGGGTCGTCTTGCCCGAGGACTCGGGCCCGAAGATCTCGACGACGCGTCCGCGGGGGATGCCGCGTCCGCCCAGGGCCAGGTCGAGGCTGATCGACCCGGTGCCGATGCCGGGGGGCACGTGCGAGGGGTCGTCGTCGAGGCGCATGATCGAGCCCTTGCCGAAGGCCCGCTCGATCTGGGTGACGGCGCGCTGCAGGGCCTGGGTGCGTCCGGTGTCGGTTTTGGCCGCCTCGGCGACGGCGGATGCGCTCTTGGCCATGGTGGTTCCTCGTCTGGGGTGCCCGTTGCCTGCCGCGCGAGACCGCGTCGGCTCGCTCTCGACCGCTGCGCTCACCATAATCCGGCTCCTGTCTCGGGTCAACGTTTGGAATCAGTTCGGTTGACACCAGCCTAACAGGGCCGCGGCGTCTGTCAAGAGGTGGTTTGAAAAATGTTTGCGGGATCGATCGATCCGCGCGACCAGCCTGGTCCCGTCGGATATCAGGGTGAACTCGGTTCATGATTCAGGGCGTGGGCGACGAAATCTACGCCTCGGCGGAGCGTGGCGCCAGTGACGCCACGATTGGCGGCGTCGGCGTCGGCGTCGGCGTCACCTCGGCTCAAACCGCACGCAATCACAACTGGCCGCGATTACTCGCAAACCCGTCCGCACGTCGTAAGGTCGCTTCGGAACCCGTATTATGGGTTTGGATCAACATCTCTACATCGGAGGCAGCGCAGCGGCGGCATGGCGCGTAATCCACACACCCGATGTCAAAACGCCGCGTGCAATCGAATATCGTTTTCGCGATCCCCAATGCGCATCGACTGCAACGCTCTGCCGCGCAAACTATCGGCAATGCCGCACATGTCATTATTGGCACCCTATCTGTCGGTAACTCTGCGCGGCAAGCGCGAGTCTTTCGCCAGAGTGAAGTGTGTCCCGTAAATTCTGCGTTAGACGGATGACACGCTGCGTGTGGCCAAGTAAGATCCATGGTAGAGATACGACGATCATGGGCCGATCCGGGCACTTAATTGGTGAGAAGGAGTTGATTATGTGTAGTTTTCGCGCGCTATCGTTTGGATTCTGTGGCGTAATCGGGGCCGTTTTGATTTCCGCTGCCGCTGAGGCGCAGCCGCTTAGGCTAATCTACTTCGCCTCGCCATGGGGCTCGCCGGGTGCAGTGACAATTGACGAGACGATGGAAGAAGCGGGAGGTCTACCAGTTTCTGAATCAGAGTCAATCGAACTTGCCGTTGGACTTCAGAAGTTCAAGCCCAGTTGGGGCACGCTTCAAACCGCGGACATTGATGCGGCCGGTACCGGGTTCTACTCGTGGAATTTCTCAGATCCAAGTCACTGGCTGGGTTTTTTCGATATTGTGGGTGCATCAGTCGGTGTAGAACTGCAAGGCCAAACGATCGACCTCAGCATTGGAGACGGGGTTTCCACCGATGTCGGATCGGCGGGGTGGTCCGTCGGCGACCCATTGGAAGGCTCATTAGAAGTGTCAATGAGTGGGTCGGTGGGAGCAAGCCCCGGAAATGTCGTAGGAGAGGGATTGATGCTTTTTGCCCAGCGTCAAGACCTGCTGATTAGCGGCTCACGTGATTCGGATTTGGATGGAGATTTTGACGCGGACGACGTCGTTAAGGGAGGACTCAATGGCGTCTCCTCGGGTTTTGTTGGCGTTCTCTATTCATTCTTTCCCAGCATCAACGCGCCGGTGGGTGGAGACTCAGATCTTGATGGAGACGTCGATGGATTCGATCTCGGAATCTGGCAAACCAATGTTGGGAGATCGGGGCCAGATGTCGGCTGGAATCATGGCGACTGGGATCAGGACGGTGACGTCGACAGTTTTGATCTCGGCATTTGGCAGATTAATCAAGGCAGTGGTTCGTCGGTCCAGAACATTCCTGAACCAGCTGGCGGAGCAATGCTTGTTTCAGGTTTTTCAGTTCTTAGTATACTGCGGCGTCGATGGCGTCTTTCGTGACTGGGCCGGTAGTTGCGAAGTGCGGACCATATTCAGAACCTGACGGGAGGTCTTGTCGTAATGGCTCATTGGTCCCTCGGTCTGCCAATGTCGTGATCCGGTCGAGTGCCGGGTGGAAAGATGCTAAACGTATAGTCTTCCGCATAGGCGACGTCACGGAGTATCTGTACGAATTTCACGTGGCCATCAAGAAAGAGAACGTTGACCTTGTCTTCCTTGTTGTGAAACGACGCATCGAAAGGGGCGTTCCATGAGGCGTAAGTCCATTGAGCGTCGCCCAGGAATCCAACCCACGAGGGGCTGTTCTTGATGTGTGATACACGTCGCTGCTCGAAGTAAGCGGAACCGGGGTCATGAATATCTCGGTACGCGCGCCGATACATCACACCTGTGTTGAGCGGATAGCTATTCCCGTAGAAAACAAATGTGTTAATCCCTTTGGTCGGTCCCGGGCTACCACTCGCCTGGGTAATCGGCCCGTCCTCGGTGCACTCGAAGACTTCAAGACCTTCAGAGTCTGTGAGCGTGAGGCCAACGTAGGGGTTTAGGGGCCGGTTCTCGAGCTCCGGTATTGGGTGGTACACCGAGGGGTGTTTGCCGGCGTAGTACCACTGCGCGTTCAGCTTGAGCAACGGGAACCAGCCGTCGTGGTCGGCCCAGTATTGACTCCATGCAGCCCCGAGTTGCTTCACATTGCTGCCGCATTTGATGACCATTGCGGTCTTTCGGGCCTTCGCCAGCGCGGGCAGAAGGATGGCGACCAGGGCGGCGATGATGGCGATGACCACCAGCAGCTCGATGAGGGTGAAGCCGCCGGGGAGGGCACGGGCGGCGCAACGCCGGCCAAGGCGTGGCTCCGCCTGCCGGCGTCCGGCTCGATCTGTCGGGTCAGGCCTGCGCATTTCAAACACGGCACCTCGCACGGACGCTTCGTCCGCGGGACGGGCCCCTCACATTACGACACGGGGGATTATACCCCGAGAGGGGGCGGAATCTTGCAGAACTTGGCGATCGCGGGCGGATCGGCCCGGCTCGGTGGGGATCGGGTAAGCTGGGCGGGTGAGAAGGGGGGCTGTGCGGGCATCGGGGCGGCCGGCCGCGCGTGCCGCCCGTGGTTGCAGCGGTGTGTGGTCGGGGCGCGTCACACGGTCGCAAGCGCCCGTGGCACCCCACCCGCCGACGGCCGAGATGGCCCTCCCACCGGTCACAAGCGACCGTGGCACGACGACGTGAAGCGTGGTGGAAGGACCGGCGCAGACCGGCCGGGGCGTCGGAGGCGTGAAGATGGGCGAGCGACAGCGGGCGGCGATCGTGACGGGCGGGGGCCGGGGCATCGGCCGGGCGGTGGCGTCGCGGCTGCTGGCCGACGGCTTCGCGGTGATGCTGGCCGAGATCGACGCGGAGTTGGGGCGGAAGGCGGCCGCGGCGTTGGCCGATCACGGCCCGGTCGCCTGCATCGAGACGGACGTGGGCGACGAAGGTTCTGTCGAGGCGGCGGTGCGGGCGACGCTGGAGCGATTCGGCGGGCTGGACGCCGTGGTGAACAACGCCGGCATCTCGCGCAACCGGCCGGTGACGGAGCTGCCGGCCGAGGACTGGCACCGCGTGCTGGACGTGAACCTGTCGGCGACGTTTTACATGGCCAAGCACGCGGCCAAGGCGTTGGGCGAGCGGCAGGGGGCGATGGTGAACATCGCCTCGACGCGGGCGCTGATGAGCGAGCCGAACACGATAGCGTACTCGGCGAGCAAGGCGGGGCTGGTGGGGCTGACGCACGCGCTGGCGATCAGCCTCGGCCCGGCGGTGCGTGTGAACTGCATCAGCCCGGGGTGGATCGACACGCGTGAGGGCGAGGATGGCGACCCGGCGCCGCTGCGGGAGGTGGACCATGCGCAGCACCCGGCGGGCCGGGTCGGCCGGCCGCAGGACGTGGCGGAGCTGGCGTTGTTTCTGGCCACGCCGCGCAGCGGGTTCGTGACGGGTCAGAACTTCGTGATCGACGGAGGGATGACGAAGAAGATGATCTATGAGCATTGAGTTGTGAGGCTTGAGGTTTGAGGCGTGAGGGGTGTGGGTTGAGGGGTGAGTTTGTGTGGGCGGCTGGTCCGGGGCGGTGTGGGCGGCGATAATGCCGGGATGGATCAGGGCCCGCGGCCGGTCGTGACACCGCGGTGAACATTTATTTGTCCGAAGGGGTCTTGTGTGCTGACGCTGATCGCGATCAACGGTCCTTCAAAGGGTCAGGTGCTGCGCATCGCGCCGGGAGAGCCGGCGCTGATCGGGCGGCAGGCGCCGCGTTACAAGCTGGCGGACTCGCGGGTGTCGCGTCGGCACGCGGAGGTGCAGCTCGACGGCGGGCGGTGGGTGCTGCGCGACCTGAACTCGAGCAACGGCACGTTCGTCAACGGGCATCGGATCAACCGGCCAACGGTGCTGAGCGAGGGGGACCAGGTGCAGATCGGCCGGCTGCTGCTGGTGGTGGGGCACGCGGCGGCGGACGCGCCGGCGACGGCCCCCGCCGAGCCGGTGGCATCGGAGGAGTCGGCCGACGCCTCGTCGGACACGATGCTCGGCGGGTTCAGCTTCATGGACGCGATCGCCGAGGAGATGGCCCAGCACGACGAGACGGGCGAGGGCGGGGCGTTGCTCGCGGCCGAGCCGTCGGACTCGCCCGCCGACGACGCCGGTGAGCAAACGCAAGCGTCCACGACGGATTCGGCCGCACGGCCGTCGCGGCCCGAACGGCCCGAGCTGCCGGTTTCGACCGCCACGGCCCCGTCGTCTGCCGCCGCGGGGTCGGACGATGCGCCTCGCCCGCCCGCCGGCCACCAGACGCCGACCCGACCAGCCGCCCCTTCACGCGAGCAGCCGACGCACCTGATCGAAGAGCTGCTCCGTTCGCACGCGATCGACCCCGCCGACGGCGACGCGCCCGACGCGACCAACAAGGGCCGCGTGGCCGAGCGCTCCGGGACGGGGCACAGGCCGGTTAACCCGTTGGCGTCGCGGGAAGACGCCGAGCGACGCCATGCGCCGTCCGTTGAGCGGCCGAGCACGCCGCCGTCGCGGATCGACGCGAGCGCCGACGCCGACGCGGAGGCCGATCGCGCCGCGCGTGAGCCGCATGGCACCGATGGTGCCGGGGGCGACGGTCGCGTCGCGCATCGTGGCGAATCCGTCGAGAGCGGCGAATCGCGCGACGCGGCCCGCCCAGGCGATGCGCCGGACACCGGCGACGCGGTCGAGATCCCGTTCCCGCCGCCCGAGCCGTCGCTGTCGGACTCTGTCACGGGTGAGGCGTTCGATCCGGAGCGTGAGCTTCGGGCGTTGTCGGAGGCGGCGGCGAGCGTGTCGGGCGGTGGCGGGTACGGCGCGTGGGATCGGCCGGAAGATGCGGCGAAGGCACCGGCGGCGCGGCAAGGTGCAGCGGGCACGAGCACGGGTGAGGATCGATCGCCAGGTCGGCGCTTCGCGTCGTCCGAACCGGAGGCGTCGGAGTCACCGATCCTGTCCGACTGGTCGGGTCGGTCGAGCGGGCGGCGGCGTGTGGCGGCGGCGGTCGCGGTGCTGGTGCTGGCCGCGGGCGGCGTGGGGGCGTGGTACCTGACCGCGTCGGGGGGCGGTGGCGGATGGGCCGCGCTGCGGGAGATGATCTGGCCGAACGAGGTGAAGCTGGCGACGGGCTCGGCAGAGAACCAACCGGCCCCGGAGTCGGAGGCGTCTGCGGTCGATCGCGCGCCCACGACACGGGTTGACCCGGCGAACGGGGCGAGCGCAGCGGAACGAGCCGATTCGGGGGCGACGGCGACGTTGTCGAAAGGCTCGCCGGCGGCTCCGAGCGATGGTGACGGCGGGGGGGAGCTGGCCTCGGAGGCGGTGGCCGCGGCCGAGCGTCTGGATGATGGGCCTTCGACCGGGCAGAGCGACGCGGGCGCGGCGACGCCCGAGGTCGAGTCGAGCGAGGACCTGGCGCTGGGCGCGTTGAGCGCGGGGCCGCGGCTGGGTCGTCCGCGGGGTGAGTCCGATCGGCCGATCGATTCGCGGGCCGGGGCTGGCCCGGAGACGGCGTCTGATTCGCAAGCCGACGCCGAGTCCGCGCCCGCGGGTGAAACCGGGGGCGAGCCGAGCGCGGTTGCGCCGCGGCCGGGCCGTGCCGAGGTCGTGTCCCCGGAGGCCGAGGTCACGGAGCCGGCGTCCGCCGTCGATGATTCTGCCGCTGAAGGCCGCGCCGCGTCCGCCGACGGGTCGGCGCCCTCGTACGACCCAGGCTCGGCACTGGATGAGGTGTTCCGCAGCCTCGACGCGCTGGTGGACAGCGATCGCGGTCAGCGTGATGCGCGGGTTGTTGAGGCGGGCTCGGCCCCGTCCGTGGCCGAGGAGGAGGAGGCGGGGCCGAACGAATCGGCGGACACGGGCGAGATGGCGGAAACCGACCCGTCGGAGCCCGACGCGGCCGAACCGCGGCCCGGCGACGCGGGGTCGACAACGGCGGCGATCGACGAGGCGGTGAGCGTGGGCGAAGCCGATGCGACGCCGTCCGCCCTGAGTGTACCGGCCGCATCGAGCGCACCAAGCGACGCGGCGCGAGCCGAGGGTGATTCCGATTCGCCGGCGCCGCCGCCCAGCCGACCGTTTACGCAGGCGCCGGTGGAAGCTGACGAGGCGGTCGCGTTCGCGACGCCGGTGGAGCTGAATGGCGAGAGCGGCGCGGACGCTGAAGCCGAAAGGGTCGGGGCGTCACCCGGCGCGACCGTGACGGAGGCGGGGGAGGCCGAGCTTGCCGCGGCGATCGAGCCGGAGCTCTCCACGTCCATTTCCGAGTCGTCGCCGCAGCCGCGTGAGGCGGCGACATCCTCGACGCCGCCGGCCGAACCCGAGCCGCAGGCGAGCGTGCCCGCGTTCCGCGGCGGCGGCCCGGGCGACGCGGCGGTCGCCGTGGCGGATCCTGAGGAAGAAACCGTAACCGTGCCCGCAACCGCGACCGAGGACGCAAGCGACGCCGCAACGGACGCGGGAAGCGAGGCCGCGACCGAGGCCGCAGGTGCAAGCGGGTCCGACGCCGAGCCGGCACAACCGGTGGAGACGGCACGGCTGGCCCGCGCCGAACCATCGACGCCCGACCCGACGCGCTCGCCGCGCGAAACCGAACGATCCCAGCCGCGTTCCGGCGAGGCGTCACCGGCGCGTCAGGGCGCGGCCGTCCCGCGCACGTCCCCGCCCGCCGATGCCACGCGCTCCTCGCACGTCGCCTATCTCGTGGACGCCTCCGGCTCGCTGCTGGACACCATGCCGCAACTGCTCGAATGGCTCGCCTCGTCGATCGACTCGCTGGACGCCGACACGCGGTTCACGGTCGTCTTCTTCCGCCGGGGCGAGGCGATCGAGGTCCCGCCGACCGGGCTCAAGCCCTCCGACGCCGAGCACAAGCGACGGGTTCGGGCGTGGATCGATCCGGGCCGGGGCCACGTCGTGCCCGCCGGGCGGTCCGATCCCTTCGTCGCCCTCGACCGCGTGCTGGCGTACCACACCGGCGAGATCTACCTGCTCACCGATGACAGCGTCGGCCGCCGCTTTGAGCGCCCCGACGCCGAGCGGTTCCTCGAGCGTTTCGCCGAGCGCATCGGAGACCGGCCCGTCCGCGTTCACGGCGTGCAGTTCTTCTACCAGGACCCGCAACAGGTCCTGCGCAAGCTGGCCGCGCAACACGACGGGACGTTCCAGTTCATCGAGTCGCAGCGGCCCGTCGGGCCCGACCCCTTCGAGCTGCTGCAGGGCTACTCATCGCAGTTGCCGTAAGAAAAGCACGCGACAAGTCGCGTCGCTCCCTCATGTGCGGGGGGGGGGGAAGGCGGCCGCGTCCCGGCTCGCGCGTTGCGACGATGGGCCTGCTTGATCAGTCGTAACGGAACACGCCCTTGCGCCAGGCGTAGGCGAATGCGATCACCGTCGTGAGAACGAAAAAGAGCATGCGCAGCAGGAACTGCGGCGCCAGCGCCTCGCCGAGCGACCCGCCCAGGCTGGGGAACGTGACGGCCCAGGGGTAGAGGAACACGATCTCGACGTCGAACAGCAGAAACGTCATCGCGACGATGTAGAACCGGACGTTGAAGCGTCGCCGCGCGGTCCCGATGGGGTTGACGCCCGACTCGTAGGTCGTGCCCTTGACATTTCCCTGCCGGCGGGGGCCGATGACGGTCGTGGCCAGCAGGTTGACGAACCCGAATACGATCGCCATGAGCACGAGGATGCCCAAAGCGGCGTACTGGTTGAAGGTGCTGGTGGCGAGGCTGATCATGGGCCGGAGTGTATCGGGCCGGCTCGGGCGTTGCCAGTGGGGGAACGCGGCCGGGCCGAAGAGGGTGTAGTCCACAAGTGAGGCGGGCGTCTCGCCCGCCGACAGGCTGCATGCCTGTTTGGGGTCATTCGCCGCTGCGCGGCGATGGCAGCCGAGACGGCCGCCCCACCGAAGAATAAGCCGAATGCGCTCGCCGTCGGGGATGCCCCACTCTTGGACTACACCCGGCCGCAGGCGGACGAGGCGTGAGAATCTCGTAAGGCCCAACGCGGCGTGGACCGTGCCGGATCGTCACGCTATCGTCGCCGTCATGCCGATCTCACGCCGCCACGCCAAACCGAACCATCGCGACCGCCGCCGCACGCGTTGGCGTCTGCCCCTCGCCGTGATCGGCTGGCTCGGCACGCTCGTCTCGATGCCCGCCGCCACCGCCGACCCGCAACCCGACGACGCGACCGTCATCTCACCGATCGGCCGCGCGGTGTACGTCGGCCACGAGATGGTGCTCGACTACGACCCTCGGCCGACGCTGGTTACCGAGGAGTCCCACGTCCCGCGCGCCCGCTTTCGCGCGATCGACGCCCACTGTCACTGGTCGCTCGAGCAGGAACCGGCGGCGCTGCTGGCAGCGATGGACGCGAGAAACGTCCGCGCGGCGGTGAACCTCAGCGGCGGGTGGGGCCGCGGGCTCGAGCGCATGCTCAAACGCTTTCACACCGCCGCGCCGGGACGACTGCTGATCTTCTGCACGCCCGAGTTCGCCCGCGTCGACGAGCCGAGCTTCACCGAACGCACGCTCGCGGCGTTGGAACGGGCGCGGCAGAACGGCGCCGCCGGGGTCAAGGTGTTCAAGGACCTGGGTCTGCGCCTGCGTGGGGCTGATCACGAGCTGCTCCGCATCGACGATGAGCGTTTCGACCCGATCTGGGCCAAGGCCGGCGAGCTGGGCATGCCCGTGCTGATCCACACCGCTGATCCCATCGCGTTCTTCCAACCGGTGGACCAACACAACGAGCGCTGGATGCAGCTCAAGCGCCACCCGGACTGGAGCTTTCACGGCGAGGCGTACCCTTCGCGAGACGAACTGCTGGCCCAGCGCGATCGCGTCATCGAACGCCACCCGGATACGCTGTTCATCGGCGCCCACGTCGGCAACTCCGCCGAGGACCTCGCCGCCGTCGCCGAACGGCTCGAGCGCTACCCCAACTTCTACGTGGACATCTCCGGCCGTGTCGCTGAGCTCGGCCGCCAGCCCTACTCCGCCCGTCGCTTCATCATCGACCACCAGGATCGCGTCCTGTTCGGCACCGACCGGTACCCCGGCCGCGTCGATCAGCCCCGCTACGCGATCTACTTCCGCTTCCTCGAGACCGACGACGAGTACTTTCGGTATTACGACCATCCGTTTGCCCCGGCCGGCGAGTGGCGGATCTACGGCATCCACCTGCCGGACGACGTGCTGCGCAAGGTGTACCACGACAACGCCGCACGCGTGCTGGGCCTGACCGACGACGCGGGGCCGTGATCACTCGGGCGACGGCCGGCCAGGGATCAAGGCATCATGAGCGTGTTTCTGACGGCCGTGCTGCTGACCTGCGGGCTGCTCCTGACGGGGTTCGTGCTGCGCGCGACGCTGCGGCCGCTCCAAGTGTTGTTTATCCCGGCGTCGGTCG
>CAYSIX010000157.1:0-10100 GCA_964431205.1 uncultured Phycisphaeraceae bacterium
GGACTACTTCTGCGGCTCGTACAACTTCGAGAACATCGCGAAGAAACAGTACCAGGAGTACTCGACCGCCTACGCGGGCATGCCCATGGTCATCCGGCCCGACGGGCTCTACGAGTCGCAGCAGCGCTTCAGCCTCTACCGCTGGCACATCCCGGACCCGATCCGCTTCCGGAAGCGCGTGCGCGTGACGATGCAGGCGCTGGGGTGGCGGCGTGACGGGCGATACCTGCCGCTGCAGGACGACATCGCCTCCGTGGCCTACTGGTACCAGACGCTGCCGACCGCGCCGTTCCCGGCCCTGCCGAGCGCGAACGCGCTGGAGATCATCTGAGTCGTGTGAAAGCACGGCCTCGCACCGAGCGCGGCTCACAGCGCCTTGGTGACGGCGTCGCCGAGGTGCTGGCCGACCGTGTTTTCCTCGTCGATGACGACGTGGGCGCCGGCGTCGGAGAGCTCTTCGGCGTATCGGGCGTATCGGGCGCGGGCGATGACGATGGTGTCGGGGGCCATGGCACGGGTCTGCCGGATGACCTCGACGGCGGCGCGGTGGTCGGGGAGGGTGACGACGACGGCGCGGGCCTGGTCGGCGTGGGCGTGCTCGAGGATCTCGGATGAGGCGGCGTGCCCGACGTAGGCGGCGATGCCCTCGGCGCGGGCGTCGAGGACGGTGCGTGCGTTGAGGTCGATGATGAGGATGGGGTTGCGGTGGAGGCGCATGGCGTCGGCGACGGCGCGGCCGGCGGGCCCGAACCCGACGATGATGACGTGGCCGCTGTGCGGCTCGGGCGAGACGTCGGCGGTGTCGGGACGGAGGGTGCGGGTCAGGCCCAAGCGCCGCAGGCGCTGCTCGATCCACACGCCGGTGGGCAGTGATACGTTGATCAGATACGGGGTGACCAGCAGCGAGGCGACGGTGACGGCGATCATGAGGTTGCCGAGCTGGGGGCTGAACAGCGACTCGCCGGCGCTGGGTTCCATGGCGGCCTGAGCGATGACGAAGGAGAACTCGCCGGCCTGGGCGAGGACGACGCCCGTGGCGATCGCGTGTCGGATCGGCAGCCGCACGGCCATCGCGAGCACGGTGATGATCAGCGCCTTGCCCAGGACCAGCGCGACCAGGGCGAAGAGGACGAGCATGACGTTGGCGCTGATCCAGGCCGGGTCCACCAGCATGCCGATGGAGCTGAAAAAGAGGGTCACGAAGAGGGTGCGCAGGGCGGCGACGTCGGCGCGGACCTGGGTGGCGATGGGCGACTCGCCGATCATGATGCCCGCGACGAACGCGCCCAGCGCCGGCGAGAGCCCGACGCGGTGGGCGGCGTACGCCGACCCGATGGCGGCGACGATCGAAAAGAGGATCGGCAGCTCGCGGTTCTTGATCAGCACGCCGGCCTGGACGAGCTGGGGCAGCAGGTAGCGGCTGAACGCAAGGAGCACCAGCACAAGGGCCGCGGCCAGCAGCGCCTCCTTGCCCAGGGCCTTGGCCACGCCGAGCGCGCTGGCTTCGCCGGCCAGCGCCGAGACCAGCAGCACCAGCGGGACCACCGCGATGTCCTGAAGCAGCAGGATGCCTAGGGCGTGGCGGCCGTGCACCGAGTCCAGCTCGGCGCGTTCGGCCAACGAGCGCAGGACCACCGCCGTGCTCGACAGCGCGACCATGGCGCCGACGGCCGCGGCCGACGCGGCGCTCAACCCCGCCAGCCACGCGACCACGCCCGCCAACACCAGCGTCAGCGTGATCTGCCAGCCGCCCAGGACCCACGGCGTGGCGCCGAACCGCCGCAGCCGCGACCAGTTGAACTCCAGCCCGATCGAGAACAGCAGCAGCGCCACGCCCAGCTCGGCCATGTGCCCGACCTCGGTCGCCTCGGCGCTGCCGATCAGCCCGAACGACCGCGGCCCGACCAGCGCCCCGGCCAGCAGATACCCGACGATCGCGCTCTGACGCAGCCGCTCGGCGATCGCGCCCAGCAGAATCGCCGCGGTCAGCAGCACGATCAGGTCGAAAAGGAAGTTCCAGAGCGCATCCAAGGTGGCGTGGCCTCACGGTTGGCGGCAGGGTCAGGGTAACAGCGGTGGGCGGCCGGACAAGCCGGGCTCACGTGGGCGCCGCCGCCGGGTCGTCGACGCTCCATCGCGGCTGGCCCGTGGATTCGAGTACCGACAGCCACAGGTCGCCCTTGGGATCGACGCGTTGTCGGCGTCGGACGGCCAACTCGATGGGGATGTGCACGAAGCGGTTGTGCCAGCGGCCGACGACGACGTCGGTGCGGCCGGCCATGGCGGCGTGGACGGCGTTTTGTGCCAGGCGAAAGCAGTAGACGCTGTCGTGGGGCGTCGCGGGGATGCCGCGCAGCGTGTAGCTGGGGTCGATGTACTTGAGGTTGACCGGTCGGCCGCGTTCGTGGAAGTGGTCCCGGATCGTCTGTTTCAGGAACAGGCCGATGTCCCCGAGTCGCGGGTTGCCCGAGGGGTCGCAACCCTCGGTGGCGCAGTACTGCTGACCGGCGCCCTCGGCGACGACGATGACGGCGTGGTCGCGTCTTGCCAGGCGGTCTTCCAGCGAGGCGAGCAGGCCCTGGTCGCCCTCGAGCGGGAACGGCACCTCGGGGATCAGGACGTAGTTGACGTCGTTGCAGGCGAGGGCGGCGTGGCAGGCGATGAACCCGGACTCGCGGCCCATGAGCTTGACCAGCCCGACGCCGTTGGCGGCGCTGCGGGCCTCGGTGTGCGCCGCGCGGATGACGCGGCCGGCTTCGGCGAAGGCGGTCTGGAATCCGAAGCTCTGCTCGACAAAAAGAATGTCGTTATCGATCGTCTTGGGCACGCCGATGACCGCCAGCTCGACGCCCTGACGCCGCGCCTCGGCCGCGATCGCCAGCCCGCCCCGCAGCGTCCCGTCTCCCCCGATCACGAACAGCACGTTCACGCCGCGCCGCTTCAGCCCCGCGACCATCTCCGCGGGGTCCTGCGGGCCCCGCGACGTGCCCAGGATCGTCCCGCCGTCCTCATGGATGGTGCTGACCCGATCGGCGTCGAGCGGCATCGGCTCGTGCGGCGAATCGGGCACCAGGCCCGCGTACCCGAAGCGGAACCCGTCGATCTGACGCACGCCGTAGCGGTGCCAGAGCACGTGCACCAGCCCCCGGATCACGTCGTTCAGCCCCGGACACAGGCCCCCGCAGGTGACGATGCCGGCGTGGACCCGCGTCGGCTCGAAGTAGATCCGCTTGCGCGGGCCGGCGCCCTCGAACGACGGCCGATCGCTCAGCCGCTCGGAATCGTCGTCGTCCGGGTACAGCCAGTCCGCGACCAGCACACGGTAATCGTCACGGATCAGCCCGACCCGATCCTCCGGCACGCGCAGCAGGTCGAGCAGGGGCGAGCGCACTTCGCACGGCCCCAGCGTGCTGACCCGTGTGTCCTTGGAGCTGACCTGCTCATCCCGCATGGATCGCATTGTACGGCGGCGCGCCGCGGTGTCCCGCCGCCGGTATGATGCCCTGACAAGCAACGGATCTCAGATCGTTCGATTCACGACAGGAGGTGAACCGATGGTACGCACTCTCTCAACGATGATGGAACTGGGCACCAAGGCGCCGGACTTCGCCCTGCCGGACACCGACGGCAAGACGGTCCATCGCAGCGACTTCGAAGGGCAGCCTCTGCTGGTGATGTTCATCTGCAACCACTGCCCGTTCGTCAAGCACGTCGCGGACGAGCTGGCACAGTTGGGGCGGGACTACCAGTCCAAGGGCGTCGGCATCGTCGCGATCAACAGCAACGACGTGGCCAACTACCCCGACGACAGCCCCGAGAAGATGAAGCAGGAAAAGCAGCAGCGTGGCTACCCGTTCCCGTACCTGTTCGACGAGGATCAGTCGGTGGCCAAGTCGTACACCGCCGCCTGCACGCCGGACCTCTTTCTGTTCGATAAGAACCATGAGCTGGTGTATCGGGGTCAGCTCGACGACAGTCGGCCGGACTCCGACATCCCGGTGACGGGCAAGGACGTGCGGGCGGCGCTGGACGCGGTGCTGGCGGGCGAGCGGCCATCGGAGGATCAGAAGCCGTCGATGGGCTGCAACATCAAGTGGAAGAAGGGCAACGAGCCGGAGTACTTTCAGGCGTAGCGGGCGTGTGGGGAACCGAGGCCGAGCCAAGACGATCGGACAGGGATGCACAGCTCAGGCGGGACAGCGGGCGGGGGAGGCAAGGGTCGCCGCGTGCGAGGCCGGCGTGGCGGGGGGCGTGGCCGGGCAGGCCGCACGACGGCGTCCGGGCCGGTGCGGGCGACGGCGTCGGAGTCGGTGGTGCCGGCGCCGGCCGAGCCGCCGGCCGACGCCGAGCCGCGGGCGCGTCTGGCCGAGCCGCTGCTGTTCGAGATCGCGTGGGAGGCGTGTAACCAGGTCGGCGGGATCTACACCGTGCTGCGGTCGAAGGTGCCGAGCATGGTGGCGCGGTGGGGCAGCCGATACTGCCTGATCGGGCCGTACAACCACCACTCGGCGCAGGTCGAGTTCGAGCCGGCGCCGGTGCCCGGTGGCGCGGTGGGCCAGGCGGTCAACCAGATGCGCGAGATGGGCCTGGGGGCGCAGTACGGGCGGTGGCTCGTCTCCGGTCGCCCGCACGTCGTGCTGCTGAACTATCTGGACATCTTCGGCTCGCTGCACGAGGTCAAGTACCGCCTCTTCGACCAGCACGCCATCCCCACGCCGGCGAGCGATGAGGAGATCAACAACGTCGTGGCGTTCGGCGAGATGTGCCGGCGGTTCCTGACCCTCGTGGCCCAGAAGGAATCGCATCGACGCAAGATCGTCGCGCACTTTCACGAGTGGCTGGCGGGCGCGGCGATCCCGATGCTTCGGCTGGAAGACTGGCCCGGGTCGATCGTCTTCACCACCCACGCCACCCGCCTCGGCCGCTGCCTCGCCCAGGAAACCCCCGCCTTCTACGAACACCTGCCCTTCCTCGACCACGGCGTCGAGGCGGCCAAGTTCAACCTCACCTCCCAACACCTGCTCGAACGCGCCGCCGCCCACGGCTCCCACGTGTTCACCACCGTCTCCGACGTCACCGCCGACGAGTGCCGCCACCTGCTCGGCCGCCAGCCCGACCTGCTGCTGCCCAACGGGTTGAACATCGAACGCTTCGCCGCCCTGCACGAGTTCCAGGTCCTGCACCGCCAGTACAAGGACCGCATCCACGAGTTCACCCTCGGCCACTTCTTCCCCACCTACAGCTTCGACCTCGACAACACCCTCTACTTCTTCACCTCCGGCCGATACGAGTACCGCAACAAGGGGCTCGACGTGACCATCGAATCGTTGGCGCGGCTGAACCACCGCCTCCGCCAGCAGGGCTCGCCCGTCACCGTCGTCTTCTTCATCATCACCAGGGCGCCGTACCGGTCGATCAACGTCACCGCCCTGCACTCGCGCGCGATGCTCCAGGAGTTCCGCGCCGCGACCGAGCACATCGAGAAGGAGCTGGGCGAGCAGCTCTTTTACGCCGCCGCCCGCGGGCAGATCCCCGACCTGAACAGCCTCGTGCCCGAGTACTGGCGCCTCCGCCTCCGCCGCACCATGCTCGCCTGGAAGCGGGAGCTGCCGCCGCTGATCGTCACCCACGACCTGCACGACGACGCCAACGACGCCATCCTCCGCCAGCTCCGCGCGTGCGCCCTGTTCAACCACGAGCACGACCCGGTCAAGATCGTCTACCACCCCGACTTCATCACCCCGACCAACCCGCTGTTCGGGCTCGACTACGACCAGTTCGTCCGCGGCTGTCACCTCGGCGTGTTCCCCAGCTACTACGAGCCGTGGGGCTACACCCCGCTCGAGTCGATCGCGCTCGGCGTGCCCGCGATCACCAGCGACCTCTCCGGCTTCGGGTCCTACCTCCAGCACCTCGTGCCCGACCACGACGACAAGGGCATCTACATCGTGCCCCGACGCCACTGCGACTTCCACCAGGCCGCCCACGAGCTGACCGAGCGGATGTTCCACTTCTGCCAGCTCAACCGCCGCGAGCGGATCGCCATGCGCAACCACGTCGAATCCTTCAGCGAGCACTTCGACTGGCACAACCTCGGCCGCCGGTATCACGAGGCGCACGAGCTGGCGCTCGATCGCGTGAGTTGATCGGGGCGATCGGCGGGGTAGAAGCCCGGACGGCGAATCACGGCAGCAGGTCGGCGACCGCGATCGAACGCTCCGGCAGGGCCACGGGCGCGATCATTCCGTCACGCTCGGCTACGTCCTGGCGGCCATAGCGATGGCCGAACGGCGCCGCCGCGTCGGTGATCGGTTCGCGCTGAACCTCCACCCGCCCGTCGATCAGATTAACGATCCAGTACTCGTCCACCCGGGCGGAAGCGTAAAGGTGCGCCTTGGTTCTGCGGTCGTGCTCCAGCGTCGTGTCGCTGACCTCGACGACGAGGACGGCGGTTGTCGGGTGAGCATCGACTGATCGAACGCCGCCGCGGACCACCGCCACATCGGGCTCAGGTTCCGATCGATCGCCGACACGCAGCGGCAGTTGCACGCGCACCGTGAATTCAGGCCCGAACGCATCCATCAGCGCGTACTGAGCCAGCAGGATGCCTTTCGCGTGCCGGTCCCGCTGCGGCGACATCTCAAGGATCGTACCGTCAATCAGTTCCACGCGCTTGCCGTCGAACAGGCCCGCCTCGGCCATCGCGTAGTACTCCTCACGCGTCCAGCGATGGACCCGCGGCTCCGCGTCGGGCTGAATCGTCAGCGTCGTCATGCCGACAGTATTCTATCGGCGTGTGTCCGCCGGCTTCGACCGACCCGAGAACCTCGCCATGACCCTCCGATCGCCCCGCAACGCGACCGGCTTCTCACTGATCGAGCTGCTCGTCGTGCTCGGCGTCGTCGCCCTCCTTATCGGGCTGCTCCTGCCCGCCCTCGCCCGCGCCCGCGATTCCTCGGCCCACGTCACCTGCCTCAAGAACCTGCGGGCCCTGGTCCACGCCCTGCACGTCTACGCGGCCCAGAACGACGACCGCCTGCCCGCCGACGATGACGAGCGGCTCGAGTGGGACCAACTGCTCGCCCGTGTCGTGCCCGAGCTCGATCTGCTCGTCTGCCCGGCCGATCCGGACGGCGAGGACTTCGGGCTCAGCTACTCCCTGCGGGATCGTTTCGAGACCACGCCGGAGGCGGCCATCACCGGTCGGCCGCTCTCCCAGATCAACGATCGTGGGCTGTTCGTCGCCTTCGAGGAGTTCGAGGGCTGGCACCGCGCCGGCTTGGTCAACGCCGCCACGCTCGACGGGGCCGCCCGACCGGTCCCCGCGGAGGAGCTCGAGGCCAACCTGGCTCTGCCCGCCCGTTAGCCGTGCTCGGGCGCGCCGTCACGTGGCCGACCGGGACGGGCGCCGACCACGACGCGCCGGCCAACCCGGCCGGTTAGGCTCGCCAACGTGGCGAAGCTGGGGAATCCCGCCCGCCCCGGGGCGCCCCAAAAAACGACAAGATTATCACGATTGGTGCTGGGCATCGGCCCTTTTCGGTGGTAATCTATGTTGAATGGGCCCGTGATCACGTCGTGCCGATCACATCGGATTCGTCCGCGAGGCCGGGGAGGAGAAAACCATGAAAACGTTCAGGCCGTATTGGTCGCGTGTCCGTGTGATGCCGGTGCTGTTTGCGGCGATGCTGATCACCGCCATGGCGGTGCCCGCCGCCCTCGACGCCGCCCCGCGTCGCAAGGCCAACCCGCTGGGCAATTACAAGATCCTGTTCAAGGGCAAGACGACCTCCGGCGGTCAGGTCACCACGCCCGACCTGACGATCCGCAACATCAAGGGCAAGCTCGGCCGCCAGCGGCAGCGCGGCGTCGACCCCAACCAGATCCATCGCTGGAACATCAAGCTCAGCAAGCCGATCTCGCCCAAGAAGGCGAGGCAGAAGTTCAAGGGCGCCGGCAAGGTGCGAACCCCGATCGGCACCTTCAACGTGCGGTTCAACGGGACCGCCGCCAACGGCAAGATCCGCGGCAAGGCCCGCGCTAAGCTCGGTAACATCGTGACCACGGGTCGGTTCAACGGTAGGAAGAGAAGCTGAACGGTCTGTCGTGATCGCCCCGGTCCATCTCAACGGACCATGCTGGAGGAGGAGGGCAACCCCGTGTCGAACGGCCCGGGGTTGTTCTTTTTCGTTGCACGACGCGCTGATCACCGAATACAGGTTCAGCGTTCGGGATTCAGCCATGGCTCATCGTCGGCCTCACGCGTTTTCGCTGATCGAGCTCGGTCTCGCCGTCGCACTGGCGGCGATCCTCACGCTCGCGATCGTCGTCGCGGCGCACGCCGCCCGCCGCCGCGCCCACCACGCCGCCTGCCTGCACCACGCCGGCCAGCTCGTCTTCGCGTTCCACCGTTACGCCGCCGACCACGCCGGCTTCCTCCCGCCCGACGACGACGTCGACTGGTGGGACCGTGTCACGCCTCACCTGCCCACGCCCGACATGCTCGTCTGCCCCGCCGATCCCGACTTCGCCGACGCGCCCGACGGCCTCAGCTACTTCTGGCGCGAGAACCACGTCATCGACCTCGACGACCTCGCCGCCCACGGCCGGGACGCCAGCCGCCCCGAACCCTACAGCTTCAGCGGCCGGCACCGCGACACCATCGGCGACCCGACGCTGATCACGGTGTTCGAGGAGCTGGCGGAAATGCACCGGCCCGATCGGCTCAACGCCGCCACGTTCGCCGGGGATGCGCGAAGCGTCACGATGGCCGAGCTCGAGGCGGACCTGCGACGCCGCGTCGAGTGAACGCGATCGACTCGCGCCGCGGCCGGGGCGATCCGCGCCGCCGGTGACGCCGATCAGCCGAATTTTCGAGCTGGCTGCAAGATACCGGGCGCTTGAGGACATTTACTTTGGGTGCCGGGGGGTGGATGTGCGCCGCGGTCACGGTGTAAGATTTCTGTGATCGCAGTGGACAGCCCGCCGTCGGCGGCCTAGAAGTGTGATACGTGGGGCTATTGGGGCTCTGTTGAACTATTTAACCTTCATGGAAGGAGAGAGACGTGAGGCGCATTCTGGCATCAGCAGGCGTAGGGGTGGCTTTGGCGATCGGTGGTGCCGCCGATGGCGCGGTGGTGGAGTTTGACTTCCCGATCACGGTGAGCCAGGAAGTGCCGGCACCGACGGTCCCGGACACCCCGGTCGAACCGGCCGGCGTCGGGCACGTCACGCTCGACACCGACACCAACGAGCTGTCGTGGGAGATCGTGTATGCCGGGCTCAGCGGCGATATCGTCTCCCCCGGGGCGCACTTCCACGGCCCGGCGGAGATCGGTGAGACGGCCGGCATTGAGGTCTTCATCGTCGGCGGCGACGGCGCCGCGATCCCCCAGCCGCCCAGCGGCACGCTCATCGGCTCGACCACCGTCACTGACGAGCAGGAGCAGCAGATCCTCGACGGCCTCTGGTACGTCAACATCCACACCGAGCTCAACGGGCCCGGTGAGATCCGCGGACAGGTCATCCCCGAGCCCGCCACCGCGGCGCTCGGCCTGATCGGCGCCACGCTGGTCACGCTCCGTCGACGTCGCTGAACGAGCGACCCGGGATTCCCTCCCAAAAACGCGCGGCTCACGGCGACCCGTGAGCCGCGATTTTTTGCGCAGGTTTTGTCCGCGCCGCCTTATGGAACCCCGTGAGCGGTGCCGGACACACTCCCCCAGGGACGTGCGTATCTCGAGCGGCGATCGGGCTCGCGGCTCGATCTCGCCCGATCAGCCGAACAGGATCAGGTACCCCACCGCAAAGACTCCGACGTCCGCCCACGCGTGGCTGATCCAGCCCGGCCAGATGCTGCCGTACCACAGGTACAGCACCGACCAGGTCAGCCCCCCGACGCACACGCCCAGCGACGCCAGCGCGGTGATCCGCCCGTCCCAGCCGAAGTTGATCCCCACCGCGAAGACGTGGTGCAGCGTGAACGCCAGCGCCGCGGCGACGACCGCCAGCGTCCGCGGCAGCAGCACCTCGAACTTGCGGTACACGAACCACCGCCAGACGTACTCCTCGAGCACGCTGTTGATGAAGATCCATTACAG
>CAYSIX010000158.1:0-10094 GCA_964431205.1 uncultured Phycisphaeraceae bacterium
ATTTATGATTTCTCATTCGATGGGGGGGTGGGGGGGTGACATTGGTGAGGCGTCAGGAGGGAAGGAGGTAGCAGGAGGTGGGAGGCAGGTACAACCAAGGTACATGGTTTACAGATGAGTTCAGGGACATGGTTGACCGTTTGAGGAAGATGTGGGGCGGATGACGGAGCCGCCGATGGCTTGGAAGAAACTGTCAGCCAGGGAGTTACGAGCGGGGTTGGTTCATGATCACGATCACGCGATGGGGCAGGCCCCGCCGAGGTCGGGGCGATCGCGGGCCAAGCGCCCGCTGGCCGAGGGTGTCGCCGCGCAGGCCCCGCCCTCGAGGCCCGCGGCGGAGCACCCCCGGCGGGGCCGCCGGCCCAGATGAGCCGCCCACGCGCCCGGCGGGCCTTACTCGAGATCGACCACCTCCAGCGGCGGGCCCGCCGGCGCCCAGTCCAGGTCCCGCCGGAGCGGTTCCAGGTCCACCAGCCCGTCGAGCTGCGTCGCCGGCCGCCGCAGGGGCACGTGGGCGTAATGCCGATCGATCAGCGCCTCGGTCGGCAGGCCGCGCAGGTGAAGCGACTGGGCGGGGAAGTACTGGTGATAGCCCGGCTGCTGGCGTGTGAGGACGGCGTCGATCAGCCTCGCCGCGTCTTCGAGGATCAGGTAGGTCAGGCACTCGTTGAAGTTCAGCCACTGTCGCGGCCGATGCGCGCCCTCGCCGGCGCGGATGGCGTCGGCCGCCTCGGTCGAGAGCAGGTAGGGGAACCGCAGCGCCGTGGCCGCCAGGCTCGCCCGGCTCCCGCTGTAGATCGCGAGCATACGCTCGGCGAGGACCTTGCTGATCGCGTAGGCGTTGGTCCCGGGGTTGGCCGGCGCGTCGCCGTCCAGCGGCAGGTAGGGCATCTCGCAGCGCAGGTTCTCGCCCCAGCCCTTGTTGGCCGGCGACATCGTCTGGATCGAGCTGGCGAAGACGATGCGGCGCAGGTCGAGGTCGAGCGCCGCGTGAAAGACGTTGGCGTTCATCTGCGTGTTCTCGGCCAGCAGCCGCTGGGCGGGATGGCGGGCGTGGGCGTGGGGATGGTTGCCCAGGTGGACCACCGCCTCACAGCCGCGCATGAGCTGGTAGATCGGCGCGTCTTCGAGCAGGTTGGCGGTGTGGATCGGCGGCTGGTCGCGATCGCTGGCGACCAGGTCGGTGGCGACGACGTCGTGGTCGCGACGCAGCAGCTCGCGACAGACGACGCTGCCCAGCTTCCCGCTCGCACCCGTGACAAGAACTCGCATGGGCAACGTGTCCGTGGGTCTGGCCCGACCGATCCATCGGCGGCGTGGGCGGGCGACGGATCCGCGCCGGGAGTTGACGCTCGGCGGGCGTCGCCGCGGCGGTCGGGTCGAGCGACGGATCGTAACCGGCGGCGGGGGCGAGGGCGAATCAGCGACGCCGGGACGATCGTGGGCCGAGCTTTCCCGCCTCGGTCGCGGGTCGGCGGGTCAGGGCGCACGGGCAACCCGCTGGCATCGGGCCACTTGCAGCCCCGCGCCCTTGACTTTAGACTCCCGCGACGGTGGGCCCCCAGTCCCGTGGGGCGGGGCATAGCAGACGTGACAACCCCCCACCATGGCAGGTTCGGTCCCATCCCGAACCTGCAGCCGAAACCGTTTCTCGCTCGCACAACCGGAACGCTCGTCATCGTCCAAAGGGAGGCCCGACTTTGTTGATCCGTCACCTAGCCGTCGTCATCGCGTGTGCCGGCCTGACGGTCGGTGGTCCGTTCGTCGCCTCCGCGCTGGCCGACGCCGGTCAGCCGACCGCCGCCGCCCTCTTTGAGCAAGGCACGGCGCAGTACGAGGCCGGCGAGCTCGAGGCCGCCCGTCAGACGCTTCGCGGGCTGGATCAGATGCAACTGCCGCCCGACCAGCGTCGATCCTATTACCTGATGCTCCAGGCGATCGATCAGACGCTGAACGCGTCGGGCGACGGCGAGCGGGACGCGGCGCCGACCAACGGCGCCGCACCGGCGACCGCGCAGGAAGAGTCGCCCGGTGAGACGCCGGCGGATCGTCTGGCCGAAGCCGACCGCGTCGCCGCCGACGATCCGGCCGCGGCCGTAGCGCTGTACCGCGCGATTATCGACGACCCCGAGACCGCCGCGAGCATCCGCGCCCTGGCCGAGGCGCGCCTGGCGCACACGCAGCGCCGGATCAACGCCGACATCACCGCGGTGCGGGCGATGATCGATGAGGCGGCGCGGGACCTGGAGGGAGGCGACGACGCCGCGGCCGCGGCGCGTCTGCGCGCCGTCCGCGACAGCGGCGTGCGGTTGGGCTGGTTTGATCAGCAGCGTGTCGAGCGTCAGTTGGCGTTGATCGAGGAACGCCGAGCCGACGCGGGCGTGACCCGCGCCCCCGCCCCCGCTGCGGCGGAGCCGATGGCGGAGCGGCGGTCGGTCGAGCGACGCGACACGCGAGCCGCTACCGAGGACCGCGATCCGAATGTGCTGTACCTGACGCCCGACGCGGCGAACGGCGCGCGTGAGACGTCGCCGACGCCGGTCGAGGCGCCGCGCACCGCGGAGGGTGAGGCGTCGCCCGAGGCGGCCGAGCCGGTCGAAGCGGAGCGGGCCGGGCAGGTCACGGCGGTGGCGCGGGCCGCCGAGGAGGCGGAGCCGGCCGAGCAAGCGCAGGACGACCTGCTGGCGCGGGCGCGGCTGCTTTACGCGCAGCAGGTCTTCGCCGAGGGCCAGGAGGCGGAGCAGGCGGGCCAACTCGCGTTGGCGGAGAAGAAGTTCGCCGACGCCCTGGCGTTGGACCGGGACAATGAGAAGTACAAGGCGCGGCTGGAGGCGGTGCGCAGCCGCCGCAACGCCCAGCTCGCGCCGGACACGGTGCTGCAACGCTTCGAGTCCGAGCGGCGGTTGAGGGCGGAGGCGGCCGAGGCCGAGTACCGCTCGCTGATGAACGAGGCGAGACGACTGGGCGAGCAGGGCAACTTCTCCGCGGCGTTGGACGCGGTGGCGGCGGCGAAGCTGAAGGTGGACAACAACCGCCGGTTCCTTACGCCGGCGCGCTACGCGGAGCTTCGGGCGCGGGCGGAGGACCTGTCGAGCGAGCTGTTCCAGCGGCAGAACGCGTTTGTCCGTCGCCAGGCGGAGCAGCAGCAGGAGGAGGTTCAACAGAACCTCGAGGTCTCCCGGGCCGAGGCGGAGCAGGAGCGCGAGGAGGAGGTGCAGCGGCTGCTGCGCCGTGCGATGAACCTGCGCAAGGACATGAAGTACGACGAGGCGCTGAAGCTGCTGGATCAGGCGCTGTTTCTCGACAGCACGAACATCGCCGCCCAGGGCATGAAGGAAGCGATCGAGGACGCGAAGATTCTCGTGGAAGGCCGGGAACTGCGGCGTCGCAAGCGACTCATGCAGAGCGAGAACCGCCTGAACACGCTCGAGGCCTCGATCCCATACCAGGACCTGATCACGTACCCGGCCGACTGGCCCGAGCTGACCAAGACCCGCCTGGCCGGGCTGGACATCACCGGCGGGGAGTCCGAGGTCAACCGCCGCGTCTCCCAGGAGCTGCAGCAGCCGGTCCCCATCGAGTTCCAGGCCAACCAGTTCAGCAACGTGATCGAGTACCTGCGCAACACGACGGGCGTGGACTTTTTCGTCAACTGGTCGGTGCTCGAGGCGATCGGCGTCGAACGCGACTCGCCCATCACGCTCAAGCTCAGCAACGTCCCGGCCGAGCAGGCCCTGCGCCTGGTGCTGCAGCAGGTCGGCTCCGAGTTCGACCCGGTCGATTACTCGATCATCGAGGGCGTGGTCCACATCTCCACCGAGCGCGACCTGAAGAAGACCACCGACATCCGCGTGTACGACATCCGCGACCTGCTCGTCCAGGTGCCCAACTTCACCGACGCGCCCGAGTTCGACCTGACCGAGGCGCTCAGCGAGACCGCGGCCGGTGGCGGCGGCGGCGGCGCGAGCCAGATCTTCAGCGACGAGGAAGAGGAAGACGACGAGCTGCCCACCCGCGAGGAGCTGATCCAGCAGATCACCCTCCTGATCCAGGATACCGTCGGCAACCCGGACGACTGGCTCGTGGGCGACTCGAGCCTCAGTGAGCTGAACGGCAACCTCATCGTCCGCACCACCGCGTCGAATCACCGCAACATCATCGGGCTGCTCTCACAACTGCGTGAAACGCGGGCGATCCAGATCTCCGTCGAGTCCCGCTTCCTGGTCGTGGACGACAACTTCCTCGAAGAGATCGGCGTGGACCTGGACTTCCAGATCAACGACGTCGGCGGCGGGTTCGGGCCGATCGGCGTCGCGCAGGACTCGGTCTCCCTGGCCCAGCGCGTCGGCGGCGCTCTGACGCCCAACACGTTCGCCGGTCAATCCAGCGCCACCGAGCCGGGCGTGTTCATCCCCGGCCAGGGCTTCGTGCCGCAGGGCGGGGTGCTCGGCGAGGCCCCCAACACCGGCCGGTCGCTCGACCTGAACGTCAGCTACCTCGACGATATCGAGGTGAACCTGCTCGTCCACGCCACGCAGGCCAACAAGCGGGCCGTCTCGCTCACCGCACCGCGCGTCACGTTCTTCAACGGCCAGCGCGCCTACGTGGTCGTCGCCCGGCAGATCACCTTCATCAGCGACCTGGAGCCGATCCCCGACGCGATCGGGTTTGACGTCACCCTCTCGGTGGTGAACTCCGGCGTGGTGCTCGACGTCGAGGGCACGATCTCCGCGGATCGACGGTACGTAACGCTGACGCTGCGGCCGAGTCTGGCCACGCTCATCGAGCCGATCGACACCTTCGAGATCGTCGGCGTCGAGACGGGTGACGGCGACGACGACGACCAGCAGGACATCGTCTTTACGGGGCTCATTCAGGCGCCGGAGATCGAGATCACCTCGGTCCGCGCCACCGTGAGCGTGCCGGACCGTGGCACGCTGATGCTCGGCGGGCAGCGGCTCGTCGGCGAGTCCGAGGTCGAGGCCGGCGTCCCCGTGCTCTCGAAGATCCCGATCCTCAACCGCTTCTTCACCAACACCTCGACCGTCAAGGACGAGCGCACGCTGCTGATCCTCATCAAGCCGACGATCATCATTCAGGGTGAGGAAGAGGAGCGGAACTTCCCCGGCCTGACGGACGATCCCGAGGGTTACAACGTTGGCCGATCGTTCTGACGCCAACGGTTTGTGCCGACCACCCGCCCCACGCCAGGCGCCGCCCGATTCGGGCGGCGCCTTTTTTGATCGAGCGCGTCGGGGGCTCGGCGGCGAAAACGGTGGCCGCTCGAACGCGAATCGATTCAGCCGGCCCGCATCGGGATGGGGCGTGCGCCGGCGGCGGGGCGGGTGACGAACGATGCCGGCTCGATACCCGTCCGCTGCCGGTACGGGCCGGTGACCGCGTCCGCCACGGCTCTTGCCGCCTCGTCGCGCACCAGGGTGACGGTGCAGCCGCCGAACCCGCCGCCGGTCATCCGCGAGCCGAACACGCCGCGCGCCCGCTCGGCCATCGCCAGCTCGACGAGCAAGTCCAACTCGGGGCAGCTCACCTCGTACCGATCACGAAGCGAGGCGTGGCTCTGGAGCATCAGCTCGCCGAAGGCCGGCCAGTCGCCGGCGGCCAGACGATCGGCGGCGTCCAGCGTCCGGGCGTTCTCCTCGATCACGTGGCGGGCACGCTGATACACCACCGCGTCCAGCCGGGATCGGGCGGCCTCGAGCGCGTCGAGGTCGGCGTCACGCAACGCCGAGACGCCGAGCACCCGCGCCGCCTCTTCACACTGACGACGGCGCTGCGCGTACTCGCCGCTGACCAGCTTGTGCGCCACGTTCGAGTTGATGATCAGCACCGCGACGGAGCGGTCGGTGATCGGCACCGGCCGGCACTCGAGCGAGCGGCAGTCGATGAGCATGGCGGCGTCGGGCCGGGCGGACGCCGAGATGAGCTGATCCATGATGCCGCAGGGCACGCCGACGAAGTCGTGGTCGGCTTGCTGGCAGAGGCGGGCCTTGTCGGTCGGGTCGATGGTGCGGCCGGCCAGGGATTCGAGGAGCGTGGCGGTGGCGACCTCGAGGGCGGCGCTGCTGGACAGGCCGCCACCGGTGGGGACGCTCGAGCCGATCAGGGCGTCGAACCCGCCGGGGTCGAGCCCGGCATCGAGGCAGCCGGCGACGACGCCGCGCACGTAGTTGCCCCACGCTGGCTCGCCGGGTCGGATGGGGGCGTCCAGGTCGATCGTCACCTGGCCGGGCAACTGCTCGGAGGCGAACCTCGCGGTTCGATCTTCGCGACGGGCGGCGACGACGACGGTCTGCCGCTCGATCGCCATGGGCAGGACGAAGCCGTCGTTGTAGTCGGTGTGCTCGCCGATGAGGTTGACTCGGCCGGGCGCGGCGGCGGCGTGCGTGGCGGGGCGTCCGAAGCGACCGGCGAACGCCTGCGCCAGGGCTTCGGCCTGCGTTTCAGCCTGAGTCGCCGGTTCGGTTTCGATCGAGCGGGTCATTCGGCGTGCTCCGTGGGGCACGGTCTGGCGGAGGTGGCATGATACCGGCGGCGCATCGTCGCGGGGGGTGAATGGCGGCCGGCGCGGCGCCGCGTGACGCCGGCTCGACCTCCGATGGTTTTCGTTATACTCCGGGATTGGACCACAGCCACGAAGTGATCGTCAAAGGAGCTTGTTCGTTTTGGCACAGCGTAAGGCCTACGTCGGCGGCAACTGGAAGATGAATCTCGATCGGCGGGCCAGCGTCGCGCTGGCCCGGGCTGTGGCCGAGGCGGTGGGCCGCGACGCGTCGGTCCAGGTGACGATCTTCCCGGCCTTCCCGTACCTGGCGGCGGTGGCCGAGGTGCTGGCGGAGGTGGGCACGTCCGTGCGGCTGGGGGCGCAGGACTTCTTCGCCCAGCCCGACGGCGCGTTCACCGGGGAGGTGAGCCTGAGCCAGCTCCGCGACGTGGGTGTGAGCGTCGTGCTGGTCGGCCACTCCGAGCGGCGGCACGTGATCGGCGAGTCGGACGTGCTGATCAACGAGAAGGTGCGGGCCGCGCTCGAGGCCGAGATGGACGTGGTGCTGTGCGTCGGCGAGACGTTGGCGCAGCGGGAGGCGGGTCAGACGGACGCGATCAACGGGGCGCAGGTGAGTTACGGGCTGGCGGGGGTGACGGCGGGGCAGATGGGGCGGGTGACGATCGCGTACGAGCCGGTGTGGGCGATCGGGACGGGCAAGACGGCGACGCCGGCGGACGCGCAAGCAGCGCACCGGGCGATCCGCGGGTGGGTGCGGTCCGGTCTGTTCGACGGCGACGAGGCCGTCGCCCAGTCGCTGCGCATTCAGTATGGCGGGTCGGTGAAGCCGGCCAACGCGGCGGAGCTGTTCAAGCAGCCGGACATCGACGGGGGCCTGATCGGCGGGGCGTCGTTGAAGGCGGACGATTTTCTGGCAATCATTGAGGCGGCGCGCTGAGGGCCCGCGGCGTGGCCGCGCCGGGCCGCGAGTCCGGGCGACCTCATAAAGGTGAACGACGACCATGACGCTTCTGCTCGGTTCCATCGTGGTGCACATCCTGGCGGTGCTGTTCATCCTGGTGTGCCTGTTCATGATGCTGGTGATTCTGATTCAGCGTCCCAAGGGCGGGGGGCTGAGCGGGGCGTTCGGCGGCGCCGGCGGGGGTTCGGCGCAGGACATGTTCGGCGCCAAGGCCGGCGACATGCTGACCTGGTTCACCGTGATCTGTTTCGTGGCGTTTCTGCTGCTGGCGATGGGGCTGACCTGGACGATCAACGCCGAGGTCCAGGTGATCCCGCCGAGCGGCGCGCCGGCGCCGGCGAGCACGAGCGCGCCGGCGGGCCCCGGGGACGCGACGGATGAGGCACCGGCCGACCTCTCGGATACGGAGTCGGCGGCCCCGGGCGCTGACGCGGAGGCCGATGGGTCGCCGCGTGACGCCGAAACGTCCACGACCCCGGACGGCGCCGAGTCGGGCTCGCCGGGTGAGCCCGAGCCGAACGCGGCGTCGCCGTGACGCCGCCGCGGCCACGTCACAAGGGGGCCATGGCATGATCCGATCGATGACCGGTTTCGGCGACGCCTCAACACAGGTGGACGGCGTCCACTACCTCGTCGAGCTTCGCAGCCTCAACAATCGTTACTTCAAGGTGGCGATCCGCCTGCCGGACGAGATCGCCGGGCTTGAGGCCGAGCTGGAATCCCACCTGCGCAAGCTCGTGCACCGCGGCACGTTCACCCTGAACGCGAAGATGAAAGTCAGCGACGCCGCGGCCGTCTCCCGCGTCAATGACGACGCGTTGATGGCGTATCTCGATCACCTGGAGACGATCCAGAGCCGGATCACCGACCAGTCGGTGCAAATCGACCTGACGCAGTTGCTGGCCCTGCCGGGCGTGCTCCAGCCCGCCGAGGACCAGGAAGCGCTGGTGCAAAAGGCCCGGCCCGTGCTCCTGCGGCTGACCAGCGAGGCGGCCAAGCGGATGACGACGATGCGGGACGCCGAGGGCCGCGCCCTGGCCGAGGACCTGATGCGGCAGACCGAGGTGATCCGTCACCGGCTCGAGATCATCACCCAGCGAGCGCCGAGCGTGATCGAGGAGTATCACCAGCGGCTTCGGGCCCGGATCGACGACCTGCTCGAGCGGGCGGAGCTGAAGGTCGCGGAGATGGACCTGGTGCGTGAGGTGGCGGTGTTCGCGGACCGCTCGGACATTAGCGAGGAGCTTTCGCGGCTCACGGGCCACCTCGAGCAGTTCGAGCAGGTGATCCACGCCGACGATGGCGAGCCGGCCGGTCGCACGCTGGACTTCATCTCCCAGGAGATGCTCCGCGAGGGCAACACCATCGCCAGCAAAAGCAACGACGCCCAGATCAGCCGGGCGATCGTGGAAGTCAAGAGCGCGATTGATCGGATCAAGGAACAGGTGCAGAATGTGGAGTAGCCGCGGTGGCGACGTGTCGGGCGTCGAACTGATGAGCCGCCCCGGCCCCCGCAGACGTTCCTTCCGACAGAGGCGATCCGTTTGGCTGGCGATCCGCTGATGCACCCGGGCGACAGGCCGCGACCCCCCGCGGTCAGCGCTGACCCGTCGGCGACCGACGCGCCCCGCTCGGCCGAGCCGGCGCCGCCCGTGTCGGCCGAGCCCGGGGGCGAGCCGGCCGCCGCGTCTTCCCGTGAGTCGCCCTCGCAAGCCCCGTCACAGGACGCTTCGCCCGAGGCGAGCGGTGACCGGCACACCTTCGCCGCCGATGAGCTGGCCATCGTCCTGTCCCACTACGACATCGGCGTCATCGAGTCCATCCACGAGTTCCAGCGTGGCTCGCGACGGGCGCCGAAGCTGATCATCCGTACCGCTTCGGGCGACTACCTGCTCAAGCGGCGGGCGCGCGGCAAGGACGATCCCTACAAGGTCGCGTTCTGCCACGGCATTCAACTGCACCTGGCCGAGCGGCAGTTCCCGTTGCCGCACCTGATCGGCACGCGGGACACGAACAACTCGATGCTGCGGTGCCTCGGCCGGGTGTACGAGCTGTTCGAGTACATTCCGGGTACGGGTTTCGACGAGTCGACGGCGGCGGCGGCGGAAGCCGGCAAGACCCTCGCGCTGTTCCACAAGCTGCTGCGCGACTTTCGCCCGGACTACGACCCGCCGGCGGGCGCATATCACGCGGCCAAGACGGTGTACTCGAGCCTGCGTCAGGTGCCCGAGACGCTGGCGCGGCCGGACGCCGCCGAGACCGCCGACGCCCCGGACGCCGCCGAGACCGCGCGGCTGACCTCCACGATCGCACGGGCCTACCGCGACGCCGCCGACCGCGTCGAGCAGATCGGCATCGGCCAATGGCCGCGTCAGATCATCCACAGCGACTGGCACCCCGGCAACATGCTCTTCCGCGGCAAGCGCGTCGTCGCCGTGATCGACTACGACGCGGCCCGGCTTGAGCCACGCGTGATCGACGTGGCCAACGGGGCGTTGCAGTTCTCGATCCTCGGTGGCGCCGGCGACGCGCCGTCCCGCTGGCCTGAGCACCCCGACGAGGAGCGCTTCGCCGCCTTCCTCAAGGGCTATGACAGCGTACCGGACTGCA
>CAYSIX010000159.1:0-10081 GCA_964431205.1 uncultured Phycisphaeraceae bacterium
GACGCCGGTGCCGAAGTTGGCCTGCCAGATGCCCAGGTCGAAGGCGTCGACGTCGCCGTCACCGTCGGCGTCGCCGTCGGTCGTGTCGGCACCTGTGCCTGTGCCGAAGCCCGACTGCCAGATGCCCAGGTCGAAGGCGTCGACGTCGCCGTCGAGGTCGAAGTCGCCGGGGATGGTTGGTTCGGGCAGGCTCCAGACGGCGATGCCCTCGGTGTTGCCGGTCGTCTCAAAGTGGAACGCCACCCGGCCGCCGTCGCCGAGGCCGCTGCGCTCATCGCCGAAACCGGCAACCCCGTCGAAGAAGTCCAGCCTCTCGATGCTGCTCCCAAGGAACGGGTCGCCCTCCCGGATGACCTGCATCAGGCCCCGGTCGGGGTCGTAGAAATAGATCGCGGAGTTGTCGCTGAGCCCGCCGCTGGTGCCGGTCAGGGAGGCGGAGAACGCGACCTGTCCATCCTCGTTGATCGCCGGGTCGGACAGGGCTGACAGCACGCCGTTGCCGTCCGGGGCGGCCATGCCGGCGCGGGCGACCTCGGTGAGCGTCGAACCGTCGTGCAGGAAGATGCCCTCGTCGTCGCTGGTGACGCCGGCGGTGTCGTCGAGGAATGATAGGAAGGCGATCTGCCCGTCGTTGTTCAGCGCCGGATCGCTCAGGTTGCTGAAGCGGCCGTTGCCGCCGGGCGCCGACTCCCCTTCGCGGACGATCTGGGTCAGCGTCGCGCCGTCGCCGAGGAAGATGCCGCCGCCGGCGTCGCTGCCGGGACTCAGGAAGTTCACGGAAGCCTCGAACGCCGCCTGGCCGGAATCGTTCAAGGCCGGGTCGGAAAAGAAGGCGAGCTTGCCGTCGCCGTCCGGGGCCGCCTGGCCCTCTCGGGCGATGCGGGTCAGCGTCGTGCCGTCACCGCGGAAGATGCCGGTGTTGTCCTGGAATCCGCCGCTGGTGCCGGTCAGTGAGGCCGCGAACGCCACCTGACCGAGGTTGTTCAACGCGGCGGGTTTGAGGGTGCTGAACACGCCGTTGTTGTCCGGCGCGGCCTGGCCCTCTCGGGCGATCTGCACGAGCGTCGTGCCGTCGCCGCGGTAGATGCCCGCGTCGTCGGCGCTGCCGCCGCTTGTCCCGGTCAGCGCGCTCAGCCACGCGACCTGGCCCATGTTGTTGATCGCCGGGTCTTCGAAGTTGAAGTTGAACGCCCCGTTGCCGCCGGGTGCGGCGTCGCCTTCACGCACGACCTGGATCAGCGTCGCGCCGTCGCCGATGAACAGTCCGCTGTTGTCGCTGCCGCCGCCGGCGGTGCCGCTCAGCGACGCCCAGAACGCGGATTGCCCCGCGTCGTTCAGGGCCGGCCGCTCGCGGAACGAACTGAACACGCCGTTGTTCGGCGCGGCCTGGCCTTCACGAGCGATGCGCACCGTGCTGGTGCCGCCCGCGAGCATCTCCGTGCGGTAGATGCCGATATTGTTGCTGGTGCCGAACAGGTCCGCCTGGTATGCCGCCATGCCCGTGTCGTTGAGCACCGCCGCCTGCTCGACGTTGAGCAATCCGTCGCCGTCCGGCGCCGGGTCGGAGGTCTGCACGAGCACCCGCGTGGTGGGTTGGGCATGGGCCACGGCGGTCAGGCACAGGCACAGCGCCGCGGTCGAGCGCGCACGGAAACAACGAATCTTCATCTGACCTCACTCCTCCTGCTTCGCCGGCGAACGAAGGCGCGGCGAGAAAAGCATCGGCGGCGGCCCACAGCCGTCCCGCACGGCTTCGCGATCGTAGTGGACAGCTCAAAAAACTGCAATCACCGTTAGTAAATTTGAAGCGATGGGGCCGGCGTCACGGGGTGGCGGTGAAGTTGGGGCGGAGGGGGGACCTGCGGGGTTTGTACGTCCGCGGACTGAACGGCTCGGAACGTTCCTTCCGGTGAGCCGAGGGGGATCGACTTCGCAGCCGGCCCGTCGGCCCCGGCTCCGTTCGCTGTGTTCCCTGCGTCCGAACGGACGATGCGTCACGTGGCGTCATGCAAACACCTGGAACGACAAGGGGCAAAGCAGGTGCGGCGCGCATCGGCGGTGACAGGCAGCGCGCGGTTTCGGCACGCCGATTCGGACGACACGCCAAGGCAACGTCACACGATTCAGACGCCGGCGCGCGCACGCGGCCGCCGATTCAGCCAGTTGTAGAAGGCAGGTGCAAGGTTCGGAGTGTCGTGTGCAAGGCGCAACATTCAACCGAGGAGAACGCGGGGAGGGACTGAGCCGTGGCCCGTCTCGTCACCTCTGCCGCTGGTCGCTGTCACAGGGGCCACTACCGCACTGGTCACGTTTGGACAAGCGCGCCCGGCAAAGCGGACCAGTTTCCAGACCAGTTCGAGACCAGTTTGCGGGCCAGTGCCGAGTTGGAGCAGGCGACGCCACCCCTTACGCCTCACATTTCACCGCTCCCCGTTACGATGCGGGCGGTCAAGGGCGGGGCATGGCGATCGGGACTGCGATGATCGGGCGAATGCGGAAGCTGGCCGGGCGTCAGGCGGCGCGGGTCGCGGCGGTGACGGCGGTGGGCATGGTCGTGGGCCTGGCGGCGGACGTGCTGCTGGCGGTGCGGCTGGGCGTCGGCGGGGTGACGGACGCGCTGTTCGCGGCGTTGCTGCTGCCGCGGCTGATCGGCAACGTGGGGCGGGAGTCGGCGAAGTTCAGCCTGCTGAGCACGGTGATCGAGGTCGAGCGACGGGAGGGACCGGCGGCGGCGGCGGAGCTGACCTCGCGGCTGCTGAACCTGTTCCTGCTGGCGGGGCTGGGGCTGGCGACGGCGGCGTGGCTGGCGGCGCCGGGGGTGGCGCGGGTGGTGGCGCCGGGGCTGGAGGCGGCGGACCAGGCGCGGGCGGCGATGTACCTGCGGCTGTGCGTGCCGATGGCGGTGTTCGCGCTGGGCTCGAGCGTGCTGGAGGTGTGGCTGAACAGCCGGCGGGCGTTCGTGGTGACGGCGGCGCGGAACGTCTGGCCGCCGCTGGTGGTGGTCGCGGTGATCCTGGCGACCTGGCGGCTGCCGAGCGCGCCGGGGTGGATCGCGGCGAGTTACGCCGCGGGGTTCGGGCTGTTTTTCGCGGTGCTCGTGGTCGTGGCGCAGCGGCGCGGCGGGTGGCGATGGCGGGTGACGGCGATGCCGGACCGGCCGACGCTGCGGCGGGTGCGTGGGGCGCTCAGCTACCCCCTGGCGGGTTTCACGCTGCGTCAGAGCGGGCGGGTGGCCGAGCGTGCGATCGCGTCGCTGGCCGGGCCGGGCGGGCTGTCGGCGTACACGTTCGCGTACCGGCTCTTGGGAGCGCTTCAGAACCTGGTGGGCCTGTCGGTGGCGATCACGGGCCAGCCGAAGCTGACCGAGCACGACCTGTCGGGGGACCGGACGGCGTTCGATCGGGCGTTGTGGCGGCGGGCGCGGGCGGTGCTGGCGGTGGCGGTGCCGATGGGCCTGGCGGTGGCCGTGCTGCACCGGCCGATCATCGCGGTGCTGTTCGGTTACGGGCGTTTCGACGCCGCGGCGATCGAGCGGACGGCAACAGTGCTGCTGTGGTTCGCCCCGGCGATCGTCGGGTACTGCCTGGTGCCGGTGCTCAGCGCGGCGTTGTACGCCCAGCGGCGGTTCGGGGCGGTGCTTTACAATATGGCCCTGGCCACGGCGGTGAACGTCACGCTGGCGTGGTGGTGGCAGCAGGTGTTCGGGCTGCGTGGCGTGGCGATGGCGACGTCGGCCGCCGCGATCGTCGCCGTGTGCAACCTCGTGTGGCTGCTGCGCCGGCGTCGCGCCTTGCCCGCCGCGACTCCAACCTCGACCGCTGCGGCGACGGCGCCCCCGGCCGAACCCATCGAACCATGAGCGATCCCGCGATTCCACACCTGATCCTCGCCGGCGTCACCCGCGCCGCCACCACCGCGCTGTTCGACTGGCTGGCGGTTCATCCGCAGGTCTGCCGCGCGTCGATCAAGGAGACGCGGTTCTTCCTGGACCCGGCGCACGGCCTGCGGCGGCTGCACGACTACCGCGCGGGGCTGGCGGCGTACGAGCGGTTCTTCACCGCGGCGCGGCCCGGGCAGGTGCGGCTGGACGCGACGCCGGACTACCTCTTCGACGCCGGTGCGGCCGCACGGATCGCCGGGGCGCTGCCGGAGGCGCGGGTGGTGGTGATCCTGCGGGAGCCGATCTCGCGGCTGATCTCGTGGTACCGCTTTGCCCGGCAGAACGGTGAGCTGCCGGCGGGGATGAGCCTGGACGGGTTTGTCGAGGCGCAGCTCGAGGCGACGGGGCCGGTCGAGTCGCGTCCGCAGCCGATGCGGGCGGTCGCGCAGGGCCGATACAGCGCATACCTGCCGGCGTGGATCGAGGCGTTCGGCGATCGGTTGCTGGTGCTGAACCACGCGGCGGTCGGGCAGGACCCGGTGTGGGTGATGCGGCGGGTGTGCGCCTTGGCGGGGTTGGACGCGTCGCGGTACGAGGGGTTCGACTTCGGCGTGGTGAACGCGGCGACGGACGCGGCGCGGCCGGGGGCGCGTCGGGCGTTGCGCGGGCTGGTGTGGAAGCTCAAGCCGTGGGTGCACGATCGGCCGGCGCTGCGTCGGCCGCTGCGGTGGATCCGACGACGGGTCGAGCCGTGGACGACGGGATCGGCGACGGCGGCGACCGCGCCGAGGCGCGCGGACACCACGCCGCCGACGATGAGCGAGGCGATCCGCCGGCGGGTCGAAGCGTACTACCGTGACGAGCCGGCGCGCCTGGCGGAGCTGTTCGGCCTGCCGGGCTGGGACTGGGAGGCGAACGACTTCATGGCGGCGGAGGCGGCGAGCGCGGCGGATGCGATCGCGGCGAAGACGAGCGTGTCCGATGAGCCGATCGAGCGGGGGGTGTCGGCGTGAGGCCGCTGGACGCGATGATCGCCGGGGCGCAGAAGGCGGGCACCAGCTCGCTGCTGAGCTACCTGGCCCAGCACCCGTCGATCGTGACGCACCGGGCGCGCGAGCTGACACTGTTCGTGAACGAGGCCGAGCACGCGCGCGGGTACGACGCGATCGCCGCCGAGCAGTTCCCCGAGCCGCGCGACGATCAGAAGCTGCTGGCCAAGAGCGCGGGGATCATGGACCTGCCCGAGGCGATCGACCGGCTTCACGAGCACCGGCCGGGCGTGAGGCTGATCTTCGCGCTGCGCGACCCGGTGGACCGTGCGTATTCGGCGTACTGGTTCGCGCGGCGACGGGGGTGGGAGCCGGTGACCGAGTTCGAGCGGGCGCTGGACGCGCCGGCCGATCGGTTCGGCGACGACTGGGTGCGGAGGCGGAACACGGCGTACATCCGTCGGGGGCTGTACGCCGACCACCTGGCGCGGGTGCTCGAGCGGTTCGACCGCTCGCGGGTGCTGGTGCTGATCGCGGACGGGCCGAAGCGGGACTACGCGGCGATGTGCCGGCGGGTGTTCGAGTTTCTGGGGGTGGACGCGGCCTTTGAGCCGGACGTGACGCGACGGGTGAACCCGGCGGGCGCGGCGCGGTCGGAGGCGATGGCGCAGGCGTTGTCGGGCGATCACGGGCTGAAGCGTGCGGTGCGGGCGGCGCTGCCGCGGAGCCTGGCGCGGGGGATCCGTCAGCGGCTGCGGCGGTGGAACGAGCGGGCGTTCGAGCCCCCCCCGATGAACGAGCAGACACGTCGGATGCTCGCGTCGGTGTTCGCGCCGCACAACGTCCGCCTCGCCGAGCGGTTCGACCTGGACGTGAGCCACTGGAGCGCGCCATGAACACGGTGAGCGCGAGCGTGTCGCCGTCGGAGGCAGGAGCGATCGAGCCGCGCCGGTTCGGTGTGCCGTGGCTGGCGGTGCTGGGGCTGGCCGTGTCGGCGGCGGCGCTGGGCTGGGCGGGTCTGCGGATCCCCACGGACCCGGCGTGGAAGGACGTGGTGTGGGTGATGGCCGCGGCGGCGCCGCTGGTCGGTCTGGCGGCGTGGTATCGGCCGTGGTGGGTGGTGGTCGCGCTGGCGGCGTACGTGCCGTTGGAGAGCTACGTGCTGTCGCTGCTGACCATCCGCGGGCTGGTGTATCTGGCGCTTCAGCTCGCCGGCGAGCTGACGGTGTACGGCCTGCTGGTGGCGGTGGTGGTGCGGCGGGTCGCGGTGTTCGGTCGGCCGCTTCGGCGGACGCCGCTCGATGTGCCTTGGGTGCTGTTTGTGGCGATCGCGATCACGAGCCTCGCCGTCAACGCGGCGCCGCCGGTGCAGGCGGGGTTGAACCTGCGATCGATTCTGCGGTTTGTGGCGTTGTTCTACGCGGTGGTGCAGATGGACGTGACGCCGCGGGCGGCGCGGACGCTGCTGGCGGTGATCGTGCTGAGCGCGGCGGTGCAGGTGGGCCTGGGCGCGGTGCAGCGATGGGGCGGTGAGGCGTGGCGGGAGGCGCTGCTGCCGCGGGAGGTGGAGGCGGAGCTGCTGGGCCAGTCGCGCAGTTTCATCCTGCTGGAGCGTGGGCGCGAGCTGGGCGCGGTGTTCGGGACGCTTGGCGACACGCTGTACTACGGGCTGTTCATGCTGGTGGGGCTGGCGGTGGCGTTGGGGGCGTGGCGTGGTCGGCGATGGGGGTGGGCGGCGGTGGCGGGCCCGCTGGTGCTGGCGACGGCGTATTCGTACTCGCGGGCGGCGGTGCTGGCGGCGTTGCTGATGCTGGCGGCGTTTGTCTGGTGCCAGAGGCCGTGGCGGCGTTGGGCGCTGGCGGGGGCGGCGCTGGTCGGGGCGATGGTGCTGGGGTCGGGCCTGCTCGGGGGGATGTCGCGGGATTACGTGCACCCGCGGATGCAGCGTCAGTCGATCGTCTCGAACCTGACGGGGATGCTCTCGGAGGAGTACCTGGAGCGGGCCAAACGTCAGCGGCTGGGCGCGGTCCTGGCGATCGCGCCGACGTCGCTGCGCAGCGCGCCGCTGCTGGGGCACGGGACCGCGGAGCTGCACGCGATCGAGCGGCTGAACCGCGTCGAGCCGCTGACGCTGTTCAAGACGCTGGACAAGAAGGGCTTCGAGGACGTGTACTGGGTGGCGCTGCTGAGCTACGTGGGGCTGGCCGGCGTGGCGGTGATGGCGTGGCTGATGGGGCGCCTCGGCTGGTCGGGCTGGCGGTTGTGGCGTGGCGGTCGCGATCCGACGCTGCGCTGGGCCGCGATGGCGACGCTGCTGCTGACGGTCAGCGCCGTGTTCCTGCTGTGGTTCTCGCGGGTGCTGGAGTTCCGGGCGTTCAGCTTCTACTTCTGGCTGCTGCCGGCGGTGATGTACGCGCTGGCGGCGTGGGAACGCTACCCTCTGGCTCGGCGGACCCCGCAGCCGACGACGGCGCACGACGCGCCAGCCGCCGTGGCGCAGCCCGGCAAACCCTCCGGACCGGCCACACCATGAAGGTCATCCTCGCTCACAAGTTTCTTCACCTGACCGGCGGCACCGAGCAGTACTTCCGCGACCTGGCCACCATCCTCGCCCAGCACGGTCACGAGACGATCCCCTTCGGCCTCGATGACCCGCGAAATCCCCCTTCGCCCTACCAGCAATACCTGCTGCCGACGATCGACTACCGCAACACCTCGCGGCTATACCACCTGCGCCACCTCGGACGCGTCCTCGGACGCACGCTCTACTCCTTCGAGGCCCGGCGACGCATGGACGCGCTCGTGCGCGACACGCGGCCCGACATCGCCCACCTCCAGTCGATCGAGCACCACATCTCCCCCTCGATCCTGCACGCCCTGCACCGCCGCCGCGTCCCGATGGTCCAGAGCGTGAACACCTACAAGCACGTCTGCGCCTCGTACCGCCTGTACCTGTTCGACCGCCAGGAAACCTGCGAGCGCTGCCTCTACGGCAGGCACTACCACGCCCTGCTCACGCGATGCGTCAAGGGCTCGCGCTGCGCCAGCGCCCTGGCCGCGGTCGAGATGTACCTGCACCAGCACCTGATGAAGATCTACCACCTGATCGACCGGTTCATCGTGCCCAACCGGTTCATGGCCGAGCGCATGATCGGAGCCGGCTACCCGCAGCGCAAGGTCGTGCGTCTGCTCAACCCGCTGGACCTGAGCGCGTACGAGCCGAGCGAGGCGATGGACGATTACGTGCTCTACTTCGGTCGGGTCGACCCGGAGAAGGGGGTGATGCCGCTGGTGCGGGCGATGGCGCGGCTGCCGCGGCTGAAGCTGGTGGTGGTGGGCGACGGGCAGCAGCTCGAGGCGTGCGTGGCCGAGGCGAAGCGGTGCGGGGCGAGCAACGTCGAGTTCGTCGGGCCCAAGTGGGGCGACGAGCTGAAGCCGTACCTGTCGCGATGCCGGCTGGTCGTGGTGCCGTCGCTGTGGTACGAGCCGTCGCCCTACGTGATCTACCAGGCGCTGGCGTCGGGCAAGGCGGTGGTGGCGTCGCGGACCGGTGGGATCCCGGACCTGATCACGCCGGAGACGGGGCGGCTGGTCGAGCCGGGGGACGTGGACGACCTGGTCCGCGCGCTGGAGGAGGTGGCGTTCGACGAGGCGCGGCTGCGCGAGATGGGCCGGGCGGCCCGGCAGTGGGCGCACGAGCAACTGAGCCCGCGGCGCTACTATGAGCGGCTCATGGCGGTGTACGATCAGGCACGGCAGGAGCGAGCGGCATGAGGGCGGTGGTGATCGGCGGCAACGGGTTCATCGGCAGCCACCTCGTGGACGGGTTCGTCGCCGCCGGCTGGCGCGTCACCGTCTTCGACGTCGCGCCCAGCCGATATCGCAAGCCGCCCGCGGGCGTCGAGTCCGTCACCGCCAGCCTCGGCGACACCGGCATGCTCGAGCAGGTCCTGCCCCGCACCGACGTCGTCTTCCACCTGGCCAGCACCACCATCCCTCAGTCGTCCAACGACGCGCCGGACTACGACATCCGCTCCAACCTGCTCGACACCGTCAAGCTGCTGGAGAAGTGCGTGCAGCACAAGGTCGGGCGGGTGGTGTTTCTCTCCTCGGGCGGGACGGTGTACGGCGTGCCGCGGCACCTGCCGGTGACCGAGGAGCACCCGACCGACCCGATCTGCTCGTACGGGATCGTCAAGCTCGCGATCGAGAAGTACCTGCACCTGTACCACGAGCTGCACCGGCTGCCGTACACCGTGCTGAGGCCGGCCAACCCGTTCGGGCCGTGGCAGAACCCCGCGGGGCGGCAGGGCGCCATCGCGGTGTTCCTCGGGCGGATCGCGCGCGGTCAGCCGCTGCGGATCTGGGGCGACGGCGAGGTCGTGCGTGACTTCTTCTACGTCGAGGACCTCGTGCGGGCCTGCCTGGGCGCGGCGGTCAGCGCCCACCACGCCGGGGTGTACAACCTCGGCAGCGGCCGGGGCATCTCGCTCAACGAGCTGCTGGCGGCGATCGAGCAGGTCGTCGATCGGCCCGTGCGCGTCGAACGCCTGCCGGCGCGCAGCTTCGACGTGCCCACGGTGTATCTCGACATCGGCCGTGCCAGGCAGCAGCTCGACTGGCAGCCCACCGTCCCGTTGCACGAGGGGCTGCGTCAGACGTGGGAGTGGGTCTCGAAGCTGGAGTGGGTGCCCAGCGACAGCGGATGACCCGAAGCCGCGGAGGCCCGTGCGCGATCCGTTACGATGCGTGCACGCACGGGACTCGCTCCCATCAGGAACGCTCGGCTTGCTTCAGCTCCCTCCCGGATACGCGGTGCGTCGGCCCTGGCAGGCGGCGCGGCGGCTGCTGGCGGCCTCGCTGTTCGAGGGCCGCGCCCTGCTGCAGTCCCACCGCTGGCTCAACGCCCCGACGTGGCTGGTGCACTCGGCCGCGCTCGGCCTGCCGCGGCTGCGTCGCGTGCGCCGGCCGATCTTCATCATGGGCACCGGACGCAGCGGCACGACCATCCTCGGGTCGCTGCTGTCGTTCCACCGCGGCGTGGTCTACCTCAACGAACCCAAGGCGCTGTGGCACCGCGTGTTCCCGCACGAGGACGTGATCGGCAGCTACAGCCGCGACGACGCCCGCTTCCGCCTCGGCGCGGACGACGCCACCCCGGCCGTCATCCGCCGCGCCCATCGGCTCTACGCCGCGCTGCTGCTGCTCAGCG
>CAYSIX010000160.1:0-10034 GCA_964431205.1 uncultured Phycisphaeraceae bacterium
TGCAGCGGGGTCATCTGGTAGAGCTGGTTCTCGACGGTGGTCGGGTCGGCGCCGCGTTTGAGGTGGATGACCACGCGCATGCCGGTGCGGCCGGAGGACTCGTCGACGATGTCGGCGATGTCCTCGAGGCGGTCGGCCTTGCGCATGGCGACGATCTTGTCGACGATGCCGTGGTTCTTGGTGACCTGGTAGGGGATCTCGGTGATGACGAGCTGGTCGCGGCCGTTGCGGGTCTGCTCGTGGTGGAGGCGGGCGCGGACGGTGATGCGGCCGCGGCCGGTGGCGTAGGCCTCGGCGATGCCGCGCTTGCCGCAGATGATCCCGCCGGTGGGAAAGTCCGGCCCGGGGACGATGTCCATCAGCTCGCGGATGCCGATCTGGGGGTTGTCGATGGTGGCGATGATGGCGTCGCAGATCTCGCCGAGGTTGTGCGGGGGGATGGAGCAGGCCATGCCCACGGCGATGCCGGTGGCGCCGTTGACCAGCAGGTTGGGGAACTTGCCGGGCAGGACGGTGGGCTCGTCGAGGACCTCGTCGAAGTGCGGCTGCCAGTCGACGGTGTGGAACTTCAGGTCGTCGAGCATCTCCATCGCGTGTTGGTGCAGCCGCGCTTCGGTGTAACGCATGGCCGCGGGCGGGTCGGGATCGATCGAACCGAAGTTGCCCTGCTTGTCGACGAGCAGGCAGCGGGTCTTCCACTCCTGGGCCATGTTGACCAGCGTGGGGTAGATCGCCTGGTCGCCGTGGGGGTGGTACTTCTTCATCGTCTCGCCGACGATGCCGGCGCACTTGGAGTGCTTGCGGCCGGGCGAGAGGTTCAGGTCGTTCATCGCGACGAGGATGCGTCGCTGCGAGGGCTTGAGCCCGTCGCGGACGTCGGGCAGGGCGCGATCGACGATCGTGCTCATCGCGTAGGTGAGATAGCTCTCGGCCAGCTCCTGCTCGATGGCGAGGTCGGTGGTCATGCCGCCGGCCGCGGACAGGCCGACGTCGTCGATCGGGTCGCCGCCCTCGGGCCGCTCGGGCTGCTGCGGCTCCTCGGGATCGGGCGCGTCGTGTTGTTCGGGTGGTTGTTCGGCCATATCGCTTGAAACCCCAATCGGCGAGGCTCGCCCCGTTGCAGACCGGCATTATACTGCGCGGCTCGCGAGGCTTCCGAGCCGACGGCTCGATCGCGGCGCGGCGTCGCCGGCCGGCCCCGCCGCTCGCCCGTACCCCGCTGAACCCCGCCTCAGAACGGTTGAGAGACCCCCATGGACGCAGGCATCGTCGGGCTTCCCAACGTCGGCAAATCGACGCTGTTCAACGCGCTGACCGCCGCCGGCATCGCCAGCGAGAACTACCCGTTCTGCACCATCGAGCCGAACGTCGGCGTCGTCCCCGTGCCCGACCCGCGCCTGGCCACGCTGAGCCGCCACATCAGCACGCAGAAGGTCGTGCCCGCGCCGCTGCGGCTGGTCGACATCGCCGGCATCGTCCGCGGCGCCTCCGAAGGCCAGGGCCTGGGCAACAAGTTCCTCTCGCACATCCGCTCGGTCGACGCGGTCCTGCACGTCGTCCGCTGCTTCGAGGACCCCAACGTCGCCCACGTCGAGGGCTCGGTCGATCCGATCCGCGACATCGAGACGATCGACACCGAGCTGATGCTCGCCGACCTGGAGCAGGTCGAGGGCGCGCTGGACAAGGCCCAGCGCGCGGCGCGCTCGGGGGACAAGGAGGCCCGGCAACGTGCGGCGTTGCTCGGCGAGGCACAGAAGCGCCTCGGCGCCGGCGAGCCGTTGCGCGGGATGGCGGCGGACGCGGACGACCGACGCCGGCTCAAGAGCTTCGGCTTTCTCACCGCCAAGCCGGTGCTGTACGTGGCGAACGTCGCCGAGGACGACCTGCACGGCGAGAGCGAGCTGGTGCGGCGTGTGCGTCGGCGCGCCGAGGCCGAGCACGGCATGGTCGTGCCGGTGTGCGCCAAGATCGAGGCGGAGCTGGCGGAGCTGGGCGAGGAGGATCGGGCGGAGCTGCTGGAGTCGCTGGGCCTGGACGAGCCGGCGCTGGCGACGCTGGCGCGGGCGGCGTACCGGCTGCTCGGGCTGCGGAGCTTCTTCACCGCCGGGCCCAAGGAGATCAAGGCCTGGACGATCCCGATCGGCGCGACGGCGCCGCAGGCCGCCGGCGTGATCCACAGCGACTTCGAACGCGGGTTCATCCGCGCCGAGGTGTACACCGTCGCGGACCTGGAGCGGCACGGCTCGGAGAAGGCGATCCGCGACGCGGGCCGCCTGCGCATCGAGGGCAAGGACTACGTCGTGGCCGACGGCGACGTGTGCCACTTCCTGTTTAACGTGTAATGGCGGCGCCGCCCACACGGGTGGGGCGGGCGTCCCGCCCGCCATGGCTCCCGACGGCGCCATGTCGGGTGCCACGGTCGCTCGCGACCGTGTCTCTGCGCATCTCGTTCCGATCACGACACGCGCTCAAGCCGCGGTCTGAGCACCGCGAAGCCCCGGATCACGGCCCCACGGGCCCCACACGTCTCCCCCGCCCCAGACACAGCGCGCCCGCCAGCACGCCCAGCGTCCCCGGCTCGGGGAGAGGCGCGTGCTGGTCGTACTGGATCAGGTTGAGGCCGAACTTTTGCTGCCAGACGCCCAAGTCGAACGCGTCCACGAAACCATCAAAGTTCGCGTCGCCGTCCGTGCGTCGCGCTCGAAACGGCGTCCCGAAGCCCGCCTGCCAGATGCCCAGGTCAAAGCCGTCCACGTCACCGTCCTCATCGAAGTCGCCACGAAGGATTGAGATCTGCCATTCGATCGGGACGCTGATAGTATTCAATGATCCATCGCTCTCGAAGAGCTCGGCCGACGCTTGGGTGATGCGCAGCGCTTCGGCCACCGGGATGTGCCCTTCGGCAATGGGAATTGGCATATCCCAGAAGCTTTCAGGAGGTTGACGAGGGTCCATGAAGTCCACGGGCCGCTGTCCCAGTCCGTACACAAGCAGCGACGGGCGGGTCAGGTCCTGGGCGCCCCGGATGGGGATCTCGTCGTTGTCCGAGCGATCCACGACAAAACCCTGAGGACCAAAGAAGTTGAGGTTGAACTCGAGGAACGGGCTGGTGTTCCTGACCGACTCGACGCCGCTCAGCGTGATGGAGAACGAGGCCAGCCCGCCACTGCCTTCCTCGCTCGTCCACGCCCAGATCTTAAACGGTTGCGTGTTTGCGAGCCGGAAATAAACCACAGGCGAGGCCGACACAGATGCATGGCTGACGCATACAAACACGGCGCAAACGGTGGCGAGCTGTCTCATGATACAGCCTCCAGCCCTGCGGGCGATCGGTCGTGATGAATTTGCCAGAGCCGGGTGCCACGGTCGCTCGCGACCGTGTCGAACGCGTTCGGTTCAACGCACTCGACCAAGCCGAAGCGCAGCAACCCTGCCGCAAAGGTCCGGGTCAATTTCGTGACGATCATGCACGCCTCCGCCGCACCAGACACACCGCGCCGCCCAACGCAACCACGCCCAGCGTCCCCGGCTCGGGGATGATGATGAACTCTACTTCTGCGGGGATCACGTTCGTCGAGCCCTCTTCCTCGAAGACGAAGATCTCCGCGTCCAGGAGCTGAATAGAATCGAGGCCACTATGCGTACCTTCGGCCAACAGAATCGGCGAGCCCCACGCAGGTATGCCAAAGAGAATCGCGGCATTGAATAGGCCGGGGCGCTGACCGAAGCCATATGTCAAAGCCTCCGGGCGATCAAGAGGTTGCCGGCCGAAGATAGGTAACGCATCGGGCTCTGACCGATCAACGAACCCCACGAATCCTTCGGGAACCACCAATGTGAAAGGGCTCAAATTAATCACGGACTCAATCCCGGCCAGGTCGATGCTGAACGATGCAATCCCGCCGTTGCCTTCCAGGTCAGCGCGCGCGAAGAGCTCAAACTGGCGGCCACCCGCGACCATCAACAGTTCGGCCAAAGCGCCTGACGATGGCTGTGCGCTCAGTAAAACGAGAAGTACTACAATCATGATCAGAGGCGTACGTCGCATCTTCCAATCTCCCGAATCTCATGTCGTCTCGGCCATGCGCAACTGCGCAAGGCCAACATCAAATCCATCCACGTCGCCATCCTGATCGAGGTCGCCGACCGTCGAAAGACGGAACAAGTCCAAAGGACCTGACTCCAAGAGGATCGGCGTCGCTGCGGGGCCGGAGATGCTCTGGAGAGCGGCCGCCGCATTGAGCCGGCCATAGCCAAAGTATGGACTCTTTCCCGATGAGTCATACGCGACACCGCCGATCTTGTCAGCCGTGGATTGCAGGATCGATCGGATCTGAAACTCATAGAGGTTTGGGTTCTTACCAAGAAGCAGTGCCGCCACACCGGCCGCGGCCGGGCTCGCGGCTGAGGTGCCCGTGAACTGCGTATAATCGCCGCCTTCGGTGCTCGGAGCGTCGTTAAAGCCGTCAGTATCCAGAAGATCCGTCGTCCATGGTGAGGTGAAGAAGTCTTCGTTCACGTCCGCGCCCGTGCTGGCGACGAGATCTAGCTCTTCGCCCCAACGGCTGTAATGCGAGCGGAAGTCGAAATCGCTGCTGGCGCCAACCGCGATCACGAACGGGTTGTTCGCAGGGTAATCCACGTCGGTGCTGATGGGCTTGTTTTCGCCATGCATACTTGGTGATACGTCCATGATCAGCGACGACGTGTCGTGGTCATACAGGTGAAAATGAAGCTTGTCGCTGAATTCAGCAGACGACCAAAGGAAGAATGTGGGCGATTCGATGGTGCCGGCCGCGGAGGTGAACGGGGGCGCCATCAGCCAGGCGCTCTGGTTATGGGAAATGACATCTGACACCAGTTGATACCGACCGGTGCTGAAGCCCTTGCCCGGATCGTCTTCGACGCGCCAGCCGAAGTCATCCACGCCGGGGAACGGGTTCAGGTCCCACCCGATGGCTTCCAGGTCGGTCACCTTCTCTTCGTTGATGCGATAGATATTGCCGTCACTGTTTCGCAGCTCGCCAAGTCGAAACAGGTCTTCGACCTGAGAGACTGATCCATTCTTTCTGTATTCCAGGACCCAGGAGTAGGTGTGGCCGGCCGTCAGTTGCTCTTCCAGTGGTATTCTGGTTGTGTAATTTGATGCCCGATTGCCGGAACTGGCGAAGACAGGCAGACCTTTGGCAAACCGGCCAAAGTCCCACGCACCATAGAGGGCCGCGTTGAAAGCATTGCTTTCTGAGAAGGACCAACTGATGTTCAGGACGTCAGCGCTGTTCCAAAGGCCAGACACACCATTCTTGAGTCCGGTTGCGTAGCGAACAGCCTCCGCCATGCCGGACTCATCCGCTAAGGGAGAATCTGCAGAGCCGTCGAAGATCTTCAGCGCCATGACCTGGCTGCCGTAGGAAACGCCTCGGCCGCCCAGCCCATTGAAGCCCTTGGCGGCGGCTATGCCGGCGACGGGCGTACCATGTGCTTCGACGCCGACCCCACTTTGTCCAGGTACACCAACTGGACTTACGTCATTATTGTCCAGCACAAAGTTCCAACCGTGAATGTCGTCCACCCAGCCGTTTCCGTCATCATCCAGTTGATTGTCGGGTATCTCGCCGGGGTTGACCCAGAGGTTCAAATCAGGATGATCCTGAATCCCGGTGTCCCAGATGGCGATCACCACGTCCTCGCTTGGCTCCGTGTCATTCCAAGCCTCAACGGCGTCAATGTCAGAGTCCGCAATGCCGCCGGACTGACCCGTGTTGTTCAGGTGCCACTGTTCGGGAAAGAGCGGGTCCGTCGAAGCTGGGCGTACCTCGCTTGTAAAGTTCGGTTCCGCCCAATCAAGTGCCGACAACGCCCAGAGCTGTCGGCTCATTTCCAACAGTTCCGGACCCGCGGCGGCCAGCTTCAAGATGGACTCGTCCTCCAAGCCGCGCAGACGGCGATAATCGATCACTTCACCGACCAGGTCTGCGTCCACGTCTTCCAGCGAAGCCCCGTCGGCCAGATCGATGATGATTTCGTCCGTGATGATCTGCCGCAGGCCGCTCTCGGAGTTGCGGAACACGGGTACGGCCCACGATACGTCAGCGTCCGCGTTTAGCTGCTGCAGAAGCGCTTCGGTGTCTTTAAGATTCAGGTCCTGGGAGGACATGAGGTGGACCCGGTTGCTCTTGGGGCCTTCGATCGCCTGGAATCCTGCCAGCAGCTCGCCGTCTTTGAGTTGCGGGTCGAGCATGCGGGCCTTGGCGTCGGCGTCCGTGAACTCGACCATGATCTCACCCGGCACGCGCAGCAGCCCGATCTCCCGATCGCCCACGCGGTACGAGTCGCCCAGGTCCACGGCCTCGGTCACCCCGCGGAGCATCAGGCGCGGCTCCAGGGGTTCAAAGACAGGTGGGACAGGCGTCCCGCCCGTCGTCCGCCGGCCCAAATATTTCAAATGCCGTAAAGCCCCCCCCCATTATGGACTTACGGGTGCACAAACCCGCGCCCGCCTGCCCTGGCTCGGACGTGAAACGAAACATGATGCTCCTCTCTGGATCGAGATGTGTCCCCAGCCCGCCCGGCGCGAGCCTGCCCGCGGCCCATCCGGTGCGGGTCGCTTTTCTCAACGTATCCGGGCAAAGCCGTGAAGTCAATGCTGTTTTCAGCAAGGACCCGCATTTTTCCGAAGGCGTTGATCGCGGCGCACCCGACGGCCCATGGCGGGCGAGACGCCCGCCCCACCGGCTCCGAGATGGCCCGCCGCACCACACTCTCGCGCGTCACGACCGCTTGAGCAGTTGCTCGCGCTGGAGCATGATCTTCAGCGTGTGGCAGACCAGCTCGATCTGCGTCTCGTCGAGGCGATTGTAGAACGGCAGGGCGATCGTGCGGTCGCTGATCGACTCGGCGATGGGGAAGTCGCCGTGCTTGAACTTGAACTTCTGGCGGTAGAAGGGCTGGAGGTGGATGCAGGGGAAGTAGTTGCTGGCGCCGACGTCGTGACGGCGGAGGCCGGCGATGATGCGGTCGCGCTCGACCCGGCCGTAGAGGTCGATCAGCCGGACGACGAAGACGAACCAGGACATGGTCTGCTCGCACTCGGGCTCGAGGGTGGGGAGGATGAGCTCGGAGAAGTCGAGCAGCCGTCGCATGGACATGCCGACGGCGTGTCGTCGAGTCATCCGCGTTCCTGCCAGTCGGAGGGGCTGGTGGAGGCGGGGCGGTCGAGGGGTTCGATGGAGATGAACAGGATCATCTGAAGCGGTTCGTGGGCGCGTTCGGCGGTGAGCAGGGCGCGGCCGAGGTGGATCGGGGGGACGGGCGGGGGCGTCCACTCGGGCTCTGGCGCGGGTGGGGTGACGTCGTTGTCTTGCTGTGCGTCGTCGGTGTCGCGGTCGGCGGTGGGGGGGCTGGCGGGGTTCTCTGCGTCATCATCGGCGGTCGGGCGATCCGCCGGCGAAGAGCGTTCGCTCGGGTTTGCGGTCATCGCGCGGGCTTGTGCATCTTTGGTCTGCTCCGCGGCGGGCGGGGGCGATTCCTCGCCGCCGGGCCGGTGCAATCCGACGACGAGCAGTTGCCGGCGGGACAGCGCGACGCGGACGGCGATGGACTCGAAGACCCGGCCGTCCAGCGCCTTTTCCATGGGGTGTCGGGCGTGGAAGGTGGGACGCGGCAGGTGGTGATGGGGGATCAGGTCGAGCAGGAGTCGGCCGGCGGTGTCGCGTTCGACGCGCGCCAGCAGTTGCATGCGTCCGCCCTCGGCGTGCTCGATGCGTGGGGCGTAGGGCGGGACGGTCAGGTCAACCGGGACGGTGGTGCGCAGCGGCGGTGATCGTCGGATGGCGGTGGGAATGTCGGAGGCGGTGAGTTGAGCGTCGCGGACGGCCATGGGTTCGCCCACAACGCGTGCGATGTCGGGCAGCTTGGCGGCATCGACGACGCCGACACGCAGGCCGTTGTTCTGCCAGACGGCGCGGGTCAGCCGGGGGATGACCGACTCGTCGATCAGGTCCCAGGCCTCGTCGGTGACGACGTCGAGGTGCAGGTCGACCTGGCGGACGGTGACCAGGGCGGTGACGTCGGGCGTGCGTTCGAGGGCCTCGCGGACGATGGCGTCGTGCCGGGAGGAGCGGATGTCGGAGATCCTGGGCAGGTTGGGTTCGGGCGGCGGCGCGGCGCAGGCGGAAAGCAGGAGGGCGGCGAGCGGCGCGAGGCCGATCACGAGGCGGGTCGGGTTGAACGGGCGGGGGCGAGCCATGGGGGGCCGCGATTGTAGCGATTTGCGATGGGTGATTGGCGATCGAGGGTCGGGCCGTCAGCGGCGGGCGTGGGACGCTGAGCGGGCGGCACGAAGTGCCCCGTTGTGGGGGGACAGGAACCACGAAGCAGGACCTGTCTACCTCGCCACATCACCGAATCACCCGGCCCGAAAAAGCAAGAACCCCCGGCCTCGGAGCGGGCCGGGGGTTCGCCTTTGTCACGACGGTCGCGTGTTACGGTGAAACGAAAACGTCGGGACCGGGCGTCGGCGTGCACGCGGTTGGGCGTGCGCCGGCCCGATCCCGCGGTGGATCAGACCATCTCCTTGAGCTTCTTGAGCGGCCGGATCTTGACGGTCTTGCTGGCGGGCTTGGCCTTGACCTGCATCATCTGCCCGGGGTTGAACGGGTCGGGCCGCGTGTGCGCCTTCACCGCCGGCTTCTTGCGGACGACCATCTTGCAGATGCCCGGCAGCGCGAACACGCCGTTGCTCTTGAGGCTCTTCTTGATGATCGGCTCGAGCTCCTCGAAGACGGCGGCGACGTCGCGCTTGGGCAGGTCGGTCTTCTCGGAGATGGCGGAGAAGATCTCGCTCTTGGTGGGGGGCTTGTTGTTGGCCGAAGCCTTGCGTTTTGCCATGGGGCGCTCCTTGCGGAAAAGGGACTCGGACTGTGTGGTGACAAAGGTCCGGCGGTGTCCGGTGCCGTCGGGTTGCACACAATATCGCAATTCTGCCGAAAAACGCTGGAACTTTCAAATCGGCTGTGGAGAAAAGCTCGGAAAACGTAGGGGTTGCGGGCGGTGGGGGCGGCGAGCTGCCGGTCGCGGGGCGGCCGTCAGGGGTCACGGACCGGGGTCAGGAATGCGGCTTGAGGCACGCGTCAACCGGCACGAGGCCCCCCCACGACGCACGGGCTTATCCCGGCGAAGGCGGCTCGCTGCGCTCGCGGCCATCACCGGGCGTCCGGGGCGACGGACTGTCGCTGTGCTCGCGGTCATCGCCGTGCGTCCAACCTTACGCCTGACCCCTCAAGCGTCAGCCCTCGGCCATTGCCAAAGTGGCAGGCCGAGCGTGGCCGGTCGCGGGCATGGCAGGCGGGGGCGGCGTCCGGCGGCGTGAAGGGGGTCACAGGCGGCGGCGGCGCTGGCACCGGCTTTGCGGCCTGTTCAGCGGGTGCGGCGCGGTGAGCACCGACGGCCGAGGGGCCGTCCGGGGTGCTGGCCGCCCCATCCGCGATCGGGACGACACTGAGCACGACACACCAAGCATCCAAGAGAGCATCAGAGGGACACGCCATGTCAAAGATCGTCGGCATCGACCTGGGAACGACCAACTCCGTGGTCGCGATCATGGAAGCCGGTCAGCCGAAGGTGCTGATCAACAGCTCCGGCAACCGCGTCACGCCGTCCATCGTCGCGTTCACGGACAAGGGCGAGCGCCTGGTCGGGCAGCCCGCCAAGCACCAGCAGATCACCAACCCCAAGAACACAGTCTTCTCCATCAAGCGGTTCATGGGCAGGCGGCACAACGAGGTGCAGGAGGAAGAGAAGCACGTGCCTTACGAGGTGGTCGGCGCCTCCGACGAGCCGGTGAAGGTGCGGGTGCGCGGCAAGGACTACACGCCCCAGGAGATCAGCGCGATGATCCTGGGCGACCTGAAGAAGACCGCCGAGGATTACCTGGGCGAAAAGGTTGAGCGCGCGGTGATCACGGTCCCGGCGTACTTCAACGACTCGCAGCGCCAGGCGACCAAGGAGGCCGGCGAGGTCGCCGGCCTGAAGGT
>CAYSIX010000161.1:0-9971 GCA_964431205.1 uncultured Phycisphaeraceae bacterium
CCGACAGCAGCAGCCCGGCCTTCCGCGGCCACTTGCCGATCGCCAACGCCTCGGCCGCCTCCCGCCAGCGAGTCGGCCCATCCCCTCGCAGCGACTGCCGGCCCGTCACCCCCCACGCGCAGTCCATGTCCAGAACCCGGTCAAACGCGACCGAGACGTCCCGTCGCCCCGCCGGCGTCTCGATCGCGATCGCCCCGTCCATCGCCTCGATCCGCCACCACAGCCAGATCAGCAGCTCGTTGCCCAGAAAGTCCTTCTCGTCCACCGCCTTGAGCGTCCACGGCACCACCGGCAGCTCCACGTCGTGGTGCGGCAGGCCCTCCTCGTCCAGGTCCGCCCGGGCCTTGGCCGGCGGCGTCGTGAAGGCCGAGGGCAGCAGGTCTTCGTAGTCACGGCCGCGCCCAAGACCGCGCAGATGCTGGCCCGCACGCGCCCCGGCCGTCAGCGGCGACAGCTCAACCCCGAACGCCTCTCGCATGCACCGCGCCAGCGCCTCGGTCACCGACTGGCCGCCCGACCCGCTGTACACCGTCTGCGCCGACAGGTCCCACAGCACCGGCACCAGCTTCGACCGGCGGAACTTGCCCGAAGCCAGGTCCTCGTGCATCTGACGGTCGGCCAGCTCCGCCGCCTCCCGCTTCTGGCCCCGCGTGGCGTACCCCGACGGGTTGGCGTCGGCCGCCGCCTGCTCGTTGATCAGCCGGTACGCCCGCTTGACGTCCGCCGGCACCTTGTGCGTGTCGATCCGCAGGGCGAACAGCAGCCGCGGGCCGTAGCCGTTCTTCTCGTAGTCGAACGCCGTGTCGAACAGGTGGGCGCCGGTGACGAAGCCGGCCTCGACCTCCTCCGGGGCGCCGATCGCGTGCTCCTTGAAGGCGTGCTCGGCGAGGGTGCTCAGGAGCGAGTCGTCCACGGCCGAGGGAGCGTCACCGCTGACCGCGAGGCGTACGAAGCTGACACGTCCGCTGTTGAATGCCATGGCCGGAGGGTAGCCCCTGCGACGGGGCGGGCCAGCGAGCGCGGGCTGTCCGACAGGCCGCGACAGCTTTTCCACAGGCCGCCCCGACCGAGAAATTCTGCTTCCGCCGGGCCCGGCCGGTCGATAAAATGGGTAAGGACACCCGCGACCTGTCCATACCACTCCCGCAGCCGCAACGTCGGCATACTTGCGATCCCAAGGGGCAGCGCGTCGCGGGTTCTTTTCTGCGCCCATCGAGCCGATCCGGCTGGCCCAAACGCCGCCGTGGGGTAAACTTGAGCGTTCGCGCGCCTGAACCAGACGATCGCCTCGTCCCGGAACGGAGGTGGGATGCCCCTGGCCCGACTCGGGCACCGGTTGGACCGGAGATGGCGTGACCGCGCCGCGGTCGCGGCGATCGCTGTCACGCTGCTCGGCCCGGCGCCGCACGCCGCCGCCAACCGCGACGCCGCCGACACCATCAACGCCGACGACCTGGCCCCCGGCGGGTCGCTGGGTCTGAACCTCACCGGCGACGGCGTCACCGTCGGCATCTGGGACGGCGGCCGCGTCCGCCACACCCACCGCGAGCTGGCCGGCCGCGTCACCGTCCTCGACACCGCCCCCTTCCGCGATGACGCGCACACCACCCACGTCGCCGGCACCCTCGCCGCCGCCGGCATCGACCCCCGCGCCCGAGGCATCGCCCCCGACGCCCGCATCCGCAGCCGCAACTGGCTCAACGACCACACCGAGATGCGCACCGACGCCCCCCTGCTCGACATCACCTCCCACTCCTACGGAAACCAGAACAGCCTCGGCGGCGAGTACAACGCCTCGGCCTTCTGGATCGACGAGGTCCTCTACGACTTCCCCCATCTGCTCAGCGTCTGGGCCGCCGGCAACCAGGGCACACGCGGATTCTTTTCCATCCAGTCCGGCGGGGGACAGACGGCCAAGAACAGCCTCGTCGTCGGCGCCGTCGAGGACCATCTGCTCGACCCCCACCAGCCCACCCGCATCGAGCCGATCGACTTCTCCAACAAGGGCCCGACCCGCGACGGACGGATTCGCCCGGACGTCGTCGCCGGCGGCCGCACCGTCTTCTCCACCTCCGACGCCGCAGACGACGCCTATCGCGTGCTCAGCGGCACCTCCATGGCCACCCCCGCCGTCAGCGGCGCCGCCGCCCTGCTGCTCCAGCACCACCGAAACCTGCACGCCGGCGACTCGCCCCGCGCCGCCTCCCTCAAGGGCCTGATCGTCCACACCGCCACCGACGCCCACACGCCCGGCCCCGACCCCGTCACGGGCTACGGCCTGGTCAACGCCGCCGAGGCCGCTGCCTTTCTCACCGAAGACGCCGCCGGCTCGCCCGCCCGTCGCCTCATCGAAGACACCTTCACCGGTGAGGACCGCTCCTGGTCGATCACCGCCACCGGCGACCCGCTCAAGGCCACCCTGACCTGGACCGATCCGCCCGCGCCGCTCGGCCAGTGGTCCACGCCCCTGGTCCATGACCTCGACCTCCGGATCACCGACCCCCACGGCCACACCCACTTCCCATGGACCATCGACCGCCTCCTGGCCGACGCCCCGGCCCGACGCGACCGGCCCGACCACGTCAGCAACCTCGAGCAGGTCCTGATCGACGCCACCGACCCCGGCCAGACCTACACCATCCACGTCGGCGGCGGCGACTTCACCCAGGATTTTTCCCTGCTGATCTCCAACACTTCCCTGCTCGTGATCCCCGAGCCGGCGACGCTCGCCCTGCTCAGCCTCTGCCTCGTCATCGCCCGAGACGACCGCCGTCACCGTCGCCGCCCGTGACCCGAACGCTTCACCCACAACCGCCGGCAGTCCCCGCGCCGCCGGCCAGGTTCGGTCCGCCACGCTCGACGGAGCCGGCGCTGGTCTCGAACTGGTCACGAAACTGGTTGCGAAACTGGTCACGTTTCCACCGCGCGCTCCCTCAAACCAGACCAGTCGCGGACATCTCGCCGCAACGACGGAGCCGCGACGACACGACCCGATCCGTTTCAACCCGCGACTTGACCGGCTGCTGCTCATACCGTTGCGACTCCCGGAAGCGACGTTCCGATCGGCGGCACACGCGTCCGCGGGGCGCAGAAAAAACGCGCGCCTTCATATTGGGGCGAAACGGCGGTTTTGTGCGCACATGGTCGGCCCAGGTGGATTGCGGAGGGTGGCCTGGATGACCGGTCACCGTTCACGCCAACCGCGGGACCGGTTGGCCGGCCGCGTGGTGTCGGATGGCACGCACGAGGTAATCGAACAGCGGTCGGCCCCGCCGGCGGCAGGTCTCGCGGACCCTCAGGAAGCGTTCGAGCCAGCGTGAGCCGGCCTTGCGCTTCGCGCCGCGGCCCCAGCGGCTCGAACCCGCCTTGCCCGGCGTCGGCCTGACGATGTCGCTCGACGGCGGCCTGGAAGACGTGGGCGAATCCTTGCTCCACGCCGCGACCCCAGCCTCCAGCTCAGCGATACGGGCGTCCCTGTCCACGGCGACATCATCGGATCGATCCCGCCCAACTCGCCCGTGGGTGTGAACGGTTACCGTGTGTCATCAGCGGTCCGTGCTATACTCACCGCATCTCGTTGATCGAACTTGGCCGAACGCCCTTGTCAGGGTAGAAGTGTTTGTGGCCGATCAGGCGCCGGTGGGGCCACTGTCTTTCTCCCATATACCAGGAACACGCAATGTACTACCGATTGGCAGTGATCGTCGGGTGCCTGGTCGGGGTTGGGGCCTGCACGCCGTCGGTGTCGGACCCGCAACCCGGATCAACCGCCGCACAAGCCCCCGCTCGGATCGAATACCAGGTTGGCCAGAGCGGCTCGCGGCTGGAAAAGAGCCTCGCCACGCACCACTTCAAGATCACCACCGACTCCCCCGAGGCGCAGGCGTGGTTCAACCAGGGCCTGGTCCTGGTGTACGGCTTTAACCACGGCGAGGCGATCCGGGCGTTTCAGGAGGCGGCCGCCCTGGACCCCGGCGCCGCGATGGCCTGGTGGGGCATCGCTTACGCCAACGGTATGCACATCAACATTCCGGAGATGAGCGAGGCCCAATGGCGGGATTCCCACGCCGCCGCCCATCGGGCGCTCGCCGAGTTGGACGACGAATCCGAAGTGGAGCGGGCACTGATTCATGCGGTCGTGAAGCGGACGGCCTGGCCCGTGCCCGCGGAACAGCGTCCGTACGACGAGGCGTACGGCCAGGCGATGGAACAGGTCTATGCCAGGTTCGGTGAGCATCCGGACGTCGCGGTGCTGTACGTCGAGGCCATGATGAACCTGCAGCCGTGGGACTACTGGACGCCCCAACTGACGGCCAAGGGACGGACGGCCGACTTTGTCGGGGCGTTGGAGCGAACGCTGGCGTCGCATCCGACGCATCCCCAGGCGGCGCACCTGTACATCCACGCGATGGAGGCGGGGCCGAACCCGGGCAAGGCCGAGCAGGCGGCGGACTCGCTCCGGGAACACGCCCCGGCTGCGGGTCATCTGGTCCACATGCCCTCGCACCTCTACGCCCGCATCGGACGGTACGCCGACGCGACGATCGCGAACGAGGCCGCGGTCGCGGCCGACGATGCCTATTTCCGGGTCGGCACCGACCCGGGCACCTACTACATCTACCACGCCCACAACCTTCACTTTCTCGCGTTCGCGTCGATGATGGAGGGTCGCTATGGGCCGGCGATCGCCGCCGCCCGCCGGTTGGAGGTCGCCGTGCCGGACCCGGTGCTGGACGAAGTGGCCTTCCTGATCGAAGGGATCATCCCGACGACACGGCACGTGCAGATTCGCTTTGGCAAGTGGCGGGACATCCTCAGTGAGCCGGCGCCCCCGGAGAATCGGCCGATGATGCGGGCGATTCACCACTATTCCCGTGGCATCGCCCTCGCCGCGCTGGGACGCACCGAGGAGGCCCGCCGGGAGATCAGGCTCTATGAGGCGCAGACCCAGCGCGTTCCGACGGACTGGTGGGTCTTCTCCAACAAGGCCCACGACGTGTTGCCCATCGGCCGGCTCATGCTCGAAGGCGAGCTGGCCTACCGCGAGGGCCGACTCGAGGACGCCTGGGCAGCCTTGACGAAGGCGATCGAGCACGAGGACGCCCTGCTGTATGACGAGCCGCCCGGCTGGATGATCCCGGTGCGTCACTCGATGGGCGCCCTGCTGATGGAGACCGGCCGGTACAAGCGAGCGGAGAGACTGTACCGCGAGGATCAGGCCGACCACCCGGGCAACGGTTGGTCACTGTTGGGATTGCAGCAGTCGCTGCAGGCCCAGGGCCGGAACGGCGAGGCCGCCGCGATCGCCCCGAAGCTCGATCAGGCGTGGATTCGGGTCGAGCAGCGGCCGACGAGCTCCTGCATGTGTGCGCCGAACGTGAATTGATCTTGGAGATGGCGGCTCGCTTCGATTGGCCGGGCGGGTGCTCCGCCTCATCGGCACGCAGGACAAGTCGGCGACGGTGGCCGGGCCGATCACGCGGGAAAGCTGGCCAGTGTCTGGATGTAGCCCGTGCGCGTGTAGACTTCGGGGTTCGGGCATCGGGTGACATTCATTGAGCCGCGCATCTGATCGATGCTCTCGTACTCGAACTCACTCATCCACTCAACCACGCCGTCGATCATCGTCCGCAGGTACTCGGGTCCCAGGCGAAGCAGAACCGAGACGAGCTGGACGGCGTCGGCTCCGCACATCAGGGCGCGGATGGCGTCGTCGACGCTGTGGACGCCGCCGCTGACCGCCAGTCGCCCGCGCGCCACGGGCGAGAGCACGCCGAGCCAGCGGAGCCGCGGGGGCAGATCGGACGGTTGGCTCAACGGGTACGCCCGTTCGATCGTCAGGTTCTCGATGTCGATCACGGGGTTGAAGACGGGGTTGAAGAGGATCAGGCCCTGGGCGCCGGCGGCGAACAGCCGCGAGGCCAGATCGCTGAGGCCCGCGAACATCGGCAGCAGCTTGACCGCGACGGGGATGGTCAGCGAGCCGCTGAGTTCCCGAACGAGCTCGACGATCTGCGCTTCGATGTCGGCGGTGGACTCGCCCGGCGCGGTGCTCAGCTCGTAGACGTTCAGCTCGAGGGCGTCGGCGCCCGCCTGCTCGATGAGCCGGCCGTACCGCAGCCAGCCGTGGTTGCTCACCCCGTTGAGCGAGCCGATCACGGGGACGCGGACGGCGCGTTTGATCTTCTCGATCTGTCGCAGGTAGTCGTTGGGGCCGAGGTGAAACTCCGAGGGATCGGGCAGGTAGGAGAGGGCCTCGGGGTGGCTGTGGGCGGTGGCGTCGACGGAGGCGTGGGTGCGGATCTGCTCGTGAACGACCTGCTCCTCGAACAGCGAGTGCATGACGATGGCGGACGCGCCGGCCGCTTCGAGCCGGCGCACCGTGTCGAGGTCATCGACCATCGGCGACGCGCCGGGCATGAACGGGTGCGCCAGCCGCAGGCCGCAATAAGTCGTCTCGAGGTTCATGATCGGTCGTCTCCGGGCTCGGCGGCGGAGGCTGCGGGTTTCGGCTCCGCCTGGCTCGACGCCTCCTGCGGCGGCGTCACGGACAGGTGCGCCAACTGCTGGTACAGGCTCACACGGAGCGCGGCTTCGCGTTCGGCCTGCTCTTCGAGGAGGCGATACCGCTGCGGGTCCACCTTCTCGACCATGCGGAACCGCGTCTCGTTGCGGCGGTAGTCGCGTACGCGGGCGCGGATCGGCGGGCTGTCCAGACAAAGCGGCGTCTTGTTCTCCCGGGCGAGTCGCGGGTCGAACCGGTACAGCGGCCACACGCCCGACTCCACCGCCAGCCGCTGCTGATCCGCGCCGTGACGCAGGTCGTACCCGTGCGCGATGCAGTGGCTGTAGGCGATGATCAGCGACGGCCCCTCGTACTGCTCGGCCTCGAGCATCGCCTGGACGGTCTGGTTGTCCTTGGCGCCGAAGGCGACCGAGGCGACGTACACGTGCCCGTAGCTCATCGCCATCAGGCCCAGGTCTTTCTTATGGATCTGCTTGCCGGCGGCGGCAAACTTGGCGGCGGCGCCCAGCGGCGTGCTCTTGGACTGCTGCCCGCCGGTGTTGGAATAGACCTCGGTGTCGAGCACGAGGACGTTGACGTTGGCCCCGGAGGCGAGCACGTGATCGAGCCCGCCGTAGCCGATGTCGTACGCCCACCCGTCGCCGCCGATGATCCAGACGCTCTTGTCGTCGAGCGCGTCGAGCAGCGCGAGCAGTTGCCGGGCCTCGGGCTGAGGCATGTTCTGCAGCTTCTGACCCAGCGTGTCGAGGCGGTGGCGCAAGGCGGCGCGGGCGGGGTCGGTGGATCGGTCGGCGTTGAGGATCGAATCCAGCACGTCGTCGCCGAGTTGCGGTGACAGCCGTCGCAGCAACTCGATCGCGTTGAGCCGCCTGGCGTCGAGCGAGAGGCGCAGGCCGAAACCGAACTCGGCGTTGTCCTCGAACAGGGAGTTGGCCCAGGCCGGACCTCGCCCGTCGCGGTTGGTGGTGTAGGGGGTGGTGGGCAGGTTGCCGCCGTAGATCGAGGAGCAGCCGGTGGCGTTGGCGATGAGCAGCCGATCGCCGAACAGTTGCGTGAGCAGCTTGATGTACGGCGTTTCGCCGCAGCCGCCGCAGGCCCCGCTGAACTCAAACAGCGGCTCGAAGAACTGCGAGCCCTTGGCGTCCAGCCGGACGACGCGTTCGCGCGGCAGCTCGGGCAGGTCGAGGAAGCGGGCGAATCGCCGGCGCTCGACGTCGAGGTGGGCCAGGCGATCCTCCATGTTGATCGCCTTGCGCCTGGGCTCGGCCTTGTTCTTGGCCGGGCAGACCATGACGCACAGGTTGCAGCCGGTGCAGTCGTCGGGCGCGACCTGAAGCGTGTACTTGAGCCCGCGCAGGTCCTTGGCCTTGTAGTCCATCGTGGGCAGCTCGTCACCGTGGCCGTTCAGTTCCGCGGGATCGAAGGCCTTGGCCCGGATCGCGGCGTGCGGGCAGACGAGCGCGCACTTGTTGCACTGGATGCAGACGCCGGGGTCCCAGATCGGGATCTCGGCGGCGATGCCGCGCTTCTCCCACCTGGTCGTGCCGGTCGGCCAGCGGCCATCGACGGGCAGGGCGCTGACCGGCAGCAGATCGCCGTGGCCAGCCATGATCATCGCCGTGACGCGCTGCACGAAGTCGGGCGCCTCGGCGGGCACCGTCGGCGACCGTTCGATCGTCGAGGTGACGCGGTCGGGCACGTTGACCTCGTGCAGGTGCTCGAGCGTCATGTCCACCGCCGCGAAGTTGCGCTCCACGATCTCCGCCCCCTTCTTGCTGTAGGTCTTCTCGATCGAGGCCTTGATCTGCGCGATCGCCTCGTCGCGGGGCAGCACGCCGGAGATCGCGAAGAAGCAGGTCTGCATGATCGTGTTGATCCGCGTGCCCATACCCGCCTCACGGGCGACGCGCAGCGCATCGATCACGAAGAAGCGGATGCCCTTGTCGATGAGCTGCTGCTGCGTCTGGCGCGGCAGGCGGTCCCAGACCTCGTCGGGGCCGTACGGCGCATTGAGCAGAAACGTGGCGCCCGGCTCGGCGTGTTCGAGCACGTCGAACCGATCGAGAAACACGAACTGATGGCAGCCGACGAAGCGGGCCTTGTCGATCAGGTACGGGCTGCGAACAGGCTCGGGCCCGAACCGCAGGTGCGAGGTGGTCTGAGCGCCGGCCTTCTTCGAGTCGTACACGAAGTAACCCTGACCGTGCTGGCCGGTCTGTTCGGCGATGATCTTGATCGAGTTGCGGTTGGCGCCGACGGTGCCGTCCGAACCGAGGCCGAAAAAGATCGCCCGATGGGTCGAGTCGCTCTCGATGCTGAAGTCGGGATCCCACTCCAGGGACTTGTGCGTGACGTCGTCGAGGATGCCGACGGTGAAGTCGTGAACGGGGATGGTGGCGGCCAGGTGATCGAAGACGGCCTTGACCATCGCGGGGGTGAACTCCTTGGAGGACAGGCCGTATCGTCCACCGATGACGCGAGGATACACGTTCCGCCGCCACTTCTCGTGTCGGGCCTGATCCATCGCGGCGACGACGTCGAGGTAGAGCGGCTCGCCCGGCGCACCGGGTTCCTTCGTGCGATCGAGCACCGCGATCTTCTGAACCGACCCCGGCAGCGCCGCGCGGAACGCATCGCCCACGAACGGACGATACAGCCGCACCTTCAGGACGCCGACCTTCTCACCGCGCTCGGCCAGGTGCAGCGCCGTCGTCGCGGCCGTCTCCGCGCCCGAGCCCATGATCACGATGACGCGCTCGGCCTCGGGGTGGCCCTCGTAGTCGTAGAGGTGGTAGGCGCGGCCGGTCGCCCGGGCGAGGCGGTCCATCACCGCCTGGACACGCGAACCGGCCACCTGGTAGGTGGGGTTGATGGCCTCGCGGCACTGGAAGAACACGTCCGGGTTCTGAGCGGTGCCGGCGATCACGGGACGACTCGGCGTCAAGGCCCGCTGCCGGAACCGCTCGATCGCGTCCTGGTCGACGAGCTCGCGCAGCGACTGATCCTCGATCGTCTGAATCTTCGCGACTTCGTGCGAGGTGCGGAATCCGTCCATGAAGTGGAGCACGGGAAGCGACGTGTCGAAGGTCGCGGCGTGGGCGATCGCCGCCATGTCGTGCGCTTCCTGCACCGAGTTGCTGGCGAGCATGATGAACCCGGTCTGGCGGCACGCCATCACGTCCGAGTGGTCGCCGAAGATCGACAGCGCGTGGGTGGCGATGGTCCGGGCCGCGACGTGCATGACGAACGGCAGCTGCTCGCCGGCGATCTTGTACATGTTGGGGATCATCAGGAGAAGGCCCTGCGACGCCGTGAACGTCGTCGCCATCGACCCGCCCAGCAGGGCGCCGTGCACCGCGCCCGCCGCCCCACCCTCGGACTGCATCTCCACCACCGTCGGAACGACGCCCCACAGGTTCGTTCGGCCTTCCTGCGACCACTGATC